>NZ_QRXX01000002.1:14192-305030 GCF_003462695.1 Collinsella sp. AF16-8
CCCCGGCTCGCCCGCTTTCAATCATCTAAATCGCCGTATCTACTCTGCAGACGAAGATCCACCATCAACGATTGCCTGCTCGGACTCAGGAATCCCATCGGCGCCCGTGCTCTGTTCTTGCTCCACCTCTTCGCTGATTGCGGAGGCGGGGGTCGAGCCCTTCGCGCCCACGATGTAGGCAGCTCCAAACCCTAACGCAATGGCAATCAAGGTCAAAATCACGTAGACAGGCCAATGGCGCTTAATATACGAAAACACGTTGACTCCTTAGAGCTCCGTCTACGAACGGCGGATAACCTCGGTCACGACCTCGGATACCGTGGCAATGTTCGTCGGGTTGACATTGTGGGGCAGGTCGTCCTCGGTACGAGCACAAGCCAGGCGCGTGCCGTCCACGCCGGCGATGGTGAGGGCTCGGCGGCTCGCCTCGAGCGCGGCATAGGCATCGGTCTTGGCATAGGGCATCTCGAGCGCGCCACAATCGACATGGAACGACTTGCACACCTTGCTGACCAGGTTCATGATGCGGCGATCGCCCTTGAGCAGCTGCTGTTCGCCCTCAACCGTCACCACCGAAAGCCTACCGGCGCCGACGGATTCAAGATTGATGAAGAATACGCCGCGGAGCTTATCGCGATGCGAAGCCAAGAAGGCCTTCATACCGGCGCCATCACAATCCGAGGCGCCCGTTGCCACAAACCAGATATCGTGACCGAGCAGCTCATCGTCACCCATAGAGGCAACAGCCGAGAGCATATCTTCGGAAGAAGCGCCGTCGGAAGACGTAGCGCCGCCCTTCCAGCCATCGTTATCGTCCTCGAAATTATCCCACGAACCGATGCCGCGACCGGACTTCTTGGCATCGTAATCGTCTTCGACGCCCAGCCAGTCACTCATGCTGTCCTGTTCGTTTTTCTTTTTACGACCGAACAGGCCGCCCAGGCCGCGCTTGCGAGACTTGGGTGCCGCCGGGGCGGGAGCCGAAATGGTCTCGATCGGCTGTGCGCCCGACGCAACGGGCCTAGGAGGCGCAACGGGTGCCGATGTGGGTTCGGGACCCTGAGCGGTAGCAAAGGGGTCGTTGACCTGTGCGGAGGGGTCGGGAAGGTCGAACAGCGACGTGCGAGACGCAACGTTTGCCTGCTTCATCGACGGCAGCGACGGATCGGGGACCGAAGCTAGCGGAGACGAGGAAGGTGCAGGCGACGGAGCCGACGCCGGATCGGGAACATTCATCTGCGGGCGTGGTGATGCCTGGGAGGAAATCTGGGCCATAAGGGAATCGACTGTTTCGTCCTGGGTGGGAGCAACATCGGCAACCGTGGCACCGGAACCACTCGGGGTCGGCATGGTGAAAATCTGCGTGGAGTAAGGCCTCGACTCATCTGTCTCGGAAGCTTCGGAAACCGCAGGCACTTCCTCCTGCTCGACCTCGGTCGAATCATCTTGCTCGGCTGCCGCGTATTGCTCTTCGTCAGAGTTGGCCTCGACGGGCTCGTCCTCGGCGACATCTTGGATTTCAGCAGCATCAATAGGCTCGTCATCGTCTGCCGCGTCGCCCTGCTCATCGGAAACAGGAAGGGGCTCGGCAATCGCGGTGCCTTGCTTTTCAAACGTTATCGTAGAATCGAACTGCGCGGCATCAAACGACATGGTGCTATCGACGTGCTGCTGAGCCTCGAAAGACGTCGTCGCCTCAACAACATCCGCGGACGCCGGTTGCTGGGACTCAAAGGACGTCGTAGCTTCGGCAGCGTCGACGGGCACGGACTGCATAGCCTCGTTCTGCTCGAACTCCTGTGCTGCGCGCTCGCGTGCCGCCTCGGCCGCCTGCTGCTGAGCGATAGCCTCCTGCTCGGCAGCCTCGCGTGCGGCAGCGCGCTTCTCCTCGAAATCGTCGACAAATTTCTTGCCCTTTGCAAGCGCACCCTTAAAGAAGTTGGAAGCGCTGGCGCCAATCGAAGAGAACGCGGATGCAATATCGGCATGGGGCGTTGCCGCGGGAATCTCGGCCGAGAAATCAGTATCGCTCTCGTAAGACACGCGCCTCGGCTGTTCAGCGTAATCGTCGTCAGACTCGTCCGCAACGTCTTGCGCCGGCGCGGCGGGAGCCAAAATGTCCAGTCCTGCCGCGGGATCGATCGCGGACACCGCCTCGGACTCGGCAACGGCAGCGGTAACCGCGGCAGACTCATCATCCACGGTCACGACGGGGGCAGGCTCGGGCTCAAACGTCGGCTCCTCGCCCTCCTCGTAATCGAGCGTGCAGGACTCGGGAAGCATTCCGAGCGCACGGATGGCATCCGAACCAAAGCGGATGTTGCCGGCGGCATTGCGATAGAGCTTGGGCTCGGGCTCGGCCGCGACAGGCTCCTCCGCCGGCTCGGCAGCGGGAACCTCGTCATTGAACTCTTCGGCCTGGACAGCCTGATTCTGATCCTCGGGCACAATGGCGCCAATCAGCGTCTCGTCGGCAGACGCACCCTCAAAGCCCTCGATCTGCTCGTCGAAAGCCTCACCCTGTTCGGGCTCGGCCTGAGCGTCGGGAGCAATCGGCTGACCGAACTCGTCCTCGGCGTAGGTAGGCTCTTCATACTCGATGGTGTTGCCGTAGTCGTTTTGCTGCTGGGCCGCGGCATACTCCGCCGCTGCGCGCGCCATTTCCTCGGCACGACGCTTCTGCTCCCCAAAATAGGTATCGAACGGAACATCGTTGGGAAACTCGTTTTCGCCCTGGAAAGGAGCAACGTTGTCCATAACACCGAGCATAGCGGCGACAGAAGACTTGTTGCACACCGCGCCGGACGTATAGGGAAGAATGTAGCGGTTAGAGATGATGTTTGCCGCGTTGGCGAGCGCAACGAGGGAAGCGAGGATCGCGACAATCCACAGCAGAACCTTGAGCGCGCCGGGAAGCGGCAGGATACGCAGGATGGCAACAGCCGCGGGCGCGATCGTGGCAACAGGCAGGAGCTTGGCGATGAGCGCGCGATACGGAGCGTAGGGCTCGCGAGCAAGGAGCTCGGCACGGGGGGAATCATAGTGCGCCACCACGACGACCGGGCGGTTGCGCGGAGACGCAAGCGGGCCCGAGGCCTTGTGATAGGCGATGACATTTTGGCTCACACCGGTCTTTCCCAGGCGCGAAACCACGGGATGCCCCGTGCGCTCGAGCACGTAGAGCACGGCACCGACAATGGCCAGCAAGGTGCCGACCAAGCCGATACCGCCGCCGATGCCCATCAGCAGGGCGCCGGCAAACGCCAGAATACCGGTAACGGCAAACGCCAACCTGCTGGGCGCGGGAGCATTAAATTCCTGCACCTCGGGGTCAAAGCCGTGGTTGCGGAAAATCTGAGCGATATCCTCGGCAGCCAGGCGCTCTTCTTCACTGCACGCCGGCGTAATGCCGGTGCTCTGCAGCAGGTGGTTAATATAGTTCTGGGTGTTCGCCATGTGCGCTCCACATCCATAATCCGACAAATAGGCCCAATGCATGCACATTAGAACCGTATATAGTCGAAAGTATACCCCGAGCGAGCGCAAACGACCGAATTCGGGCCATCTTAACGCCACGAGCGGACAAGGATATAGCCTAATCTCCATATCGGACTAAAATCATGGCATCAAACGACCTTCTCATGCGAGGATTCTATGACGGCAAGCGACGCGACCGCGACAATTAAAAAGGGGGCACCCGAGCCCGGTTTCGATAAAACGGCTCAGCGCATCCTCAACCTTTTCTTTGTACTCAACAGTTCTCCCGAACCGCTGACGACCGAGCAAATCGTCCTGGATTCCGATTTGGGATACGGCTCGGGCAATATCGACTCAGACAAGCGTAAGTTCCGCCGCGATCGCGACAAGCTGCTCGAACGCGGCATCGTTATCAGGGAGGTTCGTGCTGCCGGAGCGCAGGAAACCGAGGAGAGCGCCTGGACGATCGACCGCGAGCACACGTTTGCCGCGGGTGGTCTCATCACCGCAGACGATGCCGACATCCTGCTCAACGCCATCGACCAGACACTCGCGGCGGGCTCATCCACCTTTTCCGCGCCGCTTGCCGACATTCGCTCCAAGATTGCCTACCTTACCGGCATGTCGACGACAGGAGAGGCACCGATCCGCCGCTCTCCCGCCGTCGATGCGGTATGGAGTGCCTTTGCCGAGCGTTGCGCGCTGCGCTTTTTGTACCAAAACGGGCGCGGTGAACAACGCGAGCGGACCGTTTGCATCTACGGCATGTTCGAGCGCGAGGGTACGGCATACTTCTGCGGCCTCGACAATGCCACAGGCAATATCAGAACATTCCGCTGCGACCGCATCGTTCGCGCCTGGAGACCTTCGAAGGCCTACGCCATCCCTGCGGATTTCAACCTCAACGATTACTTATTCTTTGACTTCGATTTTGCCGACCGCCCACCCGTTTCAGCTACGTTCTCGTTCGCGCGTGAAGCGCAGGCCGATATGATCAGCGGTCTCACACGCGGGCGAGGTGAGCTCGCACACACCGATTCGGGATGGACCTGGACCGTTGACGCGCGCGACCTTGAAGCCGCAGCCTCGTTTTGCATGGCTCATGCCATGGATGGCATGAGGCCCGTCGCCCCCGATTCCCTCAAGCAGACGTGGAATCACCTCATCGAAAGGACGGTGCACGAGCATGCCCGTGCGTAAACTCACCAGCGAGCAAAGATTCTCGCGCGCCATCGACATCATGGAGGCCCTCTACGCCGCCGGCGAGAATGGCATGGCACGAGACGAGCTTTGCAGCCGCTTTGATATCACGGGGACATCTCTCGACGAGATTCTCGAGATCGTCTCGACGCTTGCGGACCGAGAATCGGGCGCACGTATTATCTGCGAACGCCGCGGCGAGTGCGTGATCCTCACCGGTGATGCGGGGCGCGTGCTACCGCTGCGGCTGAGTGCCGCCGAGGGCGCTGTGCTCAACCATGAACTTGAATCATTGGGGATCGAACCCCAAGCGGCGGCTCGAATACGGCGCGCCCTTCTTCCCAAAGAGCTCGGCTACAACCAGCGCGTCTTTGACACCGTCGCCCACGGATCGCACTGGCAGCAGCTGAGCTGCGCCATTCGGGACGGCGTTCGCTGCCGCATCTCGTATCGCTCGATGGATGACACACAAGCGCGCGAGCGTTTGGTCGACCCCTTGCACATCACAACAAACGGCGACCAAACGTATCTGATTGCCTGGGATGTCGCGGTCGACGAACAGCGTACCTATCGTATGGATAAAATCGAGGGCCTGGTCTTGACCGACGACTCCGTCGTGCGCCACGAACCGGAGCCCGCGACCCTCCATGACTCCCTCGCCCAGGCGGAGCGGAGCGCGAAACTTCTCATGCCGCGCGCCTTGGCAGAGCGCCTAGACTGGCCCGGCATCATGTCGATTGAACCCAATGGGGCGGACAGCTCGACAGCGAATGTGCGCTA
Source organism: Collinsella sp. AF16-8 (assembly GCF_003462695.1). Taxonomy (NCBI): domain Bacteria; kingdom Bacillati; phylum Actinomycetota; class Coriobacteriia; order Coriobacteriales; family Coriobacteriaceae; genus Collinsella; species Collinsella sp. AF16-8. The sequence continues at coordinate 19,650 of NZ_QRXX01000002.1, forward strand.
CGGCTCCGAGCGCTGGCTGTTAAGCCAGGTAATCGCAGCGGGCGGGCCCATCCGCATCTTGGATGACCCCGCCCTGTCAGAGCGTCTGTGCGATATGGCAAAATCCCTCGTCTGTCCGCTTTAGCGGCGCCGCTCGTGGCGTGCGCGCCACAGCTGCAGATAGTGACCGATCTGCGCCGATTCGATGCGCTGGTAGGAGCTCGTGGGCAGCGACGTTAAGAACTTCTTTCCGTAGCCCTTCGTCACTAGGCGCGGGTCGGCCAGAATCAGCACACCGCAATCGGTCGATGAGCGAATGAGGCGACCGGCTGCCTGCTTGACCTCGAGCACGGCCTCGGGCAGAGAATAGCGCACCCAAGCGCGGTCTTCGCGCAGATTGCGCTCGCATGAGAGCGGGTCTGTGGGGCTCGAGAACGGCAGCTTGGGGATGATGACGCAGCGCAGCGTCTCGCCGCTGGCGTCAAACCCTTCCCAAAAGGCCTTAAGCGCAAAGAGCGACGAGGTCGGTTCGTTGATAAAGCGATCGCGTAGACGGCGAGGGGACGAGTTGCGCTGCTGGCAGTTGAGTTCCAGACCCGCACGAGCCATCTTGGGCTCGACGCGAGCGTACAGCTCCTCCATGTCGCGCCTGTTGGTGAACAGCGTGAGCACCGATCCGCCCATGGCAAGATGGGCGTCGACCAGCACTCGCTCGAGCGCCGTAAGATAGCCTTCGCGGTCGCGCGGATCAGGAATATCCCCAGCCACGACCACGGCCATATTCGAATCGAAGTCGTAGCTCGAATCCAAGTGCAGCGACGATGATGTCGAGGCACCGATACGATCGAGTCCGACGGCGTGGTTAAAATGCTCAAAGCTCTTGGAAACCGTCATGGTCGCCGATGCAAAGATAGCCGTGTGGACCTCGGGCAGCCACTCGGTTGCCAAGGCCTCGCCAATATCGATGCGCTCCGCGGTCATCGACTCGCCGCCGGCGCGCAATCTGCGATTGACTTGCAGCGAGTACACGTAGTGCTCATCGGTACCGTCAATGATGAGTTTGAGGTTCTCGGCCAGCTCGTGTAGGCGGCGCGAGATATCACCCAGGCCGACAACAACCTCGGGCTTGTCGGCGGCAACGGCTTGCACCAGCGCGTCGACGCTCTTGTCAGCTTGTTCCAATGCATCGATGGCAGCGTAGGCCGACTGTAAGAAATCATGCCAGTCGTCAGATTCGCGCAGTTCGGGGCCAATCCATAGGTTCGCATTGTCATAGCCGCCGCGGGCACGGCGGCCAAGCTCGCGAACGCCGTCAAACACATCGGCAATCGCCATGCTCGCACGTACAACCGTCGACGTCGCCTTGGCGGTAAGACCCAGGTAAAGCGTAGAGCCCTCCGAGGTTGCCAAATCGCGGGAAACCTGGCTCAGCGCACCGGTGCTCGAGCCGCCCAGGCGCTCAAACAGAACGCGCGATTCATCCGCCGACACCACGCGCGCCCATTGACGGCGTGCCTCGCGCTCGATGGAGTGGGCCTCATCGATCACCCAGTGACGAATCGGAGGCAAGATTCTGCCCTCGGCCGCAACATTGCGGAACAACAGGGAATGGTTGGTGACCACCACATCGGCATGCGCCGCGCGACGGCGGGCGCCGTGGACCAGGCATTTATCGGGGAAAAACGGGCAGAGGCGACGGGCACACTCGCGCGAGGCCGTTGTGAAGTCGGGACGGTTGACGCTGCGCCAGCGAATGCCAAGCGAGTCGAGGTCGCCATCGGCCGACTGACACACGTACGCCATGATGACCGCGACTGCCGTAAGCGTGTCGGCGGGATCACGCTTAGTCGTAATTTCGACTTGGCCGCGGCTCATGCGCTCAAGCTTACGCAAGCATGGATAGTGGTCATAGCCCTTGAGGGCGCAAAACGATAGGCCTCCGTCCAGCTGCTCGGCAAGTTTGGGCAGCTCATGATACATGAGCTGGTCGGCAAGATTATTCGATTTAGTCGCGATACCAACCGTGATATTGTTGCGGCGCGCGGCCTCGGCAAAAGGCACCAGATAGGCCATCGATTTACCGACGCCTGTCCCCGCCTCAATCACGCGATGCGTTCCCGTAACGAGTGCGTCACGGACCTCGAGCGCCATCGCGATCTGCTCATCGCGCGGCTCATACGTGGGATACATGCGATTAACCAGGCCGCCCGGGGCATAGTCCGCCTCGATTTCCTCGCGGCTCGGCATCTTAAGGACCGGCAGCTCGTCCGCATCGACGCGATCATCGGCCCGATCGGCCTTGAGCACGTCGGCGCGGGCGGCGCTGAGAGAGAAGATGGAACCGGGGTTCTGTCCCGCCAAGAACGAGAAGATGGGACGATAGGACCAGGGCACGTCGGGGTGCATGTCGGCCAGGCGCGCCATTAAGCCCTGAGGCAAGTCGGTGAGCGCCACGAGCAGCACGCGCCACACACCACACAGGGCGTCGACATCGGCGTTGGCGCGGTGCGACACCGAGTCGCAGCCAAACAGGTCGGCCATGAAAGACAGCTTATGCGAGGCCAGGCGCGGAAGCGCGATGCGCGACAGTGCCAGCGAATCGATCCAGATGTCGCTGACGTTGACACCGCCCTTGACCGACTCGATAAACGAACGGTCGAAGGTGGCATTATGCGCAATCACCGGGCAGCCGCCGACAAAATCGGCGAGAGCGGCCACGGCCTCGACGGCCGATGGGGCATCCACCACATCGGCGTTTGTAATGCTCGTGAGTTCGGTAATCTCGGCGGGAATCAGCTGCTTGGGATGCACGAAGGTATCGAACCGATCGACAACCTCGCGGCCCGAAAGGCGGGCCGCTGATATCTCGATAAGCTCGTTGTCCTGCACCGAAAGACCCGTGGTCTCGGTATCGAGGACGATAACATCTTCCTCGATGAGACCAAACGATTGGGTTTTGGCGCGCCCGGCAAGCGTGGCATAGGAATCGATGACAAACTGCGGCGTTCCCGACGAAACAGCGTCCTCGATTAGCATGCAACGCCCGCTCGACGAAGTCCCATACGAATCAGACTGTCACACACCCGCGGGAACGTCATGTCATCGGTGTGGCGAATCTCATCCGGATACAGCGATGTATCGGTCATGCCGGGAATCGTGTTGGTCTCGAGGATGACGGGGCCATCCTCGCTCACGATAAAGTCGCTGCGCGAGATACCCAGGCAGCCGAGTGCCTTATGGGCAGCACAGGCGAGCTCCTGAGCACGAGCGTAGTTCTCGGGTGAAATCTGCGCCGGAATGCGATGGATGTCCGTAGGGTCGACATACTTCACGTCCAGATCGTAGAACTCGCAGTCCTCGGGCTTACGGATTTCAACAATCGGCAGGGCGCGCACGTCATCCTCGCCGTATACGCCGACGGTGATCTCGGTACCCTCGATGCACTTCTCGACCAGCACTTTGTCGCCGTACTCAAACGCCTTGGCGATTGCCGCGGGCAGCTCGGAGGGCTCATGGACCAGGGAAATGCCATAGCTGGAACCGTTTACGGCCGGCTTCACAAAGCAGCGCTCGCCACAAACCTCGACGATATGATCGATATCGACTTCATCGCCCGCCTCGAGCGCGAGGCCGGGGGCAATGGGAATGCCCGCCTTGGCGTACAGGAGCTTCGAGACCTCCTTGTCGGCACCGCAAGCGCTGGCAAGCACGCCCGAGGCCGTGTAGGGGATACCCAGGGTCTCCATGGCACCCTGCATGGCACCATCTTCACCGCCGGCACCGTGCATGGCAATAAACGCCACGTCGAAACCACCGGTCGCCATGGTTACCATAAAGTCATCGGCAGCCGTGTCGAGCAGCTCCACCGAAGTGTAGCCGGCTTCCTTCAGTGCCACCACGACGTTCTTTCCCGAATTGAGCGAGATCTCGCGCTCGGCGGAACGACCGCCCGCCAAGACCGCTACGTGCATGTTCTCTAGGCTTTTACCCGGCATGGGCAGACTCCTCCTCTATAATTTCTGCAGCTGATACCATATTGTAGCGATACCCTCTACGTTTCCCCAAAATCGAAAGGCTTCCATGAATCCCAGGACTAAATCTCAGGACATTCGCGACTTGAGCCAAAACGATATTCGCGAGCTTGTGGCCGAACTTGGCCAGCCCGCCTTCCGCGCAAAGCAGCTCATCGAATGGGTCTTTGAGAAGAACGTTTGTTCGTTTGACGATATGACCAACCTTCCCAAGGCTTTCCGTGAGCAGCTTAAAGAGGCTTTTGCCTTTGATACGCCGACTGAACTCACCAAGCAGGTTTCCAAAGATGGCTCGCGCAAGTATCTGCTCGAGTACCACGATGGCATTTCCGTCGAGACTGTCGGCATGCCCCGTCGTAACAAACTTTCCGTCTGCGTTTCAACCCAGGCAGGCTGCGGCATGGGCTGCGCCTTTTGCGCTACCGGTCTCAACGGCCTCAAGCGCTCTCTGACCGCTCAAGAGATCGTCGACCAGGTGCTTCATGTATCCAACGACTTTGGCGAGCGTGCCACAAGCGTTGTCTTCATGGGCCAGGGCGAGCCGTTTGCCAACTACGACGAGGTTCTCAAGGCATTGCGTATCCTCAACGACCCCGATGGTATCGGTATCGGCGCTCGTCACCTCACCGTCTCTACCAGCGGCGTTATTCCCGGTATTCGCAAATTTGCCGATATCCCCGAGCAGTTCACTCTTGCCGTTTCCCTGCATTCCGCCATCCAGTCGACGCGCAATAAGCTCATGCCCGGTGTTAAGAAATACACGCTGCTTCGCCTTCACGAAGCGCTTCAGCTCTACACCGAGAAGACTGGCCGCCGCCCGACCTATGAGTATGCCATGATCGAAGGCGTCAACGATACGAATCCCGAGATGCAGGCACTCTACGACTTCTGCGAGGGAACGCTGTGCCACGTTAACCTGATTCAACTTAACGACATCGAGGGCAGCCCGCTCAAGCCGTCGCCGATTCATAAGGTTGAGGATCTTCAGCGTCGTCTTGAGTCCCGTGGCATCGAGACCACGATTCGTAACTCCCGTGGTAACGATATTGACGCCGCTTGCGGACAGCTGAAACAGCGCTTCAAAGTTCAGAAGAGCGCATAGGGGAGTCGCACTCCAAAACGTTTCATGTGAAACATCGGACGGCCCCTGTTGCAGGATATGCAACAGGGGCCGTTTCATTTATTGACCTCAATTTTGGACCGCTGCTAGCTTCCCCATTGTTTACGGACAAAATAAGCAGCCCTTGTCTCATGAATCAGACAAGGGCCGCTCAAAATATGCAGGGTAATTGTTAGGTACCTAATAGCCTACATTTTCCCATTGGTTGCTAACCCAACCTTGATTAATCTTAGGATTTTTTGTTACCTGAGCAGTGCGCATGGCAACATCTTCTGTCATAACATCCATTTTCTTCTTGGAAGTATCGACAATATCTTGCGCACCACGAAGCAAACGACCTCGAAGTTCATCGTCTGTCGCGATCTTATAGCCAGCAAAGGCACCGGCCGCGACAGTCGTCACCAATGCAATCGCAGTTAAAATCTTATTCCTCATCTTGGCCTCCTTGATCAAACTGAATCATTTCACCAAGAATACGAGAGAGCTCTTCCTCGTCTTTAAACTCAATCTCAATCTTATTCTTTCCACGCGAGCTTTTCACGCGCACGTTGGTATTAAATACCTGACGAAGTACACGCGCAGCCTTTTTAAAAGACTGAGGCGTTGCAGGCCGCGGCGTCTTAGGTGTCTCTCCGGCAGAAAACAATGGAGCAAGATTTTCTGTCGCTCTTACAGAAAGGCCCTCCGCAACAACCTTCTCTGCAAGTCGAATTCGAGCATCCTCATAGGGAACTGCAAGAATCGCACGTGCGTGACCAGCAGTAAGTTTACCCTCAAAAATCATCTGCTGAACTACTTCGGGGAGATCGAGAAGGCGCAGCGAATTTGTAATTGCAGAGCGTGATTTGCTTACTGCCTTCGACAATGCCTCCTGGGTCATACCGCTGGCATCAATGAGCTGGCGATAGCCCTTAGCCTCTTCGACGGGATTCAGATCAGAACGCTGAAGGTTTTCGATAAGAGCAAGAGCCAGCATCTCTTCATCATTAACATCTTTAATGATGACAGGCAGCTCCTCAAGACCAGCAAGCTTTGACGCCTGGTAACGACGCTCACCAGCGATGATCTCATAGCCGTTTCCATGCTTGCGAACCAAAAGCGGCTGCAAAACGCCATGTTCTTGGATTGACTCGCTCAACTCGCGAAGTTCAGTTTCATTAAAGTGAATTCGCGGTTGATTAGGGTTGGGAACGATATCCTCAACCGGTAGTTTTGTTTCAGATGCTGTATTTGAAGCAGATGCAGCAGAACCACCGGTCTCATACTCAGCCTCTGAGACCAAAGCATTGAGTCCGCGTCCCAATCCACCGCGTTTCTTTGCACTAGGCACGCTTGATCACCTCTTTTGCAAGGTTCATATACGCTTTTGCACCCTTATTTTGAGGTGCATAGGTAATTACCGGTTCTCCAAAAGACGGAGCTTCAGAGATTTTAACAGTACGGGGAATCAGCGTCTTAAACGCCTTATCACCAAAGTACGATTGAACTTCCTCAACAACCTGATTCGACAAAGAAGTACGTGAGTCATACATGGTCATAAGCACGCCATAGGTGTCTAAGCCCTTGTTCAGACGTGATTTGACCATCTTCATTGACTCAAGCAGCTTCGTAACGCCCTCGAGTGCGTAATACTCACACTGGATTGGAATCAAAACGCTATCTGCTGCGGTCAAGGCATTGATTGTAAGCAGGCCGAGCGAAGGAGGACAGTCAATGAAAATAAAATCGAACTCGTCCTGAATCGGCTCAAGCAAGTCTTTGAGGCGGGTTTCACGAGCAATTGCGCTTACGAGCTCAATTTCAGCACCTGCAAGCTGAATCGTAGCTGGAATTACGAATACCTTTTTGCAATTTGTATCAAGAACAAGCGATTCTGCCGGCACATCATTCAACAATGCATCATAGATGCAGTGATCAAGGTCTTCTTTTTCAATTCCAAATCCACTGGTACTGTTTCCCTGCGGATCAAAATCGACAATCAGTGTCTTACGACCCTGCTCACCCAGTGCTGCTGCAAGGTTTACAGCCGTTGTTGACTTACCGACGCCGCCTTTTTGATTGATGATTGCAATGATACGCGTGTCTTTTGCGTTCTTAGAACGCTTAACGTCGCGAAATCCCACGGTCCCTCCTGGTGTGTATTAAAGCTGTCAAACGGAGGATGTTTCACGTGAAACATTCCGATTCGATATCAACTGCCATGTTTCACGTGAAACACTGCAAGTTGTTAGTATCCATTATGTTTCACGTGAAACATCTAGGCAAGCGGATTCTTCTTTGCCATGCCATTTGCACGAGGCAATGAAACAGATGCTGGATGACTCTTCTTAAGAACAATGAACTCCCTGTGGCCCAAGCCCTCAGGCAAATCGATTGCGTCATTCAGAAGCAAAGTGAAGCCACAAATCTTAGCTGCTGACATGCCAGAAGCAAGCTCCTCATCCGAAGGATTGCCCTTGGTGATAACAAATAGCCCTCCATCCTTGAGGAACGGAGCTGCATACTCAACAAGAATCGGTAGAGGAGCCAGTGCGCGGGCAGTTACGACAGAGAACTGCTTCTTATGGCTTCGAGCATATTCTTCAAGACGATCATGGACCGCATGAGCATGTTTCAACCCAAGAGCATGAACAAAAGAATTGACGGCATCAACCTTCTTACCAACAGAGTCAATATAAGTAGCTTTACGATGCGTGGTTATGGTTAACGGAATACCAGGGAAGCCCGCACCTGTCCCCATATCGAGCAAAGCTCCCTCAGGAGCCTTATTGATATAGGGGAGCAAAACAAGTGAGTCGAGGATATGAAGTACCGCAGCATCTTCAACGTTAAGAATACGGGTGAGATTAGTTGTCTTATTTGTTTCCAGAACCAAATCCAAATGCTGAATACAATTCCTCATCTCAACATCAGATACGCTCAAGGAATACTCTTTGCAATAGGAAGTTAGACGAGTCAACATCTCGTCAGCTTGCTGATCAGTAAGTACTAACAACGAAAGCTCCTTTCTGACAAAAATCAGTGTATCGAGAACTTTTGACAAAAAAAGGGGACGTGGAAACCACGTCCCCTTAGCATAAGCTCGAGTAGATTATCGAGCAACAATCACCACATGGCGATCGGGGTCAGAACCCTCAGAATGAGTATCGACGGCGTCATTGCCACGAAGTGCAATGTGAACCAGTCGGCGCTCGTAGGCATTCATGGGCGGAAGCGAAACACTCTTATGAGTGCGGATGGCACGCTCGGCTGCAGACTGAGCCATGGAGGCAACCTTGTCCTGACGGCGGCTCTTGTATCCCTCGACGTCCACTACAACCGGATACCTAAAGCCAAGCTTGCGGCTCACTAGCAAAGAGAACATAACCTGAAGGGCATCAAGGGTGCGACCATGACGGCCAATGAGAACAGCAAGGTCGGGAGCCGTTACATCCAGAATCAGCTCACCCTCGTCGCCCTCATACTCATCGATAGGAGAGTTGGCGGCATCGAAGTGCGAAAGGATGGAACGCAGGATGGAAATCGCGACATCGGCAATGGTGTCGAGCTCCTCGTCGGTCAGCTCTTCACCGGCCTTGTAGCGCTGTGCAATCTCGGGATAATCGCCCGCGACCTGCGGGGCAACCTCCTCAAGCATATCCTCGATGATCTCTTCAGACATAACGTACTCCAAAAGTTAGGTACCTAAATAAGATTGATATCCCGCTACTTCTTCTTGTGCGGGCGCGGCTTCTTCTCGCGACGAGTGACCTCAACCTGCAGCGGCGCGTTCTTAAGGCGCTCCTCCTCATCGGCCTTCGCCTTGTCGATGACCTTCTGCGTCACAAAAATCTGCTGGATAACCTGCCAAGCAGACGAGACGTCGTAGTACAGCAGAACACCAACGGGAAGGCTCCAGCCCATCCAAAGCATCATGACCGTCATGACAACGGCCATCATACGCATGCTCTGAGCCTGCTGGCCGGTCTGGTTGCGCGACATATAGAGCTGCGGAATCAGGGTCAGGACAGCGAACAGGATCAGGCAGACCAGCGCAGGCAGCGCGACCATAAAGCCATCGGCAAAGGAGGCACTCGGCGTGGTGGTCAGGTCGGGCAGAATATTAAAGAACGAGAACGCGCCGTCGTTAAAGTAGTCCGGCAGGTTACGCAGCAGCGTAAATAGGGCGAACAGGACAGGCATCTGAATCAACAGCGGCAGACAACCAGCCATCGGGTTGAACTTGTTCTCGCTGTAGAACTTCTGCATTTCCTCGGCCTGACGCTGGGGATCGTCGGCATAGCGCTCCTGGATCTCGAGCATCTTGGGCTGCAGCACCTGCATGCGTGCCGTCGACTTAGTCGACTTGAGCATAAGCGGCGTCAGTAGCAGACGGATGATGACCACCAGGATGATGATGGACAGGCCCCAGTCGACCGCAAAGGTCTGGATGAGCTTGAGCAGCTCGAAAAGGATGTTAACGATCCAATCCCACATGTAAGTTTTCCTCCGATAGCGAGTGCCCGCTAGGGCACAGGGTCATAACCGCCGACGTGCAGGGGATTGCAGCGAGCGATGCGCCTCACGGCAAGCCAGCAGCCTCTCAAAACACCGTACTTCTCAATCGCCTGGACGGCGTATTGCGAGCACGTTGGGTAATAAATGCAGGCGTCAGGCAATAAGGGCGAAATAACCTGTTGATATATGCGAATAGGAGCGATGGCAACACGTCGCAAAACGTGATTGCTCATCGCTCCTCCCCGGCAACGCCGGCGCGTTTCATAAGCGAACGCAATGCATTGTCCATCTCCTGAGGCGAAGAAACCCTCGTCTTGGGAGTTGCGAACAAGATGATGTCATAACCCGCAACGGGAAATCCACAGCTGCGGGCGGCCTCGCGCATCACACGCTTAGAACGGTTGCGCACGACAGCACAACCGAGCCGTTTAGCACCAACGAAGGCGACCCTTCCGGAGTCGCCTTCGCCAACCGATTCACATATGGTCATTCGAATCAGAGGGTGATTAAAACGACGCCCCTGACTGAACACATGCTCGAAATCTTGCCGAGACTTAATAGTCTTCATGCGAGATGTGTGTATCGCTGCTAGACAGTGAGACGCTTGCGGCCCTTGGCGCGACGACGGGCGAGCACGGCACGACCACCCTTAGTGGCCATACGGGCACGGAAGCCATGGGTCTTGGCACGCTTACGCTTATTAGGCTGATACGTACGCTTCATCTTAAGTTCCTCCTGCTGCATTTCGAGTGTCCGCGGGGGCGCGGACGCAGATATAGACACGTGAGCTTGAAGATTGTAGGGAAATCAATGTTCAAATGTCAAGAAATCAAAGGTAAAAGGTTGCGCAGTTCACACGGTTCCCCCATAAGCCGAGCTCGATTTAACGGTGCATGGCAACTTTTCACGATATTTCATCGAGTTTTCAACAGGTCATATTGGCAATGTTGAGAACTTTTCGTCCGTTTTCCAAAGTTTTCAACAGGTTTTGAAAAGTTGTCGAAAGATGAGAAACATTGCACGGTGAGCTACTATTTGTTCGAAACCTTTTGAAAGATTGCGAGCGGCATGTCTGACGACTTTTACACCATGGTCGATTCCGGAGACCCGGCACCCGACAACGAGCACATCACCGGCGTGCGCGAAGAGCGTGAGGAAGGCGAGCAGACGACCACGCAGGCGCCAAAAGCCATGTACGCCGCGCGCATCGCCGTCTATGACGATATGCTGTCGACACCGCGTGTGATCGTCATTGATCCGCAAGATGTCCGCACGTATTTGGAAGAGACGACCAACACCGTCTACCAGTGCATGAAAGAACAAGGTGGCCATATCTCGCTCATGGTCATCCGCGAGATTGTCGAAAACTTTATCCACGCGCACTTTGCCGAGCCCATCATCTCGATTCTGGACGGCGGAGACACCATCCGCTTTGCTGACCAAGGACCCGGCATCGACGACAAGGAGCGTGCTTTCGACTTTGGCGTTACCAGCGCAAACAGCAAGATGAAGCGCTATATCCGTGGAACCGGAGCAGGGTTTCCCATGGTGCAGGAGTATTTGGAAAACGCCGGCGGGGCCGTGTCCATCGAGGACAACATGGGCAACGGCACCGTGGTTACGGTAAGCCTGGACCCTAAACGCGTGCAGGAAATCGAACGCGCCGGCGGGCGCGGTGCTGCCGTGCGGCCCGAGACGGAGCAGCCCGCATATCCCCTGCCGGGAGCTTTTGCGCAGCAGCCCATGGCAACGCAACAGATGCAGCCCCGCGTGGGACAGATGCAGCAGCCCGGAATGCTTCCTACACAAGAGCCCCAGGCGGCGTCGATGTCGATGCCGCCAAACGTGCCACAGGCCATGCCGCTGGCGGATCAGGATACAGCAGCAATGCAGCAGGCGACGGGGGCGCCGGGTGGCCAGCAAATGGGCTATCAGCCGTACCAACAGGGATATCCATATCAGCAGATGCCGCCACTGGGGTATGGCCAGCAGTTCCCGCAGCAGTACCAGCAGGGATATCAGCAACCGTACCAGCAGATGCCGCAGCAGCAGTACAACCCCTGGGCCCAGCAGATGCCTCCGCAGCCTTACCAACAGTGGCCTCAAAGTTTTCAACAGCAAATGCCGCCGATGCAGAGTTCTCAACAACCAGCAGCTCAAATGATGTATCCTAATGCAGCAAATCAGTATGCGCAGCCACAACCGGACGTGTTCGTAAGCGATCGCGGCAACGCCGCGCTGGGCTATCTGGCGCAAAATCAAGCGTGCGGTGCAACCGATCTGGCGAGGGCGTTTGGAAACTCGGCCCCCACTTGGTCACGCACGCTCAATGACTTGGCGCAGGCCGGCTTGGTCATCAAGCATGGCCAGAAATACCATCTGACCGAACTCGGCGCCGCTCGCGTGCGAGCTCAGAGCTAAAGAACGGGAGAGATAGTGGACGAGGAAGCAAGCATCATCCTGGGGGATGCCATCGCCTTTTGCCAGCGCGACGGCCAAGATGCACGCCTCATCAACATGCTGGGGCAATCGCGCGCCATAAGCCTGACCGAAGATACGCTCACGATCGAGGCCCCCTCGCGCTTTGCCATCGCGCAGCTCAAAAAGCATCAGCCGACCATTGAGGCCTATCTGGAAGAAATCGCCTTTGCACCGATTGCGCTCGACATCGTGGCACCGCAAGGCGCAACGGCCGAATCCGGTGCCGCGACGGTGCCCGCCACGGCTCCCGCTGCTTCCCCTGCGGCGCCAGCCTCCGCAGGCGACGTGCCGGCAATCGAGCACCAGCACAGCGATGTTTCCCGTGAAACCATGGCACCGTTGCCGACCGCGGCGGCGACGTCAACGAACGCACCCGCCACGCACATGCCCATCGCTCACGACGCAGCGGCGGGCGCGGATTCGGGCATTGCAATCAAGAACACGCTCTCGGCCGATGATTTTCGTCGCATGATGAACCAGATGAAGGGCGGAGCGCCGACTAAATCCACGCAAGCTGCGACCCCCGCTTCACCCATGCCAGCACCGACCGCGCCGGCCGAACAGAATACGGATGGAGCCCCGCTCGCCGCGAACTCAAAATTTACCTTTGAGAACTTTGTCTACGGCCCCGAGAACAGCCATGCCTATCGCTCGGCACTCAAGTTTGCCGCCCTCGCGGACGAGCGGGGCACGTGCACATCACTGTTCATCTACGGCAAATCGGGCCTGGGCAAGACGCACCTGCTGCTTGCCATCAAAAACGAGCTCGCCGAGAAGTCGCCCGAGATCAAGGTCAAGTATGCCAACTCCCAGGCATATCTGGACGACCTGATGACCGAGTTCGACCGCCAAAAGAAGAGCAACGCCCCCATCATGCAGGCGTACCACGGCGTGGACGTGCTCATCATCGACGACATCCAAAACATCATCGGCAAGCGCGCGAGCGTGGACTACTTTTTCCAGCTCATGGACGAGTTCATCCGCAACAACAAGAAGGTCGTCATCGCGGCAGACCGCGCCCCCAAGGACCTGAGCATGGACGAGCGTCTGACCAGCCGCTTCAACGCCGGCATGCTCTGCCTGGTCGCAGAGCCCAGCTACGAGATGAAATACAAGATCTTGCAGCGCTATTACGAGAACACCATCGTCGCCGCTCCCGAGGCAGGCGACGACTCGCTGCTGGCGGCCTATGGGGGCGACGGCGGGCACCTGACCGACGAGCACTTTAAACACATGGCCGAGGTCTCGGGCACCAACATCCGCGAACTCGAGAGCTTTTGCGAGCGCTGCGCCGGCGAGGCGGGCGACCGCGAGCGCGAGGGCGGGGAGCTCACCTTTGACGATATCGACGCCATCGCCAGCCAGTACTTCGACACATCGGCCAAAAAGATCAACGTCCAGACGGTTCAGTCCGTCATCGAAGAGCAGTACGGCGTGACGCACGAGGAGCTCATCGGCCCGCGTCGCAACGCCAATATCGCCAAAGCACGCCATATTGCCATCTATCTGGCCATCGAGATGTGCGAGATGACGACCACGGCGGTGGGCGCCGAATTTGGCAACCGCAACCACTCGACCGTCAGCACGAGTTACAAAAAGGTCCAGAAGATGATCCAGGAAGACCGCACCGTCACCGAAGACCTCAAGTCGCTGCGCGATAAAATTACACTGCGCTCGTAGGGAAATAGAGACACCTGTTGAAAACTTGTCGAAACCACGGGCATAAGGTGTCTAAAACCCAACCCGCGGTGATGAAAAGTTTTGCGCAGGTTTTGAACGTGAAAAACCACCCCTGTTGCACACAGGTTGCTGTCGATTCTCTTTCTGGGTCTGACCTGCGTCTTTGGGAGTAATCAACAGTTTCGTCAGTGCTATTACTATTATTAAGATATTTATATCTATAGAAAGGTATTAAAAGATGAAGTTCACCGTCAGCCAGAGCTCGCTTACACAAGCCATCGGCGTCGTTATGAAGGGTGTCGCTTCGGCATCCACCCTTCCCATCCTGTCGGGCGTGCTCGTTAAGGCCCAAGACGGCATCTTGGAATTCCAGACCTCTAACTACACCATCTCGATCCGTCATCGCATCGCGGCGCATGTCGAAGAAGAGGGCGAGATGGTTATCCCCTGTAAGATGCTCTCCAATATCACCAAGACCCTCCCCGATGCCCCGGTCACCTTTGAGCTGTCCGAGCGCCAGGTGCTGATTGGTTGCGAGAAGAGCTCTTTTAGGCTGAACACGCTCGATGCCAATGACTTCCCCGAGTTTCCGGCCTATGCCATCGAGAGTGCCGTGGAGCTGCCGACCGATATCTTGTCCGAAATGGTCGGCCGCGTGTGGCGCGTCACCTCGACCGACAAGGCTCGCCCCATCCTGGGCGGCGTGCACATGAAGGTCGAGAACAACACCGTACGCCTGGTGGCGACCGATTCCTTCCGCTTGGCCGTGTGCGATACGCAGGTCGAGACCTCGACCCTCGAGGGCTCCTTTGAGCTCAACGTTCCGGCTGACGCCTTTAACGACGCGCTGAACATCATGGCCAGCCAGGCGACCATCATGATCGGGGCTACCGACACCCAGGTCGTCTTCGAGGCCGGCAACACCACCTACGTGTCGCGTCGCATCGAGGGCGTGTACCCTAACTACAAGCAGCTCATCCCCGATTCGTGCGTGACGAGCGTCAAGATCGATGTCGCCGCCTTTAACGCCGCCCTCAAGCGCGTGGCCGTTATCGCGAGCGCCAACCCCGCCGTCAAGTTCGAGATCGATGTCGAGAACGGGCAGATGGGCCTGTCCTCCATTTCCAATGACCAGGACCTTGCGCAGGAGACGATCGATGTCGAGGCCGAGGGCGAGTCGGGCACCATCGCCTTCAACTACCACTACATCTTCGGCTGCCTCAATGCCCTGTCCAAGGAGAAGGAGATCACGCTGGAGCTCAAGAGTTACTCGCAGGCGGGCATCTTTAAGTCCTACGACAAGATTAACTACCTGTACCTGGTCATGCCGGTCCGCATCTAGCGCTGCGCCATGACCATGTTCGCCCGCGATCTTTCCGTCGCGCACTACCGCAGCTTCGATAACTATCGCCTTGCCCTGGACGAGGGCGTGACGATACTTGCGGGACCCAACGCGGCGGGAAAGACCAATCTCATAGAGGCACTGCAGCTGCTGACGAGCGGCGCCTCGTTTAGGCATCCGACCGCAGCCGAGCTCGTCCATGACGGCGTGGGCTCGTGCAAGATTGAGCTGAGGCTCGAGGGCGACGGCCGCGTGCTTGATATGGGATTGAGCGCGGAGGACGGTAGGCGCTCGTTTAGCCGCAACGGCAAGAGATGCTCTGCCGCCGGTGTGCGCGGGGTTCTGCCGAGCGTGCTGTTTTGCCCCGACCATCTGGACATGGTTAAGCGAGGCGCCAGTGTGCGCCGCGCCGCCCTCGATGACTTTGGCATGCAGCTGAGCGCACGCTATGCCGATCTTGCGAGCACCTATGGGCGCTGCGTGACCCAGCGTAACGCCTTGCTCAAGGAGATTTGGTGCTGCCGCGAGATGCTCGGCGCGTGGAACGATTCGATTGCCCGCGCGGGCTCGGCCCTGCTCGTGCACCGGTTGGCCCTGCTCGACCGGCTGGCGGGCCATGTGCACACTGCCTACGGGCAAGTGGCGTCCGGTGAGGCCGCCAGCGTGACCTATGCGTCCACGCTGGGGGATTTGCCCCAGGTCGAGGATCGCGAAGAGCTGAAGGGCTGGGCGTACGAGCGCATGCTGGCTGCCCTTGATGAGCACGCCGACGAGGAAATCCGCCGCGGCGTGACGTTGGTGGGACCGCATCGCGACGAGATTGAGTTTACCGTGGCGGGTCGCTCCGCCCGTTCATTTGCCAGCCAAGGACAGCAGCGTACACTGGTGCTGTCCTGGAAGGTGGCCGAGGTTGCCGTGGCTCGCGATGTCCTGGGCACCGCCCCACTGCTGCTGTTGGACGACGTGATGAGCGAGCTCGACGGCGAGCGTCGCGGTGCTTTCCTGCGGCTGATCGGCGATGATATCCAGACGGTCATAACTACGACCAACTTGGGGTACTTTACCGATGACCTGCTTGATCGAGCCAAGGTGGTGAGCATGGGTGAGACGTGCTAATTACGAGCGCGAGAGCGAGACAGTCGCCTTCAGCGGGTTTTTGAACGCAGAGCGCCAGCGCATCCTGGCGGCTGCAACGCCTAAGCGCCGTGCGCAGATGGAGGCTGCCGAGGAGTCGCGCACGGTCTATCGCGCATGGAACGCGGTGTGCTCGGGCACGCGCGAGGGGCGGCATGTGACGGGACTGCGCTACCTGCCCGAGTCCAATGAGCTGCTGGTGTATCTCGACTCGCCCTCGTGGACGCAGGAAATGACGCTGTTGCGCGAGATCATCCGCGCACGCATGGAGCGCGCCGGTGCGCATGTGGACGGCCTGGTGTTCAAAACCACCGCGCCCGGTCACACACCGCCCGCCGCCAAGGAGTGCCTGCGCCCGGCGACGACCGAGCGACCGCCGGCCCCGCACGCCGACCTAAGTGAGGCCGAGCGTACCGAGATCGAGCGCCAAGTGGCGCCCATCGAAGACCAAAAACTGCGCGAGGCCCTCGAGAATGCCATGAGAGCCAGTGCCGAGTGGGCCAAGGGCGTGCAAAGCAAAAAAGAGCCTTAAATCGCATCTGGTGGCCTTGTAGAGCCAAATACCCTCGTTCCCGAGGGTATTTTTTTACGATAAACTAGTAAGGCTGTACACATTTTCTTGACTGAAGGAGGACGTGTGGCAAACGAAAACGATTACGATGGCGGCGAGATTAAGATTCTCGAAGGTCTCGAGGCCGTTCGTAAGCGCCCGGGCATGTATATCGGCTCGACGAGCGCCAGCGGTCTGCATCACCTGGTGTGGGAGATCGTTGACAACTCCGTCGACGAGGCCATGGCCGGTTTCTGCACCGAGATCCAGGTGACGGTCCACGCCGACAACTCCATCACGGTCGTCGACAACGGGCGCGGCATCCCCGTCGACGAGCACCCTGTTAAAAAGATCCCGACGCTCGAGGTCGTCATGACGATCTTGCACGCCGGCGGTAAGTTCGATAACTCGGCCTATAAGGTCTCGGGCGGCCTGCACGGCGTGGGCATCTCCGTCGTCAACGCACTGTCCAAGCGCGTGGTCGTTCAGGTTCGTCGCGATGGCAACACCTACGAGATGGAGTTCTCGCGCGGCAAGACCGTCAAGAAGATGGAGGTCGTGGGCACCTCGGATTCGACGGGTACCACCGTCACCTTCTGGCCCGACGACGAGATCTTCGAGACCTGCATCTACGATTTCGATACGCTGTACAACCGTCTGCAGGAGACGGCGTTCCTCAATAAGAACCTCAAAATCGTGCTGACCGACGAGCGCGAGGCGACTCCCCACGTGGAGGAGTTTTGCTACGAGGGCGGCATCGTCGACTTCGTCAAGTTTCTCAACGAGGGCAAGGACGTCCCTGAGGCCTTTAAGGAGCCCATCTACATCGAGGGCAAATCGGATCCGGACGCGCCTGTGGCCAAGATGGGCGAGGTTGAGGTTTCCCTGCAGTGGAATAGCGGCTACGGCGAGAACGTCATGTCGTTCGCCAACGACATCTACACTCCCGAGGGCGGCATGCACCTTGAGGGCTTCCGCACCGCGCTCACCCGCGTAATCAACGACTACGCGCGCAAACAGAACCTGCTCAAGGAAAAAGACGCCAACCTGACCGGCGACGATGTGCGCGAGGGCCTTTCGGCCGTTATCTCGGTCAAGCTGCCCGATCCGCAGTTTGAGGGCCAGACCAAGGCAAAGCTCGGTAGCTCCTATATGCGCGCGCTCACGCTCAAGATCGTGACCGACGGCCTCGCCGATTACTTGGAGGAGCATCCCAAGCCCGCCCGCGAGATCGTCAAGAAGGCGCAACAGGCCTGCAAGGCGCGCAACGCCGCCCGCAAGGCGCGCGAGGCGACCCGCCGCAAGAGCCTGCTCGAGACGGCGTCCCTGCCCGGTAAGCTCGCTGACTGCTCGGTGCGCGATGCCGAGCTGACCGAGCTCTTCATCGTAGAGGGCGACTCGGCAGGCGGTTCGGCCAAGGACGGCCGTCGCCGAGACATCCAGGCGATTCTGCCCCTGCGCGGCAAGATTCTGAACGTCGAACGCGTTGGTGACCATCGCGCGTTCTCGAGCGACACCATCCAGTCGCTGATTACCGCGATCGGCTGCGGTGTCACGACGAGTGCCGGCGACGGCGGCGACTTCGATATCACTAAGGCTCGCTACCACAAGATCATCATCATGACCGATGCAGACGTCGACGGTGCGCATATCCGCATCCTGCTGCTGACGTTCTTCTACAAGTACATGCGTCCGCTGATCGATGCCGGCTACGTCTATGTTGCCTGTCCGCCCATCTTTGGCATCAAGGTGCGCAACAAGATCCACTACGTGTATCCCAACGGCCGCCAGCCCGAAGACGAGATCCTGCGCGACACCATCCAGGGTCTGGGACTGAACCCCGACGATAACGACGAGGACGGCAAGGCCAAGGACGGCAAGATCACCAAAAAGCGCAAGGGCTATACCGTCCAGCGCTACAAGGGCCTGGGCGAGATGGACCCCAAGCAGCTTGCCTCGACGACGATGGACCCCAAGACCCGCATTCTGCAGCGTGTGTCGATCGAGGACGCCGTGGTGGCAGACCGCGCCGTGCGCGAGCTGATGGGTTCCGAGGTCGGCTATCGCCGCGAGTACATCGAGAAGCATGCACATGATGCACGCTTCCTTGACGCTTAAGAGGAGGTAACGTGGCAGACGATATCAACAATAACGAGGGCATGGGCGAGGCCGGCGATGCCGGTATGCCCGACGATCTGAAGCGCCTGCTTGCCCGTGCTGAGCAGGGCGAGGACGGCGATCCTGACGCCTATAACCCCGATGCCGATGATGACGAGGAAGAGGACGACGACGGTGAGCTCGAGGAGAGCTTTGGCGAAGTCGATCGTGGCGCCTCGGCCGGCGAGGATATAAACGGCGGCCAGCTCCAGATTTCGGAGTTTGGCCGCGAGATGAAGCAGTCATTTATCGAGTATTCGATGTCGGTCATCACGGCGCGCGCCCTGCCGGACGTGCGCGACGGCTTAAAGCCGGTGCACCGCCGCATCCTGTACGCGATGAACGAGAGCGGCATCTACCCCAACCGTCCGCACAAGAAGTCCGCTTGGACGGTCGGCGAAGTTATCGGTAAGTACCATCCGCACGGTGACTCCGCGGTCTACGAGGCAATGGTTCGCCTGGCGCAGTGGTTCTCCATGCGCACGCCGCTCATCGACGGCCACGGCAACTTCGGCAACATCGACGGCGACGGCGCCGCTGCCATGCGTTACACCGAGAGCCGCCTGGCAAAGCCCGCCATGGAGCTGCTGCGTGACCTGCAGAAGGATACCGTCGACTGGCAGCCCAACTACGACGAATCGCTCGCCGAGCCCGTGGCGCTGCCTGCGCGCTTCCCCAACCTGCTGGTCAACGGCAGCCAGGGCATCGCCGTCGGCATGGCCACCAACATCGCCCCGCATAACCTCACTGAGGCGATCGAGGCCACCTGCTACCTGATCGACAACCCCGACGCCACCGTCGACGAGCTCATGCAGATCATGCCCGGTCCGGACTTCCCCACCGGCGCCATCATCATGGGCAGCGCCGGCATTAAGCAGAGCTACGAGACCGGCCGCGGCTCCATTACCGTGCGCGCCAAGGCCCACGTGGAGTCCACCAAGACCGGCCGCAGCCGCTTGGTCTTTACCGAGATTCCCTACATGGTCAACAAGGGCACCCTGCAGGAGAAGATCGCCCAGCTCGTCAACGACAAGCGCATCGAGGGCATCTCGGATATGCGCGATGAGTCCAACCAGAAGGGCATCCGTCTGGTCATCGAGCTCAAGAAGGGCGTCATTCCGCAGGTCGTGCTCAACAACCTGTATAAGTACACCTCGCTGCAGACGACCTTCGGCGCCAACAACCTGGCGCTCGTCAACGGCGTTCCCAAATGCCTGAGCCTGCGCGAGATGCTGCAGCACTACATCGACCACCAGGTCGACGTCGTCACCCGCCGCACCCGCTTCGACCTTAAGAAGGCCCAGGCCCGCGCGCATATCCTCGAGGGCTACCTGATGGCTCTCGATCATATTGACGAGGTCATCAGCATTATCCGCTCCTCGCAGACCGACTCCGAGGCCAGCAGCCGCCTGATCGAGCGCTTTGGCTTTACGCCCGAGCAGACCACGGCCATCCTCGAGATGAAGCTGCGCCGCCTGACCGGCCTGGAGCGCGACAAGATTCAGGAAGAGCTGGACGGCCTGCGCCGCGCCATCGCCTACTACGAGGACCTGCTGGCGCACGAGGAGAAGATCCTGGGCGTCATTAAGGAAGAGATGCGCGAGATCTCCAAGAAGTTCGGCGATAAGCGCCGCACCGAGATCAGCCATGTCGAGAAGGACCTGGACGTCGAGGACCTCATTGCCGACGAGGACATGGTCGTGACCATCACCCACACCGGCTATGTCAAGCGCATCCCGGTGGCCGCCTACCGCGCCCAGAAGCGCGGCGGCAAGGGCGTCTCGGGCGTCAACCTCAAAGAGGACGATGTCATCGACGAGATGTTCATCGCGTCCACGCACGAGTACGTGCTGTTCTTCTCGAGCAAGGGCAAGGTCTATCGCCTGAAGGTGCACGAGCTGCCGGTGGGTACGCGCCAGGCGCGCGGTACCGCGATCGTCAACCTGCTGCCCTTCGAGGAGGGCGAGAAGATCGCGAGCGTCATCAGCTGCCGCGAGTTCCCTGCCGACGAGTATCTGATGTTTGCCACCAAGAGCGGCATGGTCAAGAAGACCGTGATGAGCGCATATGACCGCAGCCGTCGCGACGGCCTGATCGCTATCAACCTGCGTGACGACGACGCGCTGCTGAACGTGCGCCGCGTGCGCGAGGGCGACAAGATTATCCTGGCCACCACCGCGGGCAAGGCGATCATGTTCTCCGAGGAGCAGGTGCGCGCCACCGGCCGCGATACCAGCGGCGTTCGCGGTATCGGTATGAAGGACGGCGTGAGCGTTCTGGGCATGGAAGTCACTAACGGCAACGGCGATCTGTTCGTCATCACCGAGCGCGGCTACGGCAAGCGCACGCCGGTCGCGGACTACCCGGAGCAGAATCGCGGCGGCCAGGGCGTCTACACCATCCAAATGACCGAGCGTAAGGGTAACCTCGCGGCCATGAAGACGGTGGGCCCGCAGCACGAGCTGTTCATCGTGACGGAGGGCGCGACGGTCATTCGCGTCAAGACCGACGAGATCAGCCAGACCGGCCGCGCCACCCAGGGCGTCAAGATGATGACCGTCGACGACAACGACCGCATCTGCGCCGTAGCCCGCATGACGGCCGCCAAGGAGAAGCCCGAAGGCGAAGCCACAGAAGACGGCTCCGCCCCCGAAGAAACCCCTGTCGATCTAGGCGACGGCAACGACATGCCAGAGGATCTCCTAGACGAGTAAGAGGCCCTAGCTGGTAGAAAATATCAGACCCCATATATCGGCGGTCGGCGCACTGCGTGCCGACCGCTTTTTTGACAATCTTGAACCTCGCGTCGGCCCCGGCCGCCCGGCGGCATGCGAAGTCGATCGCGAGTTCCGCACGAGCCGGAGAGCACTTAATGTGCTCTCCGTGCGAGCAGGACTGTCCGAGCAGGCGACTTCGCATGCCGCCGGGCAGCCGGGGCCGACACCCCTCAAAGATTTTCAAAAAAGTTGTTGACGTGCGCGTAACGACTCGTCTAATATATCCCTTGCGCGATGGACCTGTAGCTCAGTTGGTTAGAGCGTCCGGCTGATAACCGGGAGGTCACAAGTTCGAATCTTGTCAGGTCCACCACTTTCTTTCGCAATAAACACCCCAGCGAGAGCCGAGTCGCCGCTGGGGTGTTTATTACTGTCTCCGTGGGGGTTTAGCTCAGCTGGGAGAGCGCGGGCTTTGCAAGCCTGAGGTCAGGGGTTCGATCCCCCTAACCTCCACCATGATGGACCTGTAGCTCAGTTGGTTAGAGCGTCCGGCTGATAACCGGGAGGTCACAAGTTCGAATCTTGTCAGGTCCACCATCAAAACTGTGAAGAGCCTTGGGGCGTTGCCTCAGGGCTTTTTTCTTGTCTGCGATAAATCTCATTTTGGTTTTGTGTGCTGTGCGAAAGATTGGGTAGTATAGCTATTCAATGCGGCGCGCTGCCGCGTGTTAACCGCTACGTACCGGAGGTGTTCCATGGTTCGCGTCGACATAGAGACCATCGTCATGGCCGCCGGTCCCGTGCCATCGCTTATCGTACTTCGTGAGCGCAGCAGCAAATCGGACTCGCCCGCGCCGCTGCGTTCCCTTTCCATTCAGACTGGTTCGTTTGAAGCTGCTGCCATCAGCCGCGGCATCGATAGCGGCCGCGCCGAGCGCCCGATTACCCATGACCTGCTGCTCGATACCGTTGACGCCCTGGGCGCCAAGCTCGAGCGCATCGAGATCGTTCGCGCCGAGCCGCCGGTGTTCTACGCGACGATCGTCGTACTGGCCGATGGCGAGGAGCGCAAGATCGACGCCCGCCCCAGTGATGCCATTGCCCTTGCCGTGCGCAGCAATGCCCCCATGTTTGTGGAGGACGACATCATGAATCGCCTGGGCACTGTTTCCACCCACGCCGAGGATGTCGACGACGAGCAGGAGTTCGAGAAGTTCGACGAGTTCGTCCATACGCTCTCCCCCGATGATTTCTAAATGTCTGGCACGCGAGCGGAGAGGTCGCTGATGGGTACCCGCGTATCGGCTGAGGCGGCGGCCATTGCGCGCGAGGCCCAGATGCGCTCGGAGGCTTCTGAGGCGGCTCGCATTGCCTATGTGACGCAGGCCCGCACGCTTCGCGAGCGCCGCGGCTCGTTTATCAAGATGGTTGTCGTCTCCGCCCTTGTCGCGGTAATCTGCTCGCCCCTTCGTGGTACAGTTGGTGCGCTTGGGTTTTCGATTTCAACAGGCTTGGTAATCTGGGGTGTGGTCGATGCGGTCATGCTGACCAACCAGATCAAGGTACTCGACAAGCGCGCGATGGATATGATGCGCGCCCGCGACGCTGCCGCCAAGATCGCTGCCGAGGCACAGGAACTGTAACGACGCCAGACTCGATGGGAAGGTCTAAAGATGGCACAGGATATGCAGGACGCCGGTAACGTCTCCGCCGAGCTCGACGCCATGGTGTGCGATCTGATCGGCGCGTTCTTGGACGACCTTGCCGCCGGCGAGAATCCGGGCGTAGTTGTGGCGATCGAGGACGCTGCTTCCAACCGATATCTGGCGGCGCTCGACGAAGATGGCGAGGAGGCATGCCTCGAGGCTGCCACCAACTTTATCTCCGAGCACAAGATGGGTCTTAAGGACGAGGGGCTGGGCCGCATCGCCCGCTATGCCATCGGCTACACCGGTTGTGTCGAAATTGACGGCGGCTATCACGACGCCCTGCTCGTGAGCTTCTTCGAAACCACGCTCGAGAGCGGTTTTTCGGCATACGTGCTGTATGAGGGCATGGGTGCCGGCGATGGTTTTATGTGGAGCGACCCTGAACCTGCAGGTGAGGAAACCCCTCTCATCTAAAATCGCTAAAATAAACGAGTTTTCGGTAAAAGGCTCAATATTCCCGCTGAGCGTTGTGTCGCTGGGCGGGCCGCATACGCGTGCCGTTTGTATATGGATAGAAGATAGGGGAACTACATGCGCGTAGACAATCTGAGGAACATCGCCATCATCGCCCACGTCGACCACGGCAAGACGACGATGGTCGACAAGCTCCTGCGTGCCACGGACGCCTTCCGTGCCAACCAGCAGGTCGAGGACCGCGTCCTGGACTCTAACGACCAGGAGCGCGAGCGCGGCATCACGATTCTCGCCAAGAACATCTCTATCGAGTACAAGGACGTCAAGATCAACGTCATCGACACCCCGGGCCACGCCGACTTTGGCGGCGAGGTCGAGCGCGTGCTGCGTATGGCCGACGGCGCCCTGCTGCTGGTCGACGCTTTTGAGGGCCCCATGCCCCAGACCCGTTTCGTGCTGCGTCACGCTATCGACACCGGCCTCAAGATCATGATCGTCATCAACAAGATCGATCGTCCGGGCGCCAACCCCGAGAAGGCCTACAACGACTGCCTGGACCTCATGGCCGACTTGGGTGCCACCGACGACCAGCTCGAGTTCGCCATGGAGCACGTGGTCTACGCCAGCGCCATGAATGGCTTTGCCCGCCTTGACCCCAACGACGGCAACATGGACATGTACCCGCTGCTCGACATGATCATCGACGACATGCCCGCACCCGAGGTTGACGAGAACGCCCCGCTCGCCATGCAGTGCGTGACCATCGACCACTCCAACTTCGTCGGCCGTATCGGCATCGGCCGCGTGTACTCCGGCACCATCCACCAGGGCGACCAGATCCTGGTTGTCAAGAACGACGGCTCCAGCGCCACCGCTACCGTCAAACAGCTCTTTACCTTCGACTACCTGGGCCGCACCGAGTGCCAGGAAGTCGGCGCCGGCGACATCGCTGCCGTCGTGGGCATCGACCGCACCGATATCGGCGATGTCTACACCGATCCCGAGAACCCCGTTGAGCTCGAGCCCATCGAGATCGACCCGCCGACCCTGTCCATCGTCTTTGAGGCTTCGACCTCCCCGCTCGTCGGTCGCGACGGCGACATCGTTGGTGCCCGTCAGCTCAAGGAACGCCTGTTCAACGAGGCCGAGAACAACGTGACCATGAAGATCGAGGAGCTCGAGGACAAGAGCGGCGTCGAGGTCTCGGGTCGCGGCATCCTGCACCTGTCCGTTCTGATGGAGTCCATGCGTCGCGAGGGCTTTGAGTTCCAGGTTGGCCGTCCCCGCGTTCTGTTTAAGAAGGACGAGAACGGCAACAAGATGGAGCCCGTCGAGCAGGCCGTCGTCGAGTGCCCGGACGAGTACTCGGGCAAGGTCGTTGAGGTCTTCGGTACCTCCGGCGGCATCATGACGAGCATGGATACCTCGGGCATCGTGACGCACCTCGAGTTTAAGATCCCGACCCGCGGCATCATGGGCCTTAAGAACCGCATCATGAACGTCACCCACGGCGAGGGCGTGTTCTACCACACCTTCTTGGAGTATGGCCCCTACGCCGGCGAGATCGGCAACCGTCAGAACGGCGCTATGATCTCCATGACCACCGAGAAGGCCGTTGCCTACGCCCTGGGCACACTGCAGGAGCGCGGCCAGCTGTTTGTTGAGCCGGGCACCGAGTGCTACGAGGGCATGATCGTGGGCGAGCGCAGCAAGGCCGGCGACATGGTCGTCAACATCGCCCGCACCAAGAACCTGGGCAACCAGCGTTCTTCGACCTCCGATATCTCCGTCCAGCTGGTGCCGCCCCGCACCTTCTCGCTGGAGGAGGCGCTGGAGTACATCGCCGACGACGAGCTGGTCGAGATTACCCCCAAGAACATCCGCCTGCGCAAGCGTCTGCTCAACGCCACCGACCGCAAGAAGGCTGCCGTCCGCGCCGGTCAGGTCAACAAATAAGCGCTGGGGCTTATAACCGCCAATAAGAAAGGGCGTCGACCGCGATGGTCGGCGCCCTTTTTGGTGCAAGGGGGACGGGTCCGTTTGCACCACGGTGGAGGAGGTTATCCCCCCCGGCTGTTTTTCAGGCAAAGTTAAGTTGTTTAAACATATACACGAATCATTGAAATACAACCGCTTTGATACAAAACTGTCACAGGTAAATATCAACTGGTATTAAATTAAAAGACCTCTTTACCTGCGGTTTACATGACTGGTATCTATATTGTATTTTATGCATTGTGGCATAGACGAACCGTCTTAGAAGTTGCTCCCCAATGGGTTCTTGCAATGCGCTAGGTAGGTTCTCGTTGATGTTGGGGTTTGTGTTCGATCCGACGATTCGCCGTATTCCACAACGTGTTGTAGGAATTAGGGGACAACTATGGACACACACCGCTCACGGTCGCTGGGTATGGCGGCCCTGATCTTCATTTTAATTAGCCTCACCGTCGCAGTTTTCCACGGCGCAGCCCCCGTGCGCGCCGATGACGTGACGACGCCGACGCCGATTGAGATCAACGGTGATACGGCAACGGTTGAGGTCAAGCTGTATACCGATGAGAACCATACTCAAGAGCTCAATGGCGCCGTAACGTCTACTTCGAAGCTCTATGGAGCTTTTTCGGCACAATTCAAAAGCGGCGAGGCGCCTTCGCCCGAGAACTATATCGCTGTCTATGAGCTTCCCGGCACCATCGTCGTTGACGATAACGCCGGTGGCAACCTCATGGAGGGCCCGGAGGCGACCGCTGACAAGGCTGGCACGTGGAAAATCGAGGACAATAAGATCATCTTTACGTTTGATAAGAGCTGGCTTGACAAAAACCCTGCGGAAATTTTTGTCGGAGCCAATTTTTCATTTGAGTTAGCAAATAAGAACGCTGGCTCGGACAGCAGTACACCTATCAAGTTCCCCGGTGCGGGATCAATCAATATTCCAACTACGGATGGCGCCGTCAAAGGGGAGAAATCGGGAGCCTTCTCCCAGGGAGCCGACGGCGTGGCCAAGGTCACCTGGTCTGTTAAGCTCACCGTCGAGTCGTACGCTACGAACGTCAAG
The DNA here is from genome assembly GCF_003462695.1 of Collinsella sp. AF16-8. Taxonomy (NCBI): domain Bacteria; kingdom Bacillati; phylum Actinomycetota; class Coriobacteriia; order Coriobacteriales; family Coriobacteriaceae; genus Collinsella; species Collinsella sp. AF16-8. The sequence continues at coordinate 46,519 of NZ_QRXX01000002.1, forward strand.
TTTACTGACAGCCTAGGCGACAACTTTGAGTTTGTGGACGGCAGCTTCACGCTCGATGGCAAGAAGCTCGGCCCGCAGCCAACGATCAACGGTCAGATTGCGACTCTCGACACCTTAGGCAACGTTTCCCAGGGGGAGCACACGATTGCCTATGAGACGAAACTGAAGAGAAGCGTTTCGGTTAACAATGGCGAGTTCATCGATGAGCAGGAAGCGTCTAAGAACACGGCAACGTGGGAGTGGGGCGGCTTGAGCAATCGCCAGAGCGGCTCCGTGACTGCTGCTCCCAGCAAGTTTCGTTACGACATGATCAACAAGTCCAACGGCTCGGGTACACCGTCCGACATCACGTGGACGGTCACGCTCAACCAAGGCGAGATCAAGGCCGACATGAGCGGCTACAAGTTCACCGATACGCTTGACGATAAGCAGGCCTATATGGGGAGCTACACGGTTTACAAGGGCAGCTCGGGGTCGGAGGTTCTTCCGGGCGGCGTGCTTGACTCGTCGCAGAGCTCGTTTACCTACACATTCCCGACCGATCTTGTCGACAAGTACGCCACCTACCGCATCGTCTATCACACAAAGATGAACGATACGAGCTCGTACGATACCGTGCATAACGACGCGGCCATCGAGCGCGAAGGCTCCGTTTCCGGTACCGATGAAGGCAGTTTCACGCCGCAGCTGACGGGTGTTGTGCCGATCATCAAGAGGCTCGTGAGATCCGATGAGGCGGCGACGACGGGCAGGGCGACATGGGAGACGAAGGTCGCGCTGAAGGCGATCGTCAATGCGGTCCATCCAGGCGAGGTGACGGTGAAGGACACGTTTCAGTCGGCATGGTCGCAGAAACTCGGTGTCGACGAAAGCTCCATTACCATTAAAATCGGCAATACCGAGCTGGTTCCGGGCACCGACTGGAGACCAACGACCAGCTATCCGGGTAATGAAACAAAGAAAAACTACGACCTCAAAATCATCGTTACCGACAAAGTGAAAGCCGCTCTCGAGAACGAGGACTACGCCGTTATCACCTACAACACCACATCAGAAGCGCTGTCGGGCTGGTACTCAAACTTTGCGTCGGTCAGCGCGCCGGGCCTGAAATTACAGCGGTCGTTCACCGAACCCGTCAAGTACGTTGTCAACCAAGAAACGAAGCCTGCGGTCGAGAAGCCGAAAGCGGAGTCGAAGGTGTCTTGGGTTGAGAACTTCGATTGGCATACCGTTAACGGCTCGGATGAGAAGGGCGCCTGGATCGTCGACTGGACGGTGTATGCAAACCGCCAAAAGGGTAATAAGGGCGCAAATGGCGAGTTCGAATGCTTTGGAGCTGGAAAGCTGGGCGGGAAACCGCTGAATATCGTTGATAGCCTTCCGGATGGTATGAGCTATGTCGCGAATTCCGCAAAGTTCACACTCGTGCAGAATCCCTACGAAGAGCATACGGGGCTTGGTCGCGGAAGTGAGGCCAAGACGGTCGTTGATAATCAACAGCTTGCCACCGACAACGTCAGCAGCGCCGGCAATACGGTCACTTTCTCCATCCCCACAACTGGGCTTGGCGACTATGCCGGCTATGCGAAGCTCACATACAAAACAGCGGTCAAGCGCAGCGAGCTCGATGTCTCTAAGAATGAGGTGAAGTTCATCAACTCGGCAAGCGCCGAGTCGGGAGACAAGAAATTCGATACCGGTAGCGGCACCGTCACCATCAAGAACAACGTCATCAAAAAGACTGGTGAGCAAGTCAGTAATAGCAACCGTATTAAGTACACCATTCTTGTTAACGAGTCTGGCGTTGCCCTTAAGAATGGCACTGACTTCCTCGAGCTCGTGGACACCATGGATGCCGAGTGCACGCTGGTGCCGTCGACGCTTAAGGTCTATGAGCGGGTGAATGGTGCCTGGTCACCGCTGGCTGATGAGGACTATTCGTCGAAGATGGAGCAAGTCAAGGATGAATCTGGCTCGCGTACGAAGCTGACTCTTGAGGTGCCCGACGAGAAATACCTCAAGGTCGAGTACGAGGTTATCCCGACCGGAAACCCCGGTGAAGAGGTGTCTCTTTCCAATACCGCCAAGCTTACGGGTGTGACGGAAGGCACGGCGATTGACGAGCAAATATGGACCATCCAGAACGCTTCCGCCAGTGCGGGTGGCAATGGTTACGGCATCACGATGACCAAGTACGATGCGCAGCAGGTTGGAGCGACGCTCGAGGGGGCGAAGTTCACACTCTACAGGGTGGATATGGGCCAGGCTGCGTATGACGGAAATGTAGAGAACGCCAGAACGCCGTTTGACGAGGCCGCGACCGACGTCCCCACCGACGCCAACGGCAAAATCTCGTTCGGCACAAGCGACAAGAAGATGAGTAATTGCGTGCTCTACCAGCTCGTGGAGACCAAGGCGCCTGTTGGCTATGCCAAGGCTGATCCCACGTGGATCATGCTCAAGGGCAGCGCGAGCTACGAGGATTATCAGGCTGCGCTAACTAAGGCAAAGGACATCGTCGACGGTGCGGAGATCATCGACGATACAAAGAAGGACGAGATCTGGGTCTACGACAACCGCATGACGGGCAAGGCGGTCATTAACGCAAAGAAGGTGCTCGAAGGTGGAACGTTCAAGGAAGGGCAGTTCTCGTTTGCGCTTAAGGACGGCGACGGTAAGGTGCTCCAGACGGTGACCAACGACGCCAAGGGCAATGTCTCCTTCAACGTCGACTACAACAAGGCCGATACCTACACTTACACCATCTCTGAGGTCGTCCCCGAGGGCGCCGAGAACAACGTCAAGGACCACATCACTTACGACACGACCAAACATGAGGTTAAGGTTGTCGTGACTAATGGAGAAGGAAAGCTAAACACCGAGGTTACCTACGACAACGGCTCTACAACCCCACCGACCTTTACCAATAAGTATTCGACCACGCTTCCTGAGGCGGGCGGGGCTGGCTTGACTATGACGTATCTGGCTGGTGCATCGCTGCTGTGTTTTGCTGCGACATGGATGCATGCTCGTCGCCATCGCGATCAAGATCGAGGTGGTCGCCGTGAGTAGGCTTTGTCGCCGCTTGTTGGCCGTCGCGACGATAGTTACGGTCGCTATTCTGTCTTTCGCGATTGCCCCTGGGACGGCTCATGCTGCCGATGCTGGTGCCATTACGGTGGACGGTACGGTTGCGACGCGGTATGACGCGTGCCAGCTCTTTTCGGCGACCGTTGTTGACGATGACGATGCCGGCCAAAAAATTGCAACTGACGTAACGTGGGCGAATGATGCCGTTTGCCAGGCCGTTCTCCCCGTGCTTCATGATGCTGGACTTGATGGCTCGGCATCGACGGCGCAAGAGGCTGCCGAATGGATGAATGCCGACGGGCACATGACGACCACGCTGACGGCAAAACTTGCCCGCGCAATTGTCAAAGCCGGCGTCCCTTCCGTGGCCCTTAACGCAGGCACGGCGGCCGAGCTGCCCTGCGGCTACTGGCTCATCGTCGCCGACGACGACGCCATCGCCCAGGGCGAGGCCGGCACCGCGCCGATCGTGGCGCTGGTCGGCGGCAGCGCCGTAACCGTCAAGCCCAAGGCCGCGACGCCCAAGGTCGCCAAGCACGTGCTGGAGGACAGTACCGCCGCATGGCAGAAGGCCGCCGACGCCGCGGTCGCCGACGACCTGTACTGGCGCCTCTCTGCCACGGTCCCGGCGGGTCTTGCCGCCTACGACACCTATACGGTGCAGTTCGTCGACACCATGAGCGCGGGGCTCGACCTATCCAAGGTGGCCACGAGCATGCGCGTGTACGTGGCGACGGGCGCGGACGGCGGCTTCGACGCCGTTGCATGTGAGGGCGGCAATGCCAACTCGACGTCGGCTAAAGGGTGGACAGACATTACTTCACAGTGCAAGGTCTCGATCGAGGGGAATGCCTTCACCGTGCGCACCGGCGACCTGGTCGCCGCGCTCGGCGGGGCCGACGCCTTCACCGCGGGCGCCCGCGTGGTTGCTGTCTACAATGCGCCGTTGGGGGCCAGCTGCAATCGAGGCGCTACCAAGGGCAATCCCAACGAGGTCTACCTGCGTTACCCGCGCTCTCCCTTAGCCGACCAGTCCGGCGACGCTGGCTTCACCCGCACGCCGAGCGATGACGCGTGCGCCTACACCTGGGGACTCAGTCTGATCAAGCGCTCAAGCTCGGACGATAAACCGCTCGCGGGCGCCAAGCTGCGCATCATCGATGACCGCGGGCGCATTCTAACGACTGACGGCTCGTGGTCGACGGATGCCGACGCGTGCGTCACCACGGGCGCGGATGGCCATGTGGAATTGACCGGTGTGGACGCGGGCGTCTACGCCGTCGAGGAAATCGCGGCACCCAAGGGCTACACCGCCTTTGGGGGCAAACGTACGGTGACGGTTACGGCTGAGGGACTGGACGTTAAACAGGTAGCAGCCGCGAAGCCCAAAGTGACCGTGTCGGCCGAAAGCCCCCTGCGGGTTGATACCGCCGATGCCGGGACGGGTTCGATTGGACTGTCGGTGCTCAACACCCCAAGCAAAGAAGCAAGTCGAGGCTTTATGCCCTCGACGGGAGATAGAACGTTGGTGCTGGTGGCGGCTTTGGCTGCCATCGGAGTGGCGGCTATTGTTGCCGCGCTCGTCATCAAGCGGGGAGGAGGTCGCCGTGAAAAATAATTGTCCCCCCCCCTTGCTCAATGGCGTACTGCCTCCGTAGCGAGTGACGCGCAGGCCTACCGACCTGATGATCATTGGTTTTGAAAAAGTTACTAGAGAACCCTCCAAGAAAGAGGACTAAACATGAAGACAACCAAGAGCATCGCCCGCCTGGCAGTAACCGCCGGACTTACCGCAGCGTTGAGCTTCGGTGGAGTTATGGCACCGGCCACGATGGCGTTTGCTGAGGGTACCGCGAACGGCTCGGTGACCATCAAGAACGTTGAGGGCAACCATACCGAATTCGATGGCTATCAGATTTTTATGGCTGATGTTGCGACAGTCGAAGATAAGACGGTTGTGAGTAATATCACCTGGGCGAACGATAATGTGAAGGCGGCTGTCGAGGGCGTCATTAAGGATGAGGAGCCGACTTACAGCGGTAAGACCGCCCAAGATGCCGCGGACTGGATCACGGATAAGGTGACGGGAACCAACGATGCATATTGCGTTGGCCCCGACAACATTGCTTATAAGATTGCCGCTGCTGTGGACGATCTTACTGACAAAAAGACAACGAGTGCTGGTGTTGCCTCCGGTCTAGAGCACGGTTACTGGCTCTTTGTGACCGATGCCGGCAACATCGGAGACGGCGAAGCGGGCTCGTCTCCCATCTTCACTGTCGTGGGGAACACGCCCGTTAAAGTCACCGAGAAAACCGGAATCCCTACCGTCGAGAAGAAGATCGTGAGCGATGCCGACGGCAAAGAGCATGACGCTGCCGACTCCCAGATCGGCCAGGACGTGACGTACAACCTCTACGGCACCGTCGCCGAGAACTTCGATAAGTACGATACGTATTTCTATCAGTTCTCCGACCAGATCTCCAAGGGCCTGACGCTGCAGTCGGGCGCTGAGGTCTATCTATACGATAGCGTGAGCGATGCAAAAGGCGATCTGACCCACAAGACCGGTCAGAAAATTACGAACAACTTTAACCAGAGTGCTGAAACTGTCGATAGTACGACTGGTGCTAAGACGACAAAGTGGACCTGTGAAAACCTGAAGGACGTCAGCGGAATCACTAAACAATCCTGTGTCGTCGTCTCCTATAAGGCGCGGATTAACACGGACGCTATTGTTGCCGGCACTGAGAGTAACGACAACACCGTGATACTTAACTACTCCAACAATCCCATGGACAAGGATAGCAAGGGCCAGACTCCGCCTGACAAGGTCAAGGACTATACCTACGGCCTCAAGATCAACAAGGTCGACCTTGGCACCGAGACGGCCCTGGATGACGCCGAGTTCACCATTCAGGCCACTGGTGCGGACGATGATGCTTCCAAGGGCTTGTACGTCCAGGAGGGTGGTTCCCTTGGTACCGACGCCCACAAATTCAAGACCGCCAACGGCGGTGTCATCACGGTCCCCGGACTCGATGCCGGCACCTATACCGTCACGGAGGTTTCTGCCCCCTCTGGTTACGCTAAGGTCGACCCCTTCACCTTCGAGATCAAGCCGACCATGAAGGCCGATGATCCGGGTGCCGGTCTTACTCTGCTCGGAAGTACGCTTGATCCTAAGAACCAGAACGACAAGATTATCGCCGGCCTCACCGACGGAAATTCTGGCGACAACAAGCTGACGGCGAAGTCTGACTCGGAGAAGGACTCCGACGGCACCTTTAACATTACCGTCGGCAATACCAAACAGATTAACCTCCCGCTGACCGGCCTTAACGGCGTGACCTTTACTTGGATTGCTGGTGGCGCGGTGCTGTGCGTTGGTGTGGCGCATCTCATCCGTAGTCGTAAGCGCGACGAGGGTTCTGAGGAGTAATCGTTCTCCTCGAATATCAACACGAGATATGAAAAAGCGGGGCACCCGGTCGATGCGATCGGGTGCCCCGCCTCGTTTGTTGGTGCAAAGTAACCTGACCCCTTTGCACCACCACAAAGGTGCCTGTCCCCTTTGTGGTGGTTGGCGGCTAAGCGGCGGGGAGTTCCGGCGTATTAGCCGGCTGTTGCGACTTGAGGTGGGCGTTGCGCCAGATGATTTGGATGATGTAGCCGAGTGTAAAGACGAAGGCCACGCCGCTGATGAAGTCGCCTACGAGGGGGATTGCCGTAAGCACGCCCGCGGCGATACCGCCCACGGCTGCCATGGCGTAGCGGTTCTGGTTGTGTCCGACCATGCGGGCGATTGCGCACCCAGCAAAGGCACTCGACACCAACGCGATGCCGATAACGCCGCACAAGAGGGCTCCGGCAAGCGACAGACCTGCGATAGAGATAATCAGCAGTAGGACGGCGGGGGCGATAGCGATCGCACCCAGAAGACCGCTCACCCACAGAGGCATGGGACGCTGGTGGAGCATGCCGGCGGCGCCGGCGGTCGCGCGCGGAAAGACGAGCTCGAGCAGCAGAGCGACAAAGCAGGTCGAGAGGGCAGCGGCGACGATACCGCCGATGACATCGTTGGCGGTGGAAGTATCTTCGTTTTCGGTGCGGTCGATCTTGAGCGCGCCGACCTCGGCTCCCGCGGCGCGCTCGGGGTCCTCGGAGACGTGTGCATTCACGGTGCCGGTGATGTGGGCGTTCTTGCCCAGGATGAGCTTGTCGGCCCAGACCTCGACATCGCCCTCGACGGTGCCATCGATGGTCACCGTATCGCCCGCAAGCGCTGCCGACTTGGTAGAGCCGCGCAGGGCAACCGTCTCGCCTATCGCATAGAAACAGTTGGCGGTGCTGTCGGAATTGAGCACGACATGCTGACCGACGACCGTGACGCTGCCATCAACCGTGGTCTTGGCAATGTCGATGGTGCGCCCCGCAAGACGAATGGCGCCGCCCACCGTGCAGTCGCGGATCGAGAGAGTATCGCCCGCGGCGATGATATCGCGGTCGATGGAGGTGTCGTCCAGGTTGAGGCTCTGACCTGCCCAGTACAGGTCACCTTCGACGCCGGACGGATTGGCGTCATTGTCGGTCGCAAGTACGTTGCCTGCGGTGTCCGTGCCGGCAAGAGCCGTAGCGGGAAGTGCGGTGAGCGCCAGAGCGATGAGCGCGAATAGGATGGTGATGCGGCCCCACGCTTTACGGCGTTGGGTCGACGGGAATTGATTGTGGGGCATAGTGAATCCTTCGTCAGATGCTCGATATGCACCTAACAGGGTACCCAACGCGTGGGCGCTCTAAAAGAACCTCTCGGTTGCATTTCGAAGGATGAGCCCGCGCAATCTACTTTTTGTGGTGCAAAAAGCGCGCTATGTCCTCTTCGGTGGGGCTTTTGATGTCAAAACGCAGCGACAGCCAGCGCAGCCCCATGGTTACCGCAACGCATACGATCAACGCGGTGATGTTGCTGACGACGCCGCTCATGACAAGGCATACATAGCTCGCCGAGCCGGCGATGGCTGCGATGGCATAGAAGTTGGTGCGCTGGAAAATTCCCGGTACCACGCCCATAAAACTGTCGCGCAGCATGCCGCCGCCCACCGCGGTGAAAAAGCCCATCATGATGCACACCGCCGGCGCAAAGCCGTAGACCAGCGCCTTGTCTGCTCCAGTGGCGGCATAGATGCCGACCGAGATGATGTCGAGCAGGGGAATGAGTTTTTCGGGTTTGTCGACGATTGCCGGGAAAATATAGATGATGGCTGCCGTGGCAATGGAAAGCGGGAGCGCCATCGGCTGGTTGAGGATGTAGACGTTGCCCACCTGCAGCGTCATATCGCGTAAAAGACCGCCGCCCAAGCCACAGACCACGGCGAGCGCGACCGCGCCCACCAAGTCGAGCTTGTGCTCGCGTGCGACCAACACGCCCGAGATCGATGCAGCGACAACAGCGAACATCTCGAGCCAAAATGGGATAGCGACCATGGCATCCGTGGCGTGTGAGGTAACAGTCATAGCGGCGACGACGGGCAAGATGGGGTCCTTTTGGTTGCGGGTTTAGACAATGCCCGTACATAGTACATGGTTGGCGGGCGTGGTGACCCTATTGCTCGGTAAACGGTCGGGACTGGGAACGGTCATGGGTACCAAACATATACATCAGCCTTCAAAGATGTCGAAAAATGTCGGTTTTGGAGGGTGACGTACATGTTTGAGATTCAAGGCGAAATCGAAAGCAATGGGGGGCGTGGCTGAATAGGAGGGATGTCCAAATTTTGAGCGGAGCTCAAAATTTATGCGGTCGGCTTGCACCGACCGCACTGCGCTAAAAACGCGCCACTGGCGCGTTTTCTTTACGCTCCGCGTCCTGACGGGTTCGAATCCCTCCTCCTCCGCCGTATTTGCTTGTAAGGGACTCTAAACAAAAAAGCCCCCGTTTTCGGGAGCTTTCTCAACCAAAATGGCGGAGGAGGAGGGATTCGAACCCTCGTGACCTTATACAGGCCAAACGGTTTTCGAGACCGCCGCATTCAACCACTCTGCCACCCCTCCGCGTGGGGTAAAAACAAAGCAGGCTCGAAGGCCTGCTTTGGAATTAACTGGCGGAGAGTCAGGGATTTGAACCCTGGAGACGCTTTTGACGCCTACACGATTTCCAATCGTGCTCCTTCGGCCACTCGGACAACTCTCCGTTAAATGCGAAAGTCAGTATACACGAGGAATCGCAAAGTGCAAACAGAAAAGTTGGCATTTTTTAAAACGCTTGGCCGTGCTTGGCGCTGCAGTGGGGCTTGAGGTCCCAAAAAACGGCTTCCGACCAGCGTGGTTGATCAACTCAATTGTTCAAAAAAGGGTATTCATAAGCGACTTGGCAATGAATTTAAAAATCTTTGGGTGGTGCTGTGGGCCACTGGTATGCATTTTGCGACCACAGCCTTGTGCCCGCTGACCTGCGGCTTGGCTCAGCTTGTCCCCACGGCACCGTATCTTGAACACAGATCCGTCAAGCATTTGGTCAGCATTTGGTTGGAATGCGCATGAAGAGCCGTGTAAGCATGGACATATGTGGAGGTCATGAGGTTGTAGCTGCATATTCTTGCAGCCTGGGAGGTTGAAAGATATTATTACCAAGTCTTTTCCTGCTTCAGGCGCACCTTCACGACCTGAAGCCACATTTGCCCAGAGGAGGTGACAATATGAAGGCTTATGAACTGCTGTTCTTTGTTGACCCGTCGCTCGACCCCGAGACTCGTCTCGCTGTTATGAAGCGTATCGATACCACGATCGCTGAGGGCGCTGGCAAGGTCGACTCCGTTGACGAGTGGGGCAAGCGCAAGCTCGCCTACGAGATCAACGACCTCACCGATGGTGACTACACCCTCATCAACTTCCACGCAGATCCTACCCAGATCGCCGAGCTTGATCGCGTCCTGCGCATCACCGACGCTGTGGTCCGCCACATGATCGTCCGTCGCGACGACCAGGAGTAAGACTGTCGTTTTGGACTGGGCTTGTGCCCCAAGAGGAAGTAGTGAGTTATGAGCATCAATCGAGTGAACATCACCGGTAACCTCACCCGCGATCCCGAGCTGCGCGCCACCGCCGGCGGAACCCAGGTTCTGTCCTTTGGCGTCGCTGTGAACGATCGCCGCCGCAATGCGCAGACGGGCGAGTGGGAGGACTATCCCAACTTTGTCGACTGCACTATGTTTGGCACCCGCGCCGAGGCCGTGAGCCGTTTCCTGGCAAAGGGAAACAAGGTCGCGATCGAGGGCAAGCTGCGCTACAGCTCTTGGGAGCGCGATGGTCAGCGCAGGAGCAAACTTGAGGTCATCGTCGATGAGATCGAGTTTATGAGCTCCCGTGGTGGCCAGGGTGGCTACGATCAGGGCAGTTACGCCCCCGCAGCTCCCGCGCCCGCAGCGCGTCCCGCCGCACCGGTGGCAACACCGCCCGCGGTCGACGTCTACGATGAGGACATCCCGTTCTAAGGGTTGTTCACCTATTTTTGAGTGAGAGGCGGCTTCGGCTCGCCGAAGTTGCCAAATGAAAGGTATTTTGACATGGCTAATGATTATTCTGCACGTCAGCCGCGTCGTAAGTACTGCCAGTTCTGCAAGGAGAACACTGAGTTCATCGACTATAAGGACACTCAGCTTCTCCGTAAGTACATGACCGACCGTGGCAAGATCAAGCCCCGTCGCGTCACTGGCGCTTGCACGCAGCATCAGCATGACATCGCCAACGCCATCAAGCGCGCCCGCGAGATGGCTCTCCTGCCGTACACCGTCCCCGTGGTTTCCTCTCGTGGCAACCGCGACCGCGGCTAAGAAGGGAGACGCATCATGAAGGTTATTCTTCTCGATGAGATCAAGGGCAAGGGCGGCGAGGGTGACGTCGTAGAGGTCGCTCAGGGTTACGCTGAGAACTTCCTGTTCCCCAAGAAGCTCGCCGTTGCCGCCACCAAGGGCAACCTCAAGCAGCTTGACGAGCGTCGCAACAACATCGCCAAGCGCGAGGCCGTCCGTCTGGCTACCGCCAACGAGACCAAGGCTGCCCTCGAGGGCAAGCAGGTCACCGTTGACGTCAAGGTCGGCGACGAGGGCATCCTCTTTGGCTCCGTTACCGCCGCTATGATCGCTGACGCCATCAAGGATCAGCTCGGTATGGACATCGACCGCAAGCGCGTCGAGCTCGGTAAGCCCATCAAGGTTGCCGGTGCCCACACCGTCGCTATCTCGCTGTACCGCGAGATCAAGGCCGAGGTTGTCGTTCTCGTCGGCGTTACCGCCGAGGAGCTCGCTGCCGAGGCTGAGGTTGAGGAGACCGCTGAGGTCGCCGAGGCCGAGACCGCCGAGGTCGAGACCGAGGCTGCTGCCGAGTAGCATTTGCTGCAACGCAACAATCTTGTTCTAAGAAGGGCGCTCTGGGAGACCAGGGCGCCCTTTTATTATTTGCGCTGGGTGAGTGTCGTAACAGCCATTGAGATGCGGCTCCGTGTATGGGACCGTTCATCCGTTTGGTTCGGTGATGATTACCAAGGCGCGGCTCGATTTATAGCCGTGGCTGATACTATGGATGCTCGCAAGCGATATGAATGAGGATGCTCATGGCATATGACGATAGGGAGACGGGGTTGACGGTCGAGGATCGCGGTTCCAAGTTGGGTCTCCCCCAAAACCAAGATGCAGAGGCCAACGTACTGGCCGCTATGCTGCTATCGCCCGAGGTGGTCGAAGAGGCCCAAGTCGAGCTGCAGCCCGATGACTTCTACCGGCCTATTCATAAGACCATCTATACCGCGATGGTCGATATGTACAACAGCCGCATCCCCATCGACTCCATCTCGTTGATCGATTACCTGCGAAGCATCAACAAGCTCGATGCCGTGGGCGGCGAGGCGTACATTTTGGAGCTGATGGGTCAGACCCTGTCGCTCGTCAACTGGCAGCACCATGCCGCCATCGTTCGTCGCGACTCGATGCTGCGTGAGCTGATTGGCGCTACCAACGAGATCAACGCGCTGGCCTACAACGCCCCCACCGACACCAAAGAGGTCGTGGAGCTAGCCGAGAGCAAGCTGCTCAAGGTTACGGCGCGTGAGGTTAAGTCGAGCTACAAGACGCTGACCGAGTTTATGGTCGAGGCCTATAACGAGGCCGAGGAAGTGTGCAAGGCCGGCGGTCAGGCTGCAGGCGTGCCCACGGGCTTCCCGTCGCTCGACCGTATGCTCATGGGCTTCCGCGAGGGCCAGCTCATCATTATCGGCGCCCGCCCCGCCGTGGGTAAGACGTCGTTCGCCCTGAACTTGGCGCTCAATGCCGCCGCAGCGGGCTATACCGTCGGCTTCTTCTCGTTGGAGATGTCGGGCAAGGAAATTGCTCAGCGTCTGATTTGCGCCTATGCCATGATCTCGATCAGCGATTTCCGTACGGGCCGCATTAGTCCCGAGCAGTGGGCCAACATCAATGAGGCCACGCAGACGCTGTCCAAGCTCGATATTCTGATTGACGATACGCCCGGCACCACGGTGACCGAGATTCGCGCCAAGAGCCGCCGCATGCTCCATAACAAGGAGAAGGCCATCATCATCCTGGACTACTTGCAGCTGGTGAGTCCTCCGCCGGGACGTCGTTCCGAGAGCCGTACCGTCGAGGTCTCCGAGATGTCGCGTGGTCTGAAGATTATGGCCAAGGAGCTCAAGATTCCGTTGATCGCGCTGTCGCAGCTGTCGCGTCAGGTCGAGTCCCGTACCGGCAAGCGCCCACAGCTGTCCGACCTGCGTGAATCGGGCTCCATCGAGCAAGATGCCGATATTGTCATGTTCTTGGACCGTTCTGCCGACGAGGCCGAGGCCTCGCGCGACGATCGACCCGACGAGGGCGTTACGCGTATCGTCGTGGCCAAGAACCGTTCGGGCCCGATCGGTGACGTCGACCTGATGTTCCTGCCGGCATCCACCAAGTTCTATGAGCTTGATGGGGCGCATACCGAGGAGTAGGACAGGCGCCCGTTGCACGGGTATACTGGGAATGTTTTGTGCTTCTGCGTGCCAGTGTGGCGCGTAGACAGTCCATGAATGTAAGGAGTAAACATGCCGTCAACCGTTTTGGTCGGTGCCCAGTGGGGCGATGAGGGCAAGGGTAAGATTTGCGACCTGGTCGCCGGCGACTTCGATGCCGTCGTGCGCTATTCGGGCGGCAATAACGCCGGCCACACCATCGTCGTCAACGGCAAGAAGTACGGCCTGCACCAGGTGCCCTCCGGCATCATGTATTCCGACCATGTGTCGGTGATCGGTAACGGCTGTATCGTCAACCCCAAGGTTGTCCTTGAGGAGATTGACATGTTCGAGGCCGACGGCATCACCACCAAGAACCTCAAGATCAGTGGTAACGCGCATGTCATCATGCCGTACCACATTGATCTGGATGGTGCTTTTGAGCAGAAGCTCGGCAAGAAGAACATCGGTACCACCAAGCGCGGTATCGGTCCGTGCTATCAGGACAAGATGGCCCGCATCGGACTGCGCATGCAGGACATGCTGGACGAGGCGCTGTTCCGCGACAAGCTGGAGACCGCTCTTGCCCGCGTAAATCCTGAGCTCGAGCTCATCTACCACCTGCCCACCTACACCGTGGACCAGATCTGCGACGAGTACCTGCCCATGGCCGAGCGTCTGCGCCCCTACATCACCGAGACGAGCCTGCTGCTCAACAACATGATCGATGAGGGCAAGGACCTGCTGTTTGAGGGCGCCCAGGCGACGCTGCTCGACATCGATCACGGCACCTATCCGTACGTGACGTCTTCTAACTGCACCGCCGGCGGCGCCATCACCGGCTCCGGCGTCGGCATGAAGAACGTCGACCGCGTGCTGGGCGTCATGAAGGCCTATATCACCCGTGTCGGTTCGGGCCCCATGCCCACCGAGCTTTCCTATGAGTCCGAAGCCGGTCACACGCTGACCGAGGAGGGCTACGAGTACGGCGTGACCACCGGTCGCCGTCGTCGCTGCGGCTGGTTTGACGGCCCCATCGCCAACTACGCCTCGCGCGTCAACGGTCTCACCGATATCGCCCTGACCAAGCTCGACGTGCTTTCGGCCTTCGACACCATTAAGGTGTGCGTTGCCTACGACGTCGATGGCGAGCGCTACACGAGTGTGCCCGAGCATCAGGTGCGTTTTGAGAACGCCAAGCCCATCTACGAGGAGCTCCCTGGCTGGAAGTGCGACATCACCGGCTGCCGCAGCTTTGACGAGCTGCCGCAGGAGGCCCAGGACTACGTGGCGTTTATCGAGGATCTGGCACACACCCGCGTGACGTTCATTGGCGTTGGCGCCGGTCGCGAGCAGATCATCAACCGATTCTGGAAGTAATCGGTTTATACGGTTATTGCGATATACCCCTTTGCAGCCCAGACGGGCGGCCGAGGGGTATATTTGCTTGCAAAGGGCTCGCGTGGAGCGGGCCATTCATCCATAGAGGAGGCACCCTTGAAGGCGGACACTCAAACCATCGACATCCTGTTGTTGGGCAGCGGCGGCCGTGAGCATGCTTTGGCAGCTAAGCTCGCAGCATCACCGCGCGCCGGCAAGCTCTACATCGCGCCGGGTAACGGCGGCACCGCGAGCTGCGGCGAGAACGTTGTTCTCGACGATTGCGATCCTGCGGCCGTGGCGGCGTTTGCCCAGAGCCACGGATGCGGACTCGTGGTAATTGGCCCCGAGGCTCCGCTCGTGGCGGGCGTGGCCGACGCCGTGCGCGCGGTGGGTATTCCCTGCTTTGGCCCGGGTGCCGAGGGCGCCCAGATGGAGGGCTCTAAGCTGTTCTCCAAGCAGCTCATGGAGCGCGCGGGCATTCCGACGGCAGCCTACGGCTCGTTTACCGACGAGGCTTCGGCTCTTGCTTATGTGCGTGAGCAGGGCGCTCCGCTGGTCGTCAAGGCCGACGGCCTTGCCGCGGGCAAGGGCGTTATCGTGGCGACCGAACTTGAGCAGGCCGAGGAGGCCGTGCGCGAGTGCTTTGGCGGCACCTTTGGCGATGCCGGCAACACCGTGGTTATCGAGGAGATGCTGACCGGCCCCGAGTGCTCGCTTTTGGCCTTTACCGACGGCAAGACCGTGCGCCCCATGGCCACCTCGCAGGACCACAAGCGCGCGCTCGAGGGCGACAAGGGCCCCAACACCGGCGGCATGGGTGTCTACAGCCCGGTGCCCATCGTGACCGACGAGGAGCACGCCACCATGGTGAAGGTCATGGAGCAGACCGTTGCCGAGCTTGCTGCCGAGGGCATCGACTACCGCGGCTGCCTGTACGGCGGCTTTATGCTCACGCCCGCCGGCCCCAAGGTGCTGGAGTTCAATGCCCGCTTTGGCGACCCCGAGACGCAGGTCGTGCTGCCGCGCCTTAAGAACGACCTGGTTGAGGTCATGCTGGCCTGCGCCAACTGTGAGCTCGATCAGATTGAGCTCGACTGGCGCGACGAGTGGGCCGTGGCCGTTGTCCTGACGAGCGCGGGCTATCCCGGCAGCTACGAGAGGGGCAAGGTCATCGCCGGTATCACCGATGCCGAGGCCATGGAGAACGTGACCGTGTACCACGCGGGTACTGCTGTGGTGAACGGCCAGCTCTTGACCAATGGTGGTCGCGTGCTTGCCGTGACCGCTCTGGGCGACACGTTCGAGAACGCTCGCAACCTTGCCTACGAGGCCTGCGAGAAGATTGATTTTGAGGGTAAGACCCTGCGTCACGACATCGGCCTGCGCGCGCTGCGCGGCCGCGACGCCTGGGATGCCTAAAGTCCGAGAGGAATGAGACGGATGGACGAAAAGAACGAAGAGCTCGTGGATGCGCAGATCGTCGAGGAGGACAGCCGCGTGTATGGGCACGCCGAGGGCGAACCTGGTGGCGAGGTCGCTGACGAGCCAGCGCTGGTGCTGGGCGACGATGACCCGCACGATGCCGAGCTGCACGAAAAGATTCTTTCGGAGGAGTGCGCCTGGAAGGGCAAGATCCTCGACGTCCACCGTCTTGAGGTTGAGCTGCCCAACGGTCGCCGCAGCGCCCGCGATATCGTTCGCCATCCGGGTGCGGCGGCCGTTGTGGCGCTGACCGAGAGTGGCAAGATCGTACTGGTGCGTCAGTACCGCACCGCCATCGACCGCGTGACGGTCGAGATTCCCGCCGGCAAGCTCGATTCAGGTGAGGACCCGCTCGATTGCGCCAAGCGCGAACTGCATGAGGAGACGGGCTTTAGGGCTGGTCGCATTCGCTTTTTGACGTCGATTGTCACGTCCTGCGGTTTTTGCGATGAGATCATCCACATCTACTTGGCTACCAAGCTCGAGTTTGATGCGCCCAACCCCGACGATGACGAGTTTGTCAACGTGGACCTGGTGCCGCTGCACGAGCTGATCGACGCCGTGCTCGACGGCAAGATCGAAGACGCCAAGACCGTCGTGGGCGCTCTTGCCTGCGACAGTATCGCTCACCGACTAGGCGGGGCAGAGCTCTAGGTTACGCGGTTTTACCAAACCGCGTAACGAGTCGACGCTGCAAACGCCCCTAAGCGGCAATCTGCCTTTCAATCGTCGCTCGCGTACCGAAGTACGCGTCGCTCCTCTTTCAAGGCACCTTGCTCGCTTAGGGACGTTTTCGCTGACGCTGCCAGAACATCGGCGTTATGCTTGTTGGGACGCTTTGTTTTCAGCCTGACCGGTTCAACCGGATTTCTCACGCTATTTATTTCTCTTCGAGGATTGCATGTTTAAAAGGTTTCTCTCGTATTACGAGCCCCAGATGGGGCTTTTTGTTGCTGATACTGTTTGTGCTCTGGTGCTTGCCGCCATTGACCTGGCGTTCCCCATTATCCTGCGCAATTTGACCGGTGGGCTGTTTACTCAGGGTCAGGCTGTCATTATGCAGGCGCTCGGCATGATCGCGGTGGGCTTGGTGCTGATGTATGCCGTCCGCTGCGCCTGCCGCTATTTTGTGAGCTATTGGGGTCACGTGATGGGCGCGCGTATGGAGTCCAAAATGCGCGAGGACCTGTTTGACCAGTATGAGCGCTTTAGCTTTGCGTACTTTGACCGCAACAGCTCGGGCGACATGATGAGCCGCGTGGTCAACGACCTGTTCGATATCTGCGAGGCGGCGCATCACGTGCCCGAGTGGATCATCATCTGCGGCATCGAGATTATCGGCTCGTTTGTGATCCTCTTTACCATCGCCCCGGTGCTGGCGCTTGCCATGGCTGTGGTGACGGCGGCGTTTGCGGTCATCATGTTTTGGCAGAACATGCGCATGCGCGAGGTCTTTAGCGACAACCGCAAAAAGATCAGCGGCATCAATGCGCAGCTGCAGGATTCGCTGGCGGGCATGCGCGTGGTCAAGAGTTTTGCCAATGAGGAGACCGAACGCTTCAAGTTCCGCGCCTCCAACAATCGCTATCTTTCGTCCAAGGAGAACATGTATCACGCCATGGGCGTCTATACCGCGACGTATGGCCTGCTCTCGGGTGTGCTCTATGTGATCGTGGTGCTGCTGGGCGGCTGGCTGGTCGCCCAGGGACAGCTGCAGGCGGTCGATATGGCGACCTTTGCACTCTATATTTCGCTGTTCTGCACGCCGCTCGAGACACTCGTCAATTCGGCCGAAACGTATCAGAAGGCCATCGCCGGCTTTAAGCGCATGGACGAGGTGCTCTCGACCGCGCCGGATATCCAGGACAAGCCGGGCGCTACGGATCTGCAGGTGACTGCCGGCGCCGTGGAGTATCACGACGTGTGCTTTAACTACGAGGACGTTGAGCTGGGCGAGGGCGATGCCGAAGAGCGTCCCGTTATCGACCATATGAATCTGTCCATCAAGCCCGGGCAGACCATCGCTTTGGTTGGCCCTTCGGGCGGTGGCAAGTCCACGACCTGTTCGCTGCTGCCGCGCTTTTACGACGTTGCCGCTGGGTCCATTAGCATCGACGGTCAGGACGTGCGCGATGTGACGCAGCAGAGCCTGCGCCGCGCTATCGGCCTGGTGCAGCAGGATGTCTACCTGTTTGACGGAACAATCGGCGAGAACATCGCCTACGGCAAGCCGGGCGCTACGGCAGGAGAGATCGCCGAGGCCGCCCGTCGCGCCAACATCGATGCCTTTATCGAGTCGCTTCCACAGGGCTATGACACGGTCGTGGGCGAGCGCGGCAGCCGTCTTTCGGGCGGACAGAAGCAGCGCGTTGCCATCGCGCGTGTGTTTCTCAAGAACCCCAAGATCCTGATTTTGGACGAGGCGACGAGTGCTTTGGATAACGAGAGCGAGGAGGCGGTGCAGGAGTCGCTCGAAGAGCTGGCACGCGGCCGCACCACGATTATCATCGCCCATCGTCTTTCGACCATTAAGCATGCCGATGAGATTGCGACCGTTGAGCATGGTCGCGTTGTGGAGCGTGGCACGCACGAGGAGCTTCTCGCCCGTGGCGGCACCTATGCCCGTTACTATCGAATGCAGTTCGAAGGTGCGCGTGCGCACGAGCTCGACTGATTGATATGACAGGAAGTTTATGGCTGACAAGAACCCTTTGACTCCGGAAGAAGTGACGGAGTTATTCTCCGAAATCGATGCATCCGGCGTCTTGGATCCCACGCTTGCCAAAAAGCGAACCGAGCGCATGCGTGAGAAGGAGGCTGCGGCCAAGCGCGGTGACAAAGCGGCGCTAGCGCAGCTGCGCAGCGAGGACCGTGCGAGCCAGGCAAAACATATCGACCCGCTGTCTGAGGACGATCCTTCGGGCTCGCAGGTGAGCCATACCATTACGAAGACCGCGATGGCCGTGGTCATCGGTATTCTGGTGCTGATCGTGGGCATGCAGATCGGCTACGGCGTGATGCGCCGTCTGAATACCGCCAACCTGTCCGAGAGCGTTTCGGTGGATACCGTCTCGACGGCGCTGAAGGGCGGCCTTGAGTGGGGCAACGGCTTTACGCAGTTTCCGCTCGATTTTACCGTCGACGAGGCCGATGAGCGCACGGGCACGGTTGAGGTGACGGTGTTGGACACATCGTCTGCCAATGAGCTCGAGCTGCTGTCCAACGGGCAGATCCAGGCCGCGGCGCTTGCGACCAACGCCCTGCTCAACGATAAGATCGACCGCGTGGTGTATAACGTTCACGCCTATATCGACGAGGATAGCAACATTCAGCACGATTCCTTTTTTGGCATGTTTCCCGCGCGGGGTCATCAGAGCGCCATTTTGACGTTTGTGTGGACCAAGAGCTCATCCAACGCCACGAGTATCGACTGGAAGATGCGCATCGTAAGCATGGACGACACCATTGCCGAGCGCATTCAAAAACAGGTGAACTCGGTTTCGTCGCTGATCGAGGACCCGGTGGTGAGCCAGACCAAGATTGACGAGGAAAAGGCCGAACGTGACCTGGAGCATCGTCTGCATGGCCGCGAGATTTTCCGCGGCGGCAAGCCCGATCGCTCACCGTCCGATCTGCTGGAACAGGACAAGCAAAAGTAAGAGGCCATTATCCCGCGTGAGCCACAAGCCCACGCGGGATAATTTTTCTGGGACGGGGATTAAATAATCATTATGCATAGAAAGTCATAATTATCATTTCGTAAACATTTCGATGAAATTAACGCCATGAGGCATGCTTGCGGTTACAATACCGCGAGGCCTAACTACACACCTTTAAGCCGGTCCTGTGAGACCGGGAAGGAGAATTATGGCGAACAACCATACCGCGGGCGCTGCCGCCCGCACCTTCGCGCCCAGCGAGCTTTGCCAGCGTATGCTGGCCAAAACCAGCAAGGGCACCTGCGGTCCCTGTATCCTGTATCTTGAGGATGGGACCATTTTTTATGGACGTGCATGCGGCGCCGAGGGCACCGCGACCGGCGAAGTCTGCTTCAACACCTCGCTCGAGGGCTACTTTGAGGTCATGACCGACCCGAGTTATGCCGGCCAAATTGTAACCATGACCTATCCGCAGATCGGCAATTACGGTATCGACGAGACCGATGTCCAGTCGGCCTTCCCCGGCGACGCCGTGCGCCCTGCGAGCGCTCCGGCTATGCGCGGCATGATCGTTCGCGACATGTGCGCCACGCCTTCTAACTGGCGCTCGGCCGTCAGCGTGCCGGAGTACCTGCGCGCTCACGGCATCGTCGCTATCGAGGGTATCGACACCCGCGCTCTGGTGCGCCATCTGCGCGACAATGGTTCCAAGATGGGCATTATCTCGACCGAGATCTTCGACGTCGACGAGCTCGCCGAGCGTCTGGACGCAGCGCCCACGCTGGTGGGCGAGAACCTGGTCAAGACCGTGAGCTGTCCCGCGCCTCACGAGTTTGTGGCCGCCGACCTGCCTGCCACGCATGGCTTTGCGCTTGTGGCTGCCGCTCCTGCCCGTCACAAAGCGGTCGCCTACGACTGCGGTGTGAAGCGCGGTATTCTGGAGGGCCTGGTCCGTGCCGGCTGCGACCTCACCGTCGTGCCGTGGGATACGCCCGCCCAGCAGGTGCTCGACATGAATCCTGATGGCGTCTTTTTGTCCAACGGCCCCGGCGACCCCGATGCCGTGGTGGAGACCTACGAGCAGGTGCAGCAGCTGATCGGCAAGGTGCCGGTCTTTGGTATTTGCCTGGGTCACCAGATGATCAGCTTGGCCTGCGGCGCCCAAATGGAAAAGCTTAAATTCGGTCACCGTGGCGGTAACCAGCCGGTTATGAATCTGGTGAGCCGTCGCGTGGAGATCACCGCGCAAAACCACGGCTTTGGCCTGCTGTTCCCCAGTCTGGGCAAACTGATTCCGGAGCTTTCCGGCGGCGAAACCGAGCATGCGGCCGATGGCGACCTGCGCGCCTGGGTGCGTCGCGGCGTCGCGCCGGTCGTGATGAACGAGCGCTTTGGTCGCATTCGCCTGACACATGTGAACCTCAACGACGGCACCGCCGAGGGCATCCAGCTGCTCGACGCCCCGTGTTTCTCGGTCCAGTACCACCCCGAGGCTTCGCCCGGCCCCACCGATGCCCACTATCTCTTTACCGCCTTTACGCGACTCATGGACGGCGAGGAGAACTACCTGGACATCGACACCGCGAAGGACCGCCTCGCCGGCTGGAATTTCGCCGAGTCCGAGAACGCTGCGACCGAGGAGAACTAACATGCCTAAACGTACTGACATCAAGCGCATCCTCGTTATTGGTTCGGGCCCCATCGTTATTGGCCAGGCCTGCGAGTTCGACTACTCCGGCGCCCAGGCCTGCAAGGTGCTCAAGGAGGATGGCTTTGAGGTCATCCTGGTCAACTCCAATCCGGCGACCATCATGACCGACCCGGGCTTGGCCGACCGCACCTATGTTGAGCCTATCACCGCCGAGTTTATCGAGCGCGTGATCAAGAAAGAGCGCCCGGACGCGCTGCTGCCCACGCTGGGCGGCCAGACCGGTCTGAACGCCGCCGTCGAGCTGGCAAAGGACGGCACGCTCGACAAGTACGGCGTCGAGATGATCGGCTGCGACCTGGCCGCTATCGAGCGCGGCGAGGACCGCAAACTCTTTAACGAGGCCATGGCCGAGATCGGCCTGGAGGTCGCGCGCTCGGGCTATGCCTACAGCGTGGCCGACGCCGAGGCTATCGCCGAGCGCGTGGGATATCCCTGCGTACTGCGCCCGAGCTTTACCCTCGGTGGCGCCGGCGGCGGCATCGCGCATACCCACGAGGAGCTCGTCTCCATCGTGAGCCAGGGCCTTGAGCTCTCGCCTGCCCATGAGGTGCTGGTCGAGGAGTCCATCGAGGGTTGGAAAGAGTATGAGATGGAGGTCATGCGCGACCACGCCGGCAACGGCATCATCGTGTGCTCCATCGAGAACCTCGACCCCATGGGCGTGCACACCGGCGACTCCATCACCGTGGCGCCAGCGCAGACCCTCTCCGACCTTGAGTACCAGCGCATGCGTGTCGCGTCGCTCGCCATTCTGGAGAAGATTGGCGTCGAGACCGGCGGCTCCAACGTGCAGTTTGCCGTGAACCCCCAGACCGGCCGTCTGATCGTCATCGAGATGAACCCGCGCGTGAGCCGTTCGTCCGCACTGGCCTCCAAGGCCACGGGCTTCCCCATCGCCAAGGCCGCCGCTCGCCTGGCCGTGGGCTACACGCTCGACGAGATCGTCAACGACATCACCAAGGCAACGCCCGCCTGCTTTGAGCCCACGATCGACTACTGTGTGGTCAAGGTGCCGCGCTTTGCCTTCGAGAAGTTTAAGGGTACCGACCCCACGCTCACCACGCGCATGAAGGCCGTGGGCGAGATTATGGCGATCGGCCGCACCTTTGAGGAGGCCTTCGGCAAGGCCATGCGCTCACTGGAGGACGGTCACCAGGGCATCTGCGCCGGTGGCAAGGAGGGTGCCGACAAGCTGAGCGACGATGAGCTCGCTCAGGCCGTGGCAACCCCGACCGAGCACCGCATCTTCTTTGTGGTCGAGGCCCTGCGCCGTGGCTGGGACATCGCCCACATCCATGCCATCTGCGGTATCGATCCGTGGTACCTCAACCGTATCAACGACATGGTGCAGGTCCAGGAGAGCATCCGCGGCCTGCGTGTGGAGGATATCGACGCCGACGCGATGCGCCTGCTCAAGCAGTACGGCACGAGCGACGCCGAGATTGCCGCGCTGACCGGCTCGGACGAGCGCTTTGTGCGCGCCTATCGCAAGGGTCTGGGCGTGGTTCCCAGCATGAAGACGGTCGATACCTGCGCTGCGGAGTTTTCGAGCGCCACGGAGTACCACTACAAGACGTACGAGAACATCTACCGCACGAGCCCGGATGCCAAGAAGTGCGTGGCTCCCGACGAGACCACGCCGGCGGACAAGCCCAAGGCGATGATCCTGGGCGCCGGCCCCAACCGCATTGGCCAGGGTATCGAGTTCGATTACTGCTGCGTGCACGCGAGCTACGCGCTGGCGGCCCGCGGCTTCGAGACCATCATGGTCAACTGCAATCCCGAGACCGTCTCGACCGACTATGACACGTCCGACCGTCTGTACTTTGAGCCGCTCACCTACGAGGACGTCATGGACGTTATCGATGTCGAGCGCCCCGACGGCGTCGTGGTGACGCTCGGCGGCCAGACCCCGCTTAAACTGGCGCGCATGCTCGAGGAGAGCGGCGTCAACATTATGGGCACAAAGCCCGACGCCATCGACTTTGCCGAGGACCGCGAGCGCTTTGCCGCCCTACTCGACAAGCTGGGCATTATGTACCCGCCGGCGGGTCAGGCCACCTCGTTTGAGGAGGCCGAGGCCGTGGCCGCGCACATCGGCTACCCGCTGCTGGTGCGTCCGAGCTACGTGCTGGGTGGCCGCGGCATGATGATCGCCTACGATGCCGGGCATCTACGCGATTACATGGCCGAGGCTGCGCGCATTAGCCCCGACTACCCGGTGTACCTCGACCGCTTCCTGGAGGGTGCGATTGAGTCCGATGTCGATGCCCTGTGCGACGGCGAAGAGGTCTACATCGGCGGCATCCTGGAGCATATTGAGGAGGCCGGTATTCACTCCGGCGACTCTGCGACCTGCATTCCGCCGTTTAGCTTTAGCGAGAGCCTGCAGGCGAAGCTCCGCGAGACCACGCGCCGCATCGCGATGGCGCTGGGCGTACGCGGCCTGGTCAACGTGCAGTATGCCATCAAGGGTGAGACCGTCTACGTGATCGAGGCCAACCCGCGTGCCAGCCGTACCGTGCCGTTTATCTCCAAGGCCACCGGCGTGCCGCTGGCCAAGTGCGCGGCGCGTATCATGGCGGGCGATTCCATCGCGAGCTTGGGCCTGCCGAGCGATGAGCGTCAGCTGGACTGGTTCTGCATGAAGGAAGCCGTTATGCCCTGGGGCCGTTTCCCGGGCGCCGACGTCATCCTGGGGCCCGAGATGAAGTCGACGGGCGAGGTCATGGGTATCGCCAAGAGCTATCCCGAGGCATACGCCAAGACGCAGCTGGCGATCGACTACAAGCTGCCCGGCCCGAGTTGCGGCAAGGTGTTCATTAGCGTGTGCGACCGCGACAAGCGCCATATCCTTTCGGTCGCCCGTATCCTGCGCTATCTGGGCTTTGACATCTGCTCTACCGAGGGTACGGCGCGCGTGCTGCGTGGAGGCAACGTGACGTGCGAGATCGTGGAGAAGATTAGCGGCCCGCACGACGGCGAGCGCCCCAACATCGGCGACCTCATCGCCGATGGCAAGATCGCGGTGATCATCAACACGCCGTACGGTCCGGGCTCGCGCGGCGACGGCTATCTGCTGCGCACCGAGGCAGTGCGACGCGGTGTGACCTGCGTGACCGCGATGTCTGCCGCCAACACGTACGTGAGTGCCATCGAGGCGGTGCGTGAGGACCAGCAGGGTCACGGCAGCGCCAACGACATGGGCATGGACGTCATCGCCCTGCAGGACCTGCCGCAGCACACGGTGTAATGTGACCTGGTCGGCCGGGGCGGCAGCCGGACACTTTCTCTCGGAAACTGGGCTTCGCGAAGTTTTCCGAGAGAAAGGACCGCCTCCCGCCCCGGCCTACGGTGACTCGGTTGCACCGTGTGCTGCCGAAGGGGCTTTGTGCGATGACTAGGGCTGAATAGAAAATGAGTGTGGGCGCCGTCGTTCGTTTGAACGACGGCGCCCACGTTTTGGATTTATTGGGCTGTGGCGGTGAAGGTTGTTTTGTCGGCGGCGATGTGCACGTGCAGCTTTGCCTGACCGTCGCAGCTGATGAGCACGCCTACCTCGAACGGGGTTCCCGTCTTGTCGTAGGTCGAACGCACGATGCGCATCGCCGCCTTACCGGTGTTCTGTCCCAAAAGACGCGCCTCATGCTTGTCGAGGTTGACCGTCTCGTAGACGGCATCGACGCTTGCGGGCAGGATGCCGGTCTTTTCCGCGATGTAGGCGTAGAGCGAGCCATCCACGTCTTTGCGCGTGAGCTCGGGGCAAAGTGACACGGGGATATAGACGTAGTTGAGCTCCATGGGTTTGTCGTTGGCGAGACGCAGGCGGCGAATCTCCCAGACGGGTGTCCCTTCGGGCACTTTGAGCCCGGAGGCGATGCCGCGGACGGCCGGTATGCTTGAAAAGGCGAGAATCTGCGAGCTCGGAACCCGTCCCGCTTCGCGCATCCGCGCGCTGAAATTCAGGGCCAGGTCGATGCCGGGTGCTGAAGTTTGGGGCTTGATGAACGTGCCCTGGCCGCGCTTGCGCACCACGCGCCCCTCGATGACGAGATCTTGGAAGCAACGGCGCACGGTCGCGCGCGATAACTCCAGCCGCTCACAGATTTCGAGCTCGCGTGGCAGCGGCGTCTTGGTGTCGAACGCCTGGCTGGCGATAAGCAGAGCGATTCGATGTTTAAGCTGGACATAGAGCGGCGTATCACCGCTGCGGTCGAAGGGTTCGGAGGCGAGAAACGAGATCATATCCATGGGGTACCTCCATGTCGTGGGCGTACGTGACATGGTCTGACACTGCGGGGCAAACCGGAGATGCCAGGCCCGATTCTTGCTGGTATGTATGGTGCATAAGGAACATAAAACATTTATCAGGCAATCTACCTGCTATTTTAAAAATAATTAGAAGAAAAAATAATTTAGGCACAAAAATAGTTACTACCGTTAACCGATGAATAGTTGCCGTTCGCAACTATTTTCTTGTACCGAACATGCCCCGGCGCAACAATAATCTCAGCAAAAAGCAAAGCCGTGCGACACACGGCAGGTCGAGAGGAGACCGCATGCGGTATCTGGTAATGGTCAGTCACGGAACGCTCGCTCCCGGACTGCACAGTGTCCTCAAGATGCTCGGCAATGACGCCCCGAACATCTTGTCGACGAGTCTCGTGGACGGCATGGGCGCTGACGAGTATGTCGAGAACGTCAAGGCGATGCTCGCTCCCGTTACCGCCGATGACGAGGTTGTCCTGCTTGGTGACATCCTGGGCGGATCGCCGCTCACCAATGCCATGAACACGCTGGCCGAGAAGGGTTTGCTCGCCCACACCATTGCCTTCGGCGGTATGAATCTGCCCATGGCTATGACCGCCATGATGGGGCTTGCCACCATGGACCTGGATTCCCTCAAGCAGATGATGCTGCAGGAGGGCAAGAACGGTATGTCCGAGCTCGTTGTCCCGACCGATGACGCCGACGACGAGGACGACGACATCTAGGCAGCGCATCCGCCCAAATTTTCGTGATGGAGCGGGGGTTAAGAGGAAAGACCCCCGGTGATAAAGAAAGGGAGAACGCATGATTTCGTTCATCCGTATTGATGACCGTATGATCCATGGACAGACCGTTACCCGTTGGGCCCTCGAGTATCCCTGCGACGGTCTTATCGCCGTCAACGACGCTGCAGCGTCCAACCCCGTGCTCAAGGAGGCCTACAAGAGTGCCTCGGGCAAGAAGACGTTCGTGTGGACCAAGGAGCACTTCAAGGAGGTCTCCGAGAAGGTTCTCAAGTCCGACACCAAGTACTTCCTGATCACCAAGAACCCGCTCGACATGAAGGAACTTCTCGTCGATTTTGGCTTTAAGCCCGGCATGGACCGCATCATCGTCGGTCCCTGCAACGATCGTCCCGGCACCACCAAGCTTGGCAACAACCAGTCGATCACGCAGGAAGAGGCCCAGGCGCTCGAGGATCTCACCAACGCCGGTTACACGGTCGAGTTCGCCCTTATCAAGGAGAAGTCCATCGGTGAGTGGCCCAAGTTCCGCGGTCAGTTTGGCTTCTAGTTAGGTGCCAGCCGCATTTTGGTATCTACAGCCCTTGGTGAAAGGGGCTGAGGAATAAAGAAAGGGGAAAGCATGGCAATCAATGCATTCCAAGCCGCGCTGTTCGGCCTGTTCGCCTGCCTGGCATCACTGCCTGGCATGGGCGGCACGACGATCGGCAACTACACTCTGGGTCGTCCTCTGGTCGCCGGCCTCATCGTCGGCATCATCATGGGCGATATGCAGACGGGTATCCTCGTCGGCGCTGCCATCCAGGTTGTCTACATCGCTCTCGTGACCCCCGGCGGAACCGTCTCCGCCGACGTCCGCGCCGTGTCCTATATCGGCATCCCGCTGGCGATCCTCGCCATCAAGAACTCGGGCATCGATCCCGCCTCCGCTGAGGCTGCCGGCATGGCCGCATCCCTCGGTGCCGCCGTCGGCACGCTCGGCACTGTGCTCTTCTATGGCACCGCCACCATCAACCTGGTGTGGCAGGGCATGGGCTGGAAGTGGCTCGAGAAGGGCGATCTCCACAAGCTCTACCTGGTCAACAACGTTCTGCCTTGGATCGGTCACATCGTCTGCTCGTTCCTCCCGACGTTCATCATCACCATGGGCGGCACCGCCATGGTCGACCTCATGAAGACCTACATGCCCATGGACGGCATCGCGATGAAGACGCTGTTTACCGTCGGCTCGCTGCTGCCTACCGTCGGTATCGCCATCCTGCTCAAGCAGGTCATCTCCAAGCCGACGGACTTCCTGACGTTCTTCTTCGGCTTCACCCTGTCCGCTGTTATGGGCTGCAACCTGATCGCCGCTGCCGGCATCGGCTGCTTCTTCGCCCTGATCAACTATGAGATCGCTTCGCTCAAGATCGACCTCGCAAACGCTCCCAAGGCAGCTATCGCCTCGGGCTCAGATGATGAGGAAGAGGAGGACATCTAATGGCAGAGAAGAAAAAGCTCTCTAAGAAAACGCTTGCCAAGTCGTTCCGTAACTGGTCCTATGGCAACCTGACCTGCTTCTCGCAGGAGCACATGCAGACCTTCGGTTACCTGTGCGCCATGCTTCCGATTGTCGAGGAGCTCTACGACACGCCCGAGGAGCAGAAGCAGGCCCTCCAGACCTACTCCGCGTTCTTCAACACCGAGCCGCAGATCGGCACCATGATTGTCGGCGTCACCGCCGGCCTCGAGGAGGCTCGCGCAAACGGCGAGGCCATCGACGACGACGCCATCAACGGCATCCGCGCCGGCCTCATGGGCCCGCTCGCCGGCCTTGGCGACTCGCTGATCGTCGGTACCCTGATCCCGATCCTGCTCGGTATTGCCCTCGGTCTCTCGACCGGCGGCTCCCCGCTCGGCGCCATCTTCTATATTGTCGTGTGGAACCTGCTCATGTTCCTTGGCATGCGCTTTGCCTACAACCAGGGCTATGAGCTCGGCGGCAAGGCGGTCGAGGCCCTCGTCGGCCCCAAGGCCAAGGCTCTGCGTGATTCCATCGTGATGGTCGGTACCATGGTCATCGGTGCAGTCGGTGCTACCTGGGTCTCCATCACCTGCAGCCCCAACCTGGTGCTGCCCGGTGGCGGTAAGTTCCAGGACACGCTCGATGGCATCTATCCGCACCTGCTGCCGATGATCTTCATCATCTTCTGCTGGTACATGATGACCAAGAAGAAGGTCAACCCCATCGTTATGATGCTGATCCTCGTTGTGATCGCATTTGTGGGCGTTCTCATTGGCTTCTTCGACCCGGCACTGAGCTACTAGTCATCATCCCCTGGCCCCCTGTAAGGCCGTGCGGCCTCAACCGCACGGCCTTCTGATTTTGCGCCGCCCTTCAAGGGCAATATGGCCAGCGACCTCCATCGCCTACACGACACCCGCTATATTGCTCTTGAAAGATGACGTATTCGACAAACGATGCACTTGCGCATGATGCACACTTTGCACGAGGAGGACCATATGCACGAGAAACATGGACACGACCTTTCGCGCGACGACTTGATTCGCGAGGCAAAGATGCAGACCGATGCTATTCAGCGGCTCAATGTTTGGCTGCGCCTGGGCTATTCGCTCGTGGCGATTGGCTTTTTGATGGGGATGTGGGGTATGCAGGGCGGCCCCGGCTGGGGTGTCCCCGTGGGCATCGTGTGCCTGGTGGTGGGCACTCCGCTTTCGATCGTGCTTAAGGTCGGCACGACCAACGCCAAAAAGAATGTCGAGCGCATGCTCGAGGCCGCTGGTGTCGACGTTGAGGAGCTTATGCGACGCAAGAAGGACGAGCAATAGACTTCCGCGTTGGGGTATCATAAATAATTGTTGCGAATGTTAACTAATGTACGGCAAATGACGGTTTTATGGCCCTTCTAGAGTTGCAAAGGACAATATCCCCAGTGGATTACGATGACGTCGCTCGAAAACTGATTGTGTACTCACGTTCCCTTGCCAAGGGATCCTTGAGTGCTGCCGGCGGCGCCAGTGTGGGCGAGGCACCGGTTTTACAGTATCTATCGGGTATTGACGGTGATGTCATTCCCTCCGAGATTGCCAAGAAGCTGAAATTCTCCCGTGCGCGCATGTCGCATATCTTGGATTCACTCGAGAGTAAGGGTTACGTTCAGCGCAGGACTGATCCAAACGATCGTCGGCGTGTGCTGGTGAGCATTACCGAGGAAGGCCGTGATTTCGCGGCGAAAAAAAATGCCGAGAGTGTGGCATCGCTCTCGAAACAACTCTCAGCGCTCGGCGAGCACGATGCCCAGGAGCTCGTGCGCATCCTGAATAAAGCTTACAGCCTTACCTATGATGCCGACGACTACCTGGACAATCTATAAGGATAAAGACAGACATTTAGGTGCATCTTGAAATGCACCCGGGACAGTTGTGCCCATCAGCCACCGTCAACATCTCATTCCAAACCAAATCAGCCAACGTACGTCATGGCAATCCCCGGTAGGTTGCAGGATGGCGGCTGAGCCTTTCCCTCGGGAAACTTCGCGAAGCCCAGTTCCCGAGGGAAAGGTATGGTCTGTGTAATACCAGACAAACAGTACATTTTTGCTAGATTGGTATTTGACTGAAGAACCAATTGGTATGGCTTATTAAGCCCACCTTGCCGTTGACGCTTATTTTGCTGCCGCTGGGAGAATTCCGAACTTGGGTGCGCAAGTGCTCCCATATGTTGATATGACCTAGTAGGTGGCTATCTGGTTACTACCAGTTGGCCCCTTGGTAACGGGTGGCCCCCATTGTGCGGAATGTACCGAACATCTCCGTTTGATACGTTTTCCCATGCTGCCGGGGGGCGTCCTCGGCACCTCAGCATGTCGGAAGAAAGGAGACCAGATGCGCAGGAATTCCATTTTTACGAAACGGTGGGTGAAGGGAAGCGCGGTCCTCGTTGCCACTGCAGCGACGCTCGTGTTTGCCAATCCCCAGCAGGCGATTGCCACGCCACTCAAGGGCGTCGACTCGGCGACCGTGTCCCAGTCTGCCTCGAATGTCGTCGACATCGATTTCGCTGACGGCATCAAGGGCCGTATTACGTTCCTCGAGGACGGTATTTTCCGTTATAACGTCGACCCCAAGGGTGAGTTTTCCGAGTACGCCACGCCGCGTAGTAAGTCCCACACGGCTAAGATCCAGGCTCAGCCCGATACCTCGGACACCTACAGCAAGCCGAGTGCGACGGTTGCCGACAAGGGCGACACTATCGAGATCACCGGCGGAAAGGCGACCGTGATCCTGGACAAGGCGACTGGCAAGATGAGTATCAAGTCAGGCGACCGTGTCGTGGTTTCCGAGTCCGCGTCCCTCGACCTTGATAAGAAGGGTACCGTCCAGACGCTCGCCAAGGAGAAGTCCGAGAACTTCTTTGGCGGCGGCACCCAGAACGGACGCTTCCTGCACACCAACCAGACCATCGCCATCTCCAACACGAACAACTGGACCGATGGCGGCGTTGCCTCGCCCAACCCGTTTTATTGGACGAGTGACGGCTACGGCGTACTCCGAAACACGTTTGCAGAGGGTTCCTACGACTTCGGTTCCACGGACTCATCGACGGTCACGACTTTGCACAGCGAGAATGAGTTTGATGCCTACTACTTCGTGGCGACCAACGAGGGCGCTTCGAACGTGGCAACCGAGATGCTGCAGGACTACTACAAGGTGACCGGTAACCCGGTACTGCTGCCCGAGTACGGGTTCTACCTTGGTCATCTTAATGCCTATAACCGTGATGGCTGGTCAACGACCTCGGGTCAAAAGAAGTGGGAGACCAAGGGCAGCAAGTCCTCGAGCGAGAAGGGCGACGTTAAGTACGAGTCTGGCATGTCGACGGGCTACAAGCTCGACGGCACACTTGCGGCCGAGACGCTCAACGGTGAGGGCCCTACGGTTGATACCGAGAACATGAAAGCGACCGATTTCGACCGCCAGTTCTCTGCTCGTCAGGTTATCGATGACTACGAGGACAACGACATGCCGCTCGGCTGGCTCCTGCCGAACGACGGTTACGGCGCCGGCTATGGCCAGAACGGTTACTACAAGACCGGCGGCGTCAACTCCGACGGAGCGAGCTCGGCCGACCGTCTTAACGCTGTGCGTGCCAATGTCGACAACCTTAAGAAGTTCACCGAGTATGCCAACTCCAAGGGTGTGAGCACGGGCTTGTGGACCCAGTCCAACCTTGAGCCCGACAGCAACCCTGAGACCCCGTGGCATCTGCTTCGCGACTTCGACGCCGAGGTCAAGACGGGAGGCATCACTACCCTTAAGACCGACGTTGCCTGGGTTGGATCTGGCTACTCCTTTGGTCTTAATGGCATCAAGACAGCTTATGACACGGTGACGACCGGCGCTAACAAGCGCCCCAACATCATCACGCTCGATGGTTGGGCCGGCACGCAGCGCTTTGGTGGCATTTGGACCGGCGACCAGTATGGCGGTAACTGGGAGTACATTCGCTTCCATATCCCCACGTATATCGGTCAGAGTCTTTCGGGCAACCCCAACATCGGCTCCGACATGGATGGCATCTTTGGCGGCGACCCCATCATCTCTGCGCGTGACTACCAGTGGAAGACGTTCACGCCCTCTATGCTTGACATGGACGGTTGGGGCACCTACCGTAAATCGCCCATGACGCACGGCGATCCCTACACAGGCATCTCGCGCTTCTACCTCAAGCTCAAGGCGCAGCTCATGCCCTATATCTACACGAGCGCGGCCTCGGCGGCCAACATCGACACGGGTAACGGCGATGCCGGCCTGCCCATGATCCGCGCCATGCTGCTTTCCGACAACTCCGAGTACGCCGCAAGCACTTCGACGCAGTACCAGTATATGTTCGGTGAGAACTTCCTAGTGGCACCGGTGTATCAGGATACCCAGGCAGACGAGAACGGCAACGACATTCGCAATGGGATTTACCTCCCCAACTACGGCACCGACGAGAATCCCACCATCTGGATCGATTACTTCTCGGGTAAGCAGTATCGCGGCGGCCAGGTTCTCAACAACTACGAGGCTCCGCTTTGGAAGCTGCCGCTGTTTGTGAAGGCCAACGCTATCGTGCCGATGTACGCCGAGAACAACAACCCCGAGGCCGTGAGCGACACCAACACCAAGGGTACCGACCGCAGCCAGCGTATCGTCGAGTTCTTCGCCACCGAGGGCGACGGCACCTTTACGCAGTACGAGGACGACGGCTCCTCCATCGAGAACAACACGACTGAGGACGATTCCTACGGCACGATCGACAATATCTCCTACGGTGAGCATGTGAGCACCGTCTACAGCTCCAAGGCCGCAGGCGGCACCGCGACCTTTACCGCCGAGGCCTCGCAGGGCGGCTACAACGGCTACGACTCCAACCGCACCACGACCTTCGTGGCCAATGTGTCCGCCAAGCCCACGAGCGTTGTCGCCAAGAACGGCGGATCCGCACTCAACGTGGTTGAGGTCGACTCGCAGGAGACCTTTGACGCCGCGACCCCCGAGGCCGGCCAGGCGGTCTACTTCTACAGCGAGACCCCCAACCTCAACCACTACGGCAGCGATGCGGACGGCACCGAGGCCGAGCAGGGCGAGAGCTTCAACAACACCAAGATCACCACGAACCCCAAGGTCTACGTCAAGTTCGCGAAGACCGATGTTGCTGCAGCGGCGCAGACGCTTGAGCTGGGCGGTTTCGTGAACGCCGACGCCACGCTCACAGCCGATCGCCTCAACGAGAACCTCTCCGCACCCACGAACCTTGCTGCCCCCGAGGACGCCACGACCCCAACGAGCATCAAGCTCACCTGGGGAAAGGTCGATGGTGCTACCTCCTACGACCTTAAGGTCGACGGCACTGTGTTTGCCGTGGGTGATGCGGCCGAGTTCACGCACACCGACCTCGCCTACAATAGCAAGCACACCTACCAGATTCGTTCGCGCAACGCCGAAGGTTACTCCGCCTGGAGCGATGTGCTCGAGGCGAACTCCGCACTCGATCCGTGGCGGAACGTCCCCGACGCCGAGGAAATCACCTGGGAGGGCTCACTTTACGGCAGCCATAAGGCCGAGCTCGCCTTCGACCATGAGTTCCAGTCGGGCGACGGCGGTTTCCACTCCGGTGGCAACGATCTGGGCAAGGCGCTTACCGTTGACTATGGACGCGCTTACAAGCTCGATAAGCTCGAGTACTATCCGCGCGATGACGCCGGCAACGGCACCGTGACCAAGATGCGTGTTGAGACGAGTCTCGATGGCGTCCACTGGACGAGCCAGGAGGTCGATTGGGCACGTTCCGCTGATTGTAAGACGGTAGCGTTTGACGGCACCGTGGCCGCCCGTTACGTGCGCATGACACCGCTCGCCTCGGTCGGCAATTTCTTCTCCGCGTCCGAGATTGCCATCTACAAGACCGACGGCACGGATGGCTTCGCCGTGGGCTCCAACCTCAACAAGGCCACGATCTCCGACGGAGACTACTCCAACATGAAGAACTATCTGGGCCTCGAGAATCGCGAGCCCGATACCCCGACGTTCGGTTCGCAGATCCGCGACCACTTCGCCGACCTCAACGATAACGGCGTTTACGACGTCTACGATTACTCGTTCACCATGGCGGGTCTTGACGGCGGCACTAAACAAAAGGGCAAGGTCGCAGGTTCGCTCGCGGTGATTCCGAGCAAGACCGAGGTCGAGGCCGGTGATGAGATCACCGTTGATGTCTATGCGGCCGACGCCAAGAACGTCAACGCCCTGGGCGCCCTCGTCAACTTCAAGAGCGACCAGTTCGAGTTTGTGTCCGAGAGCATCGCGCAGGACGGCTCGACTGCCGGCATGGAGAACCTGTCTCGCGAGAAGGTCCAGTTCGTGGACGGAACGCAGACTATCAATCTCGCCTTTGCCAACCGCGGCGATGGCAAGCTCTACAACGGTACTGGCGCGGTGGCGAGTTTCAAGCTCAAGGCCAAGACCGCCGGAAAGGTCGAACTGCCCTCGACATCTTGGCTTATCGGCCCGGCATGCGACGCACTTGAGTTTGCGAGCGACGGCACGGTGACGATGCCGGACGTTCCTCAGCCAACGGTCGCCGAGTACGCCCAGGATGCCTTCAACATCACGATGACCAACGATGAGCTCACGACCGACGACGGGACCAACGTCGAGAAACTTATCCAGCAGAAGAGCTATAACGCGCTGTTCGATAATAACGAGGGCGACAACGGCTTTGAGTTCCTGTGGAACTGGAGTGGCAACTGGGACAGCGAGGGTAAGCTACCGAGTTACGTGAAGCTTCCCACCACGATGACATTCGCATTTAAGACGCCGTCGAAACTCGATAGCGTCGAGGTCGTTAACCGCAACGGCGGCAACGGAACCGTACAGAAGATCAAGGCCGTCGTGACGTTCGAGGATGGCTCGATCCAAGAGTTCGCGGGCGGGGAGTACGATTCCTTCCTGGCTCGCTACGCCTTTGACCTCTCTGCCGAGAACAAGGGCAAGAAGGCGACCAAGGTCGAGGTCACGCCGCTTGAGGCATCGGGTGACCAGATGCTCACACTGCGTGAGGTCAACTTCAACTACACGCAGGGTGTCGAGGCCATCGAGGGTGTCGAGCTAGGCAAGAACCAGACCGAGTTCTTTGAAGGCGACATTACGCCCGTCGACGCCAAGGCTACGCCTGAGAGCGCTGGCTACCCCTATGTGACGGTCGAGAGCTCCGACCCCTCTGTGGTAAGCGTCTCCGCTGTTCAGGCTGGCGATAGCGTGAGCTACTACCTGCGTGCCAACAAGGCCGGCAAGGCAAAGATCACGGTGGCGTCGGTACTCGACCCCTCCAAGACCGCATCCTATGAGGTCGAGGTCAAGGCTGGTGTCGATACCTCTGCGCTCGTGGCAGCGCTTTCCAAGGCCGCGGGCTACAGCGAGTCCGTCTACACCAAGGATTCCTATGCAGCTCTCACCACTGCGGTCGAGGCGGCTCGGAAGCTCCTCGACAGCGGCCAGGGCAGCTATAGCAAGAAGGATGTCGCAGACGCCACTGCCAAGATCGAGAAGGCAATCGACGGCCTCAAGATGCGCCCTGTCGATGAGAAGATCCTCATCAACACGCCCGAGAACCGCAAGAACGTCAAGGTGGCCGACTTCTCGAGTGAGGCCGACTACGAGGGCAGCAACGCCGTCAACGCTCTCGACGGCGACGAGCGGACGCTTTGGCACAGCGACTGGGCCCATGGGACCGGTATGCCCCAGTATCTGAGTGTCGACCTGGGCCGCGACTACGATCTCACCGACGTTACATTCCTGCCGCGCCAGGACGGCGGCACTAACGGCGATATCTTCGAGGCCGAGATACTGGTCTCCGACACTGCCGACGGTTATGAGATGGGCACCGCCGCGTCGATGGGTACGTTCGCCTTCGACAACGACGGCCGCGTGCTCACCGACCGTGGCGACTGGAAGCAGATGAGCTTTGGCGCCGCGCGCGGTCGCTACGTGACCGTCAAGGTGATTCACGCCGGCGGTGGCGACGTTGATGCCTACTGCAGCATGGCGGAGCTCAAGTTCTACGGTACGGCCGTCCCCGATCCGGTGGCGAAGGATGATCTCGCTACCGCGATCGAAAAGGTTGATGCCGAGGTTGCTGCCGGCGACCTCAAGGCCGGTGACTACACCGAGGCCTCCTGGACGGCGCTCGAGAACGCCCTGGCGAGCGCCCGCGCCATCTTGAGCGATGAGGACGCCACGCAGGACGAGGTCGACCAGGCGCTCAGGGCGCTCGAGAGCGCCCGCGGCGCGCTCGAGAAGACCCCGGTGGTCCCGGTCGAGAATCCGACTAAGAAGCAGCTCAAGGCCCTGGTCAAGCAGGCGAAGGAGACTGACACCAGGGGCAAGACGGACGAGTCTGTCAAGGCCCTGACGGATGCCATTACCTACGCCGAGGACGTCTTGGGTGATGAGAATGCTTCCGACACCCAGCTCCAGGCGGCCTATGACCAGCTCAAGCTGGCCATTGAGAGCCTCAGGGATGCCGACTCCGGCAACCAGGGCGGCTCGGGCAACCAGGGTTCCGGCAATGGCTCGAACGGCGGCAACCAGGCGGGCAAGCCCGCAGGCGACAAGGCCCAGGGCAGCAAGAAGAACGGTTCGGCGATCCCCAATACCGGCGACCAGACGGCGGCGACCGTCGTGACCGTCGGTGGTCTCGGCGCCATCATCGCCGCGATCGGCGCTTTCTTCCATCGTCGCAGCAAGGCCAAGTAGCCCCAGCAACAGCTAAGCAAGCGTGCCCGCCGTCCCACCCAAGGACGGTGGGCATGCTTTTTGAATGTAGGCGGAAAGCTCCGACCCTTCGGCCTTAATCTCGCAAAGCATTCCGTCTCTCACCGAACACATCGGCATCGGTGGCTATACTTGAATTATTTGCAGTTAAGGGTCGCGGATTCGCTGCGTCACCGCTCTCAACAGGAGGTCTATGTTTATGGCAGATCAGAAGCCGGTTGTCGGGATCATCATGGGTTCCAAGTCCGATCTGGGCGTTATGGAAGGCTGCACCGCCGAGCTCGAGGCACTGGGTGTGCCCTATGAGCTCGTCATTGCGAGCGCGCACCGCACGCCGGCGAAGGTCCACGAGTGGGCTTCGACTGCCGCCGATCGCGGTATCAAAGTGATTATCGCCGCCGCCGGCAAGGCCGCTCACTTGGGTGGTGTCGTGGCTGCCTTTACGCCGCTGCCGGTTATCGGCGTGCCTATGAAGACGAGTGACCTGGGCGGTATGGATTCGCTGCTGTCGATGGTGCAGATGCCTTCGGGCGTGCCCGTGGCCTGCGTTGCCATCAACGGTGCCAAGAACGCCGCCATCTATGCCACACAGATTCTGGGTGCTTGCGACCCCGAGTACCGCAAGGTTATCGAGAAGATGAAGCAGGAGATGGCTGACGCCTAAGCGTTCCGCCGTTTCACCGCAGTATAAGGAGAGCCATGTCCGATTATCAGGGAAAACGATTCAAGGCTTCTCAGATTCCCGATCCGTCGAAGCCGGGTGCTGCCCGTGCGGCACAGCAGGGTCGGACATCCTCTCCTCAGCAGCCGCGCGCGCCGCGCCCCGTGACACCGGCGACGCATCGTCGACAGGACGCGCCGGCCGCATATCGTCCTTCGTCTTATAGCTCCGCTAAGAAGCCGCCCCGGTCTTCATCGCATGCCGCGCCGTCGGATCGCACCGAGCCGCCGCGCAAAAAGCGCCACTCCATTATTCCCATTCTGCTCATCATCATCGGTATCGGTCTGATTGTCGCCGCCGCCGCTATTTTTATTAATGCCCAGATTGGCTATAAGCAGGCGAGCGATTCGTATCAGAAAATCGAGAAGCAATATGTAAGCGATAAGGACGCCAGCGGCATGCCGATTATCGACTTTGATGCGCTTGCTCAGACGAACCCCGAGATTGTGGGTTGGATTTACGTGCCGGGAACCAACATCAACTATCCCGTGGTGCAGACCAACAACAACTCCAAATACCTCAACACGCTGTTCGATGGCACGTCTAACGCCTCGGGTGCCATCTTCTTGGATAGCGATGACACCGCGCCGGGAATGGTCGACCAGCAGACCACGATCTACGGCCACCATATGAACGATGGGTCGATGTTCAACGTGATTTCGGATACGACTGACCAGGCAACGTTCGATAGCATTGAATATGTGTACTACATCACGCGCGATGCGACGTATAAGTTGCGTCCGCTGGCGACCAAGGTGGTCGAGGACACGTATGCCAAGGCGCGCACGACCAATTTTGAGGGCGACGACGGACTCAAGAACTACCTGTCCGAGATGCTCGACGGCGCTTCTGCCGTGGCGAGTGATGCCACCGATCGTGCCGCTTCGGCAACTAAGGTTGTAACGCTTGTGACCTGTCGTTCGCTGTCGCTGAGCAACACACGCGCCGTCATGGTGCTCACGCCGGTCGAGGAATAAGTTGTTCGAGAGTAGCTAAAAAGGCCCCGTCCCAAATTGGCTACTCGACGACGGTAAGGGAGAAATGATGCTCGAGAGTGGCAAATTGATGCCTTCGATTGATGCTTGGCTGCGCGAGGCCAAGGCCGATGCTTCGGCGGCAGGCTGTGGGATGTATCTGACGCATAACGGTGTGGTGCGCGCGACGCCCAAGGCTGAGGTGCGCGGAGTCGAGACCGATGGCGTGGCGCCAGGCCACAGGGTGGGCGGCATGGTCTTTGACTACGACGCCGAAAAGGTACGGTCTGCTATCGAGACTACGCGCGCGATGCCGGGTATCGGCTATGTGCGCGTGTGGCTGGCAAGCGGCGAGCTTACCGTAGGTGACGACATCATGCTCGTGCTTATCGGCGGGGACATTCGCCCACACGTGGTCGATGCACTGCAGGCGCTCGTTGGCACCATCAAGAACGAATGCGTGAGTGAGGTCGAGCGCGAGGCATAGAGGATTGCGTCGATAGAAGGATCGTTTATAAAAATGCCCACCGGTACGTGTGATACCGGCGGGCATTTTGCGTTTTGGGCGCGGCGGGCGCTAAACGCGCGTGGCGTCCTTGGGGCTCATGGTCATGCTCTGGAAGCGGTTCTCCATGTAGTCGTTATCGAAATACTTGCCGTAGAACTGTGCGACGGGAATGTCCGGCTCCGTGCCGTTAACGCGCTGGTACCAGTAGTCGAGCGACTGCAGCGTCATGACGCCGTCGACCAGCATAATGACGGTAAAGATGACGGTGGCCGAGTAGCGGCTCTTCCAGGGGATCTTGTTGATGAGCTTAAGCAGCCTCGGTAGCAGCAGCTTGATCCAGATGAGGCCACCTAGGCCCCACAGGCAGGCAAAGCCCGTGCAGGTGCGTCCGCCCGTGAGGACCACGAGCGGATCGGGCAAACCAAACAGCGTTATGTGCGAGTAGCTCCACGAGACCACGCCAAACGCGGTCTGCATAAACCAGCCCACGAACACCTCAAAGCTCGCGCCGAGCACAGCGCTCACCAGGAAAATGATGATGGGGTTCTTTTTGTAGAAGCGGTTAAGCACCATGGTCATGAGCACGGCGCCAAATCCGTAGATGGGGCTGAAAGGGCCAAACAGCATGCCGGCGCGGTCCTGGTAGACGCCCGGGTCGTTGACCGTCATGTGCCAGATGTCCTCCAAGATAAGTCCCAGTACGCAGCAGACGAAGAATACCCAGAACAGGTTGAAGTAGTTGAGCTTGATGTAGCCCTCGCCGGTCTCATCGCGGCCGAGCATGCCCTCGGCGGCGGCATCGCGGTCGAGCATCTCCTGCAGGCGGCGCTGCAGCTCGCGCTCCTGACGCAGCGTGGGGTCGACGGTGGCCGAAAGCGCGATGAGGATGCCGAGCTGAATAGCGGGGCGCAGCAAGAAGGGCCCGATACCCTGGAGCATCACGTCGACCAAAAGCTCGACGACGGTGAATGCAATAAGGATGTAGGACAGGCGGGCGGCGTTGCGGCGCTGGTTTTTGATAAGGTCCAGGCCAAAGATGATTAGGATGACGGCACTTGCCGCAGAGAGCATGATGCCGGCGACGATAAGGCCGACTGCGACGAGCGTGTTGTCGCCGAGCTTTTCGGTGGCGTTGCCGTTAACAAGTGCCGTGATGACCTGCCACATAAAGGCAGCGACCGACGGGAGCGTGCCCACGCCGGAAAGGATGCACAGGACGGCGTACACCTTAATGATGAGGGGAATCTTCTTGACCTCTGTGGCGCTGGGGACGCTAGGGTCGAGTTCGTTTCGATCCATACAGAACCTTTCTCGCTTTGTTGTAGGTTATAAGGATACGCCGCCGACCTGCCAAAAGACAGGACGAACGTCCCAATTGCAACTTTGTAATCCCCAACGGCAGACGCGGCGGCCATCTGGGGGGCGCGGGCACTTACACTGGACAGACCGATAAAATGTTTGGCAACAAAACTGATTATTAGCTCGGTGGGCTTTTAAAAAGCGCTGCTCATGCGCTGGGGAGCACGTCGCGCCGTGCGTATAATAAGGCGGGTAACGCCAAAAATACGAGGCTCTGAGGGGATACCATGTCTCAAGAAACCATCCGCGCGGCCGAGCGTGCCGCGGGACAGGTGAACACCATGTCGACGTATGATCCGGACTCCGACCAGCTGCATGAGGAATGTGGCATTTTCGGCGTATGGGCGCCCGATCGCGACGTGGCTCGACTGACGTACTTTGGCCTGCGTGCGCTGCAGCACCGTGGCCAGGAATCGGCTGGAATCGCCGTGGGTGACGGCGGCACGGTTATGGTCCGCAAAGATCTGGGCCTGCTCGACCGCGTGTTCTCCAACGCCGACCTGTCGACGCTCTCCGGCCAGCTGGCCGTGGGCCACGTGCGCTATGGCACCGCCGGTGCCAAGAGCTGGGAAGCCTCTCAGCCGCACCTCTCTACCATCAACAGCGTCATTATCGCGCTCGCGCACAACGGCACCCTCGTCAACACCGACGAGCTGCGCCGTCAGCTGATCGAGCTGGGCGTGCCGTTCCTCTCCAATTCGGATTCCGAGGTCGCGACCAAGCTTATCGGCTACTTTACCCAGCGTACGGGCCACCTGCGCGAGGGTATTCGCAAGACCATGGAGCTCGTGCGCGGCGGCTACGCCATGACGCTCATCAACGAGCAGGCGCTCTACGCATTTCGCGATCCACACGGCATTCGCCCGCTCGTGCTGGGCAAGCTGGTGGACGAGGGTCTGGACCAGGCCGATGCCGCAGCCGTTTCGCAGCTGCCGTCGCAGGACGGCGCCGCGACGGTCGACTCCGCCGTCCGTGTCACGCGCGCCGGCGGCTGGGTCGTTGCTTCCGAGACCTGCGCACTCGACATCGTGGGTGCCGAGTACGTCCGTGACGTCCGTCCCGGCGAGATCTTGCGCATCAGCGCCGAGGGCCTGGTATCCGAGCAGGGCGTGCCTGCAGCCGAAGAGCCCGCCAACTGCATCTTTGAGCAGGTCTACTTTGCCCGCCCCGACTCCATCATGAACGGCAAGAGCGTCTATGCCTGCCGTTACGACATGGGTCGTCAGCTGGCACATGAGGAGCCTGTCGAGGCCGACCTGGTCATCGGCGTGCCCGACTCCGGCCTGCCGCCTGCGGAGGGGTATTCGCACGAGAGCGGTATTCCCTTTGGCGAGGGCCTTATCAAGAACCGCTACGTGGGCCGTACGTTTATCGAGCCTACGCAGGAGTTGCGCGCCATGGGCGTGCGTATGAAACTCAACCCGCTGCGCGACAACATCGAGGGCAAGCGCCTGGTCGTCATCGACGACTCCATCGTGCGCGGCACCACCATGGTGCAGCTCGTCAAGATGCTGCGCAACGCCGGCGCCAAGGAGATTCATATCCGCATCAACTCGCCCGAGGTCATCTGGCCGTGCTTCTACGGTATCGATACCGACGTGCAGTCGCAGCTTATCAGCGCCAACAAGACGGTCGACGAGATTTGCGAGTATATCGGCGCCGATTCGCTGGCCTTCCTTTCGGTCGAGGGCCTGCTTAAGGTCATGCCCAAGGGCGGCTACTGCGACGCGTGCTTTACCGGCCGCTATCCCGTGGCGATTCCCGAGAGCTTTGGCCGCGACAAGTTTATGGAGGGCTTTAAGCCCCGCAACCTGGACAAGCCGCTGTACTTTGACGACGACGCCGTGGTCGAGAAATACGACGACCGCAGCTGGGAAGAGGAGCACGGCGAGGCCTAAAACCTGCCATATGGGGACAGGTATATTTTGGTAGGTTTTACCTGCTGTTTTGTTGATATGACGGCGGGTGCTGTTATGGCACACGCCGAAATGAACGCAATTATGAGCACCGTTTGGCGCCCGCGCGGCGCGACGGTAGTGGGAGAGGAAGGCTCAGATGAGCGACAGCAAGCATGTGACGTACGAGGACGCCGGCGTCGATACCGCCGAGGGCGGTCGCGCCGTCGACGCGATTAAGCAGATGGTCAAGGACACCAATCGTCCCGAAGTTATCGGCGGCATCGGTGGCTTTGGTGGCCTGTTCTCGGCCGCCGCGCTTAAGGATATGGAAGACCCGATCCTGATCAGCGGTACCGACGGCGTGGGCACCAAGCTCGTGCTCGCCCAGATCATGGACCGTCACGAGACGGTGGGCCAGGATCTGGTCGCTATGTGCGTCAACGACATTTTGGCTTCGGGCGCCGAGCCGCTGTTCTTCCTGGACTACGTCGCCATCGGTCACATAGAGGCCGAGCACATGGCAAAGATTATCAAGGGTGTGGCCGACGGCTGCAAGCTCGCGGGCTGCGCGCTCGTGGGCGGCGAGATGGCCGAGCACCCGGGCGTCATGGCTCCGGCCGACTACGACCTCGCCGGCTTTACCGTGGGCGTCGTCGACCGTCCCAAGATGCTCGACCCCGCAAACGTCCGCCCCGGCGACGTGATCCTGGGCCTGCCTTCCACCGGCGTGCACTCCAACGGCTACTCGCTCGTGCGCAAGGTCATCGGCGTCGACGGCATCAAGCCGGGCACGCCCGAGGCCGCCGCTAAGGCCGAGGAGCTGAGCCGTCCGCTCGAGGAGCTCGGTGGCGCTTCGCTGGCTGACGCCCTGCTGGCCCCCACGCGCATTTATGTGAAGCCGATTCTTGAGCTGCTGCGCGGCGGCGCCAACGTGCATGCTATCGCCCACATCACCGGCGGCGGTATTACCGAGAACCTCAACCGCGCGCTCGCCGACGACGTTGACGCCGTGGTCACCCGCAACGGCGCCGAGATGGGTTGGGACGTTCCTCCCGTCATCACCTACGTGTCGCGCCAGGCCGAGCTCGCCCCCAACGAGGCATGCAAGACCTTCAACATGGGCGTTGGCCTGTGCCTGATCGTCGCCCCCGAGGACGAGGCCGCGGTTACCGAGGCCCTGGTCGCGCTGGGCGAGAAGCCGTTCCGCGTGGGCGAGTGCGTCGAGGGTTCCGGTAAGGTCGTGTACTCCGATGAGCGCTAACGAGCAGATGGCTGCCGCCGAGGGCCTGGACTTTGTGCCCTATACCCGTCCGACCGCCACCGATACGGCCGAGCCGCTTAAGATCGGTGTGCTCATCAGCGGCTCCGGCACCAATCTGCAAGCGCTGATCGACCTAATCGCCGCCGGCAAGCTCAACGCTTCGATTGAGCTTGTGGTGTCGAGCCGTCCTTCGGCTAAGGGTTTGCAGCGCGCTGAGCGCGCGGGCATCCAGACGCTCACGCTGTCCAAGGATGTCTATGCCGACCCCATCGCCGCCGACGAGATCATCGCGCACGAGCTGCTCGAGCGCGGCTGCGAGTATGTGGTCATGGCCGGCTACATGCGCATGGTGCACACGCCTCTGCTGGCGGCGTTTCCCAACCGCGTGGTCAACTTGCATCCGGCGCTGCTGCCGAGCTTTACCGGTGCGCATGCGATTGACGATGCCTTTGCGCGCGGCGTCAAGGTAACTGGCGTGACTGTGCATTTTGCCAACGAGGTCTACGACAACGGTCCCATCATCGCCCAGCGTGCGCTGGCTGTCGAGGAGGGCTGGGATGTCGACACGCTCGAGGAGCACATCCACGCGATTGAGCACGTGCTGTATCCCGAGGTCGTGCAAATGCTCGCCGACGGCCGCGTCCACGTGCTGGAGAGCGGCA
The DNA here is from genome assembly GCF_003462695.1 of Collinsella sp. AF16-8. Lineage (NCBI taxonomy): Bacteria > Bacillati > Actinomycetota > Coriobacteriia > Coriobacteriales > Coriobacteriaceae > Collinsella > Collinsella sp. AF16-8. The sequence continues at coordinate 90,556 of NZ_QRXX01000002.1, forward strand.
AGGTCGCAATTGACGCGCCTCGCGGCTAGCGGTGCACAGTACAATTTAGTTGAGTGGTCAGGGTGGTCATTGGCGCCAAGGCGCGCGTGGCCACCTTTTGTTTTGGGTAGTCACCTGCGACGTTCTTGAATGACTAGTCGTTTAAGAACGTCGCAGGTGACTAGGTGAGAGAGGTGAGCACATGGCGGATAACGAAGCGCTGTTTACGCCTGAGCTGGTGTTTTTTGATTGGGAGTGTGCGACGCCGGGTGAGGTGTTTGCGCAGCTCGAGAGTGAGCTTGCTCCGCGCGGCTACATTGCCGACGGTTGGCTCGACGCCGTTCGCACGCGCGAGGATGCCTATCCCACGGGTCTTGCCATGCCGGCGGCAAACATTGCCATTCCGCATACCGATCCGGGGTTTGTGGCCAAGCCCTATATCGCGGTGGTGAAGCCCGCCGCGCCCGTGACATTTAACGCTATGGCTGGCATGGGCGCTCCGGTGCCGGCGCAGATCGTCATCAATCTGGGCATCGCCGAGCCGGGCGGCCAGGTCGAGGCCCTGCAGGCGCTCATGAATATCTTTATGGATGCCGACGCCGCGGCCGACGTGCTCGGCCAGACCACGCCGCAGGGCATGGTCGACGCCATCCGCCGCCACTTCTAAGGTGCCGGCTGCCAGAGCTGTCCCCTTTGCACCAAAATGGTGCAGATTAACCTGTCCCCAATGCACCAAGCGTGCCGCGGGGGCTGCGTTGTGACACAATGGCGTTTGTTCGATTCGTTATGCGAAAGGCCAACTATGGCAAATAAGAAAAAGAACCCCGCACCCGAGCCGACGCCCGAGCAGCAGGCTCGCGCCGCCTCCAGCTCTCGCAAGAAGCAGCGCAAGACCCGCGTGTCCAAGACCGTCAAGATCGTTCTGGTGGTCATCGGCGTGCTGGCAATGCTGCTTTCCGTCTCGGCCATGGCGTGCTCCGGCCTGATGTCGCAGGCAGAGGATACCTCGGGCTACAAGCTTACCGGCGGTGTAGCTGCCACTATCAACGGCACCAACCTCACCGAGGACACCGTGACCAAGCAGATCATGAGCATGCGCACGTCCTACGGCTACACCAAGGACAAGGACTGGGCACAGTATCTGGTCGACAACGACCTCACGCCCAAGAAGTACCGCAAGCAACTCATCGACTCCTACACGCAGCAGATTCTGCTTCAGCAGGCACAGAAGGAGAACGGCGTGACGGTGTCGGACGAGGAGGTCGAGAAGGCTTGGAAGGACGCGTGCAAGAGCGCGGGCGGTGCCAAGGCCTTTAAGAAGACCCTTAAGACCTACGGCTACACCGAGGACACCTACAAGGACTCGCTCAAGGAGAGCCTGGCGCAGCAAAAGCTTAAGGATGCGGTAGCGCCCACAAGCAAGCCCAAGGACAGCGAGATTGTCGATTACATCAACGAGAACCTGTCCAACTACAATGACGCCCGTCGCTCGTCGAACATCCTGATCAAGGTTGATTCCGACGCTTCCGACGAGGACAAGGCTGCCGCCAAGGCCAAGGCGCAGGAGTGCCTGGACAAGATCAACTCCGGTGAGCTGAGCTTTGAGGACGCCGTTGAGCAGTACTCCGAGGACACCGGTTCCAAGGAAAAGAAGGGCGATGTGGGCTGGGATAAGCTCACCACCTTTGTCGACAGCTACCAGACGGCGCTCGAGGGGCTCAACAAGGGCGACGTGAGCGAAGTCGTCGAGTCGACCTATGGCTACCACATCATCAAGTGCACCGACTACTTCCATGTCGATAGCCAGGTCGATGACATCAAGCAGGTGCCCAAGGACATCAAGAAGTACGTTTCCAACGTGGTGAAGACGCAGGCGGCCAGTACTGCATACAGCGAGTGGTTGGAGCAGTACAAGAAGGATGCCGACATCACCGTCAACCCCATGCCCAAAGACGTGCCATACAACGTCAGTCTGAAGGGCGTCACCGAGAGCTCGACCGACGATTCGTCGACGACTGAGTAATCATGGGGCGGTGCTCGCGCGAGTGCCGCCCACGCTATTAGAGAGGATTTGCAGATGACCAACGAAGAGCTGCAGAAGGAAATGATCGCGGCCATGAAGGCCAAGGACAAGGTTCGCCTGTCCATCATTCGCCAGGTTAAGGCCGAGGTGAAGAATATCGAGGTCAATGAGCGCCGCGATGTGACCGAGGAAGACGTCAACAGCATGATCAAGCGTCTGATCAAGCAGACGAGCGAGACGCTGGAGATGTCCATCAAGGCCGGCACCGACCAGGAGCGTACCGACAACCTGACCGAGCAGGTCAAGATTCTGGAGAGCCTGCTGCCCGCGCAGGTTTCGGGCGAGGAGCTCGAGGCTCTGATCGAGCAGGTCATCGCCGAGCTGGGCGCCACGTCCAAGAAGCAGATGGGCCAGGTTATGGGTGCACTCGGCAAGGCCACTGGCGGCAACTTCGATAAGCCGGCCGCGGCAAAGATCGTCGGAGCCAAACTCGCGTAATTTGTTATGCGGTTTTACCAAACCGCATAACGGCTCGACGCTGCAAACCCGTACACACGGCAATCTGACGTTCAATTTCAAGGGCGCGACCATAAGGTCTGCGCCCTTTCATTTCACGTCACCTTGCTCGCGTGTACGGGTTTTCGCTGACTTATGCTCAACAAGGACGGTTGTACTATTTTCGGCGCTCATTGGGGACAGACTTAAATGAGTGCCCAATGAGCAGGTACTCATTTAAGTCTGTCCCCAATGAGTGGGTGGAAGATTGCGGGTTCTTTACGGGAATGTAGTGTGGGCTGCGGAAACGTGGTTCTTTCCGTACAATAGTTCAACTCGTGTAAACGCAGGGAAGGGACATTCATGGCAGACATGATCGAGATCAAGCATCTCAACAAGTACTTTGGCGACCTGCATGTGCTCAAAGATATCAATCTCACCGTCAAGCGCGGCGAGAAGCTCGTAATGATCGGGCCTTCCGGCTCGGGCAAGTCGACGCTCATCCGTTGCGTCGACTATCTGGAGGAGCCCACGTCGGGCGAGGTCGTCATCGACGGTACGCCGCTTACCAAAAAGAATCACCTGGAGATGGCTCGCAAGTATAGTTCCATGGTGTTTCAGCAGTTCAACCTGTATCCCAACATGACGGTGCTGGGCAACCTGACGCTCGCGCCCATCAAGCTACAAAAGAAGAGCAAGGAGGAGGCGACCGAGATCGCCATCGCCGCGCTCAAGCGCGTCGGCATGGCGCATAAGGCCGGCGAGTATCCGCAGAACCTCTCGGGCGGTCAGCAGCAGCGCATCGCCATCGCCCGTGCCCTGTGCACCAAGCAGCCCATCATCCTGTTTGATGAGCCGACCTCGGCGCTCGACCCCGAGATGGTCCAGGAAGTCCTTGACGTTATGATTGAGCTCGCGCAGGAGGACATCACCATGATCTGCGTGACGCATGAGATGGGCTTTGCGCGCCAGGTGGCCGACCGCGTCATCTTTATGGAGGACGGCCGCATTCTGGAGGAGGGCACGCCCGAGCACTTCTTCGATAACCCCGAGAACCCGCGCTGCCGCGAGTTCCTGTCCAAGATTCTGCACTAGGCGCGGTGATGGACATGACGGATATGACGAGGGCGGCCGTGTCGCGCCGTCACTTTTTGCAGCTGGCTGGCGCCGGCATGCTTGCGCTGACGGGGACCGCGCTTACCGGTTGCGGCAACTCTACCAGCGGCGAGGGCTCCGACAAGGGGTCCAAGCTTGCGGCCATTAAGTCGCGTGGCCATCTGAATGCCGGCGTTAAGAAGGACGTTCCCGGTTACGGCTATTACGACACCGCCAAGGGTCGCTTTGAGGGCATGGAAGTCGATTTGTGCTACCAGATCGCCGCTGCCGTCTTTGGCGTGAGCTACAAGGACGCCCGTGCCCAGGAGCTTGTCGAGTTTACCGACGTAACGCCCAAGACGCGCGGCCCGCTGATCGATAACGGCCAGCTCGATGTGGTTGCGGCGACCTACACCATCACCGACGAGCGCAAGAAGAGCTGGGATTTCTCGACGCCGTACCGTACCGACTACGTGGGACTCATGGTCAAGAAGCGTTCGGGCTTTACCTCGATTGAGGACCTGGACGGCAAGGTCATTGGCGTGAGCCAGGGTGCTACCACGCAGGGCCTGATCGAGCAGATGATCAAGGACAACGGCTTTAGCTGTAAGCCCGAGTTTAGGGCCTTTAGCGGCTATCCCATCATCAAGAGTTCCCTCGACGCCGGCAATATCGACGTCTTTGCCATGGACCGCTCCACGCTGGCCGGCTACATGAACGAGACCGTTGAGCTGCTGCAGCCCGAGGTCAAGTTTGGCGAGCAGGGCTACGGCGTGGCGACCAAGAAGGGCTGCGACCTTTCGGCCGTGGTCGATCAGGTGATTTGCGATCGCCTGGCCGACGGCTGGCTCGACCAAGAGGTCAAGACCTGGGGTCTTGTATAGGCGCATCGTCCAAGGAAGGAATCAAATGCTCGAAGGATTATTTGACGCCGACCGTTGGTCGACGACATTTCAAAACATGGGGCCCTTCTGGGAGGGCTTTGGCGTGACGCTACAGGTGGTCGTTGCCGGTCTGCTGCTGTCGCTGGTGCTGGGCACGCTGCTGGGCGTGTTCTCCACCACCCGTTCGCGCGTGCTGCGCGCCATAAGCCGCGTGTACGTGGAGTTTTACCAGAACACCCCGTTGCCCGTGCAGGTGCTCTTTATGTACATGGCCGGTCCGCAGTTTTTGCAAGCCATAACCGGTGCCGACCAGCCGGTGCGCATCGCGCCGTTCGTGCTGGGCTTCTTGGGCGTGGGCCTGTATCACGCGGCCTACATTTCGGAGGTCATCCGCACCGGTATCGAGGCGGTTCCGCGCGGTCAGATGGAGGCGGCCCAGAGCCAGGGCTTCACCCGTGCCCAGGCGTACTGGTACATCGTGCTGCCCCAGACGTTCAAGATCATTCTGCCGCCGCTGTGTAACCAGGCACTCAACCTGGTCAAGAACACGTCGGTGCTGGCGCTTGTGGCCGGCGGCGACCTTATGTACCGCTCCGACAACTTTGTGAGTCTGTACGGTTACCTGCAGGGATACATCGTCTGCTGCCTTATGTACTTCATCATCTGCTTTCCGCTCGCCATGCTGGTGCAGTGGCTCGAGCGCCGCTCCAAGGAGCGTCCGCGCGGCGTGAGCCTCGCCGAGCTGGGGCTCGACAACGTAGAGGAGGCCTAGCGCATGGAAATCTTCAACGCGACCAACCTGCTCTACATTTGGGGCGGCTTTGTTAAGACCATCGAGATCTCGGCGCTGTCGATCTTTTTCTCGCTCATCTTTGGCACGGTGCTGGCGCTTGTTAAAAGCTATGCGCCCCGCCCGTTCCGTATTCTGGTGAGCGCCTATATCGAGCTGTTCCGTTGCACGCCGAACCTGCTGTGGATCCTGTTTATCTACTTTACGGTGCAGGGTTTGGACATTGTGATTTCGACCATCGCCTTTACGCTGTTTACCAGCGCTGTTATGGCCGAGATTGTACGCGGCGGCCTCAACTCGATTCCGCGCGGCCAGTTTGAGGCAGCGCAGAGCCAGGGCTTTGGCTTCTTTGCCACCATGCGCTACATCATTCTGCCGCAGACGTTTAAGACGATCATCCCGGCGCTGTTTAGCCAATGCACGACCGTCATCAAGGACAGCTCGTATCTTTCGGGCATTAACGTGGCCGAGCTCATGTACACGGCAAACGTCGTGATGGCTCACGCGATCGATCTGTCGCAGGTGCTTATGCTCTACGGCCTGGTGTTTGCGATGTACTTTGTGCTCAACTTTGGTATCTCGCTGCTGGTGAGGGCATATCAACGCCGCATCGTGGCCGCATAGTCCTGCTTCCCCAAGCACGGCACCTTGCCCCTCAATCGTCGCTTGCGTACATTTAGTACGCGGCGCTCCTCTTTCGGGGCAATCTGCCGCACTTGGGAAACCAGGACGGTCGTAAGTGACAAAATGGGAATCAGGAATTGCCTTTTCTCATTTGTTAGAAAGGAATCGCGATGAGCGATCTGGAGAATAAGAAGAATCCTGTGGTCATTACCATCGCGCGCGACTTTGGCGCCGAGGGCCACGAGATTGGTCGCATGCTTGCCGACGAGTTGGGGATTCCGCTGTATGACAACGAGCTGCTGGTGCGTGCGTCGCTGCGCGCGGGCGAGTCGCTCGATAAGATGGCCGCCTATGATGAGCGCCTGGCCGTGGAGAACATGGCGTTTCTGCCCGACCGCTACGATGCGCGTTCGTACTCGGATAAGTTGTTTCAAAAGATGAGCCAGGTGATTTTGGACCTGGGCGAGACCGAGAGCTGCATTATCGAGGGTCGCCTGTCCGATTACCTTCTGCGTAACAACCCCAACCACATTGCCGTGTTGGTGACCGCACCCTTTGAGGACCGCGTCGAGATTGTGCGCAAGAAGCGCGGACTTAACAAAAAGAAAGGTGCCAAGCTGGTCAAACAGCAGCAGAAGGCGCGCGAGGCGTTCTATAAGCGCTACAGCGCCGGCAAGTGGAAGATGACGAGCGGCAAGGACATCGTCGTCAACCGCGCCAAGCTGGGCCGCGAGGGCTGCAAGGACGTCATCGCCGCTGCCTACCGCTACAAGGTGGCTCAGCTCGAAGGCTAACCGGTCGAAACCACCACAAAGGGGACAGGCGCCTTTGTGGTGGTTTTTGTTTTAGGCCGAGGGGAAGGCCTTGGCGGCAGTGCCTATCCTCGGCTTTTGCATAGTCTCGATCTGTAACACCAAGCCAGCGAAAATGGCTCTAACTGTTACAGATTGAGATGAACCGTTCGGCCGTCAGCCCAACGTCTTGATCTGTAACACCAGGCGGCATATTTGGTCTCTAACTGTTACAGATTGAGATGCAGCGTGGCCGGCCGGCACAATATCTTGATCTGTAACAACTGCAGGGCTCAACGGACTCCAGCTGTTACAGATTGAGACAAAACGACCGGGCAAGTCCCAAACCACCACAAAGGTGCCTGCCCCATCGTGGTGGTTTGGGCGGCCGGCATAGAAAAAGTCCCCGCCGGGCGTGTGCTCGACGGGGACTTTGCCGTTTGATAGCTAGTGCTGTAGGTGATTACTCGCCCAGCAGGCTCTTGGTGATGGAAGCGGCGGCCTTCTTGCCGGCGCCCATCGCCAGAATGACCGTAGCGGCACCGGTGACGATGTCGCCGCCGGCCCAGATGCGGGGATCGGTGGTCTGGCCGGTCTCCTCGTCGGCGACGATGTAGCCCCACTTGTTGAGCTCCATCTTGCCGCCGATCTTCTTTGCGAAGGGGTTGGCGTTGGTGCCGATAGCCGAGATCGCGACGTCGCAGGGGATCTCCTCGATGGCGCCCTCGATGGGCACCGGGCGACGACGGCCGGACTCGTCAGGCTCGCCGAGCTCCATCTTCTGGACCTTGACGGCGCACACGGAGCCGTCCTCGCCAGCGACAAACTCGAGCGGGGAGACGAGCGGCAGAACCTCGACGCCCTCGGCCTTAGCATGGTGCAGCTCGGCGCGACGGCAGGGCATCTCGTCCTCGGTACGACGGTAGGCGATGATGGCGTGCTCGGCGCCCAGGCGCTTGGCGGTACGGACGGCGTCCATGGCCACGTTGCCGCCGCCAAAGACGACGACGTTCTTGCCGTGCTTGGTGGGGGTGTCGTACTCGGGGAACTTGTTGGCCTTCATCAGGTTCACGCGGGTGAGGTACTCGTTCGCGAAGAAGACGTTGGGCAGGTTCTCGCCGGGGACGTTGAGGAGCTTGGGCAGGCCAGCGCCGGTCGCCACGTAGATGGCGTCGAAGCCCTGCTCGAACAGCTCCTCGGCCGTGGCCATGTTGCCCACGACGGAGTTGTACTCAAACTTGACGCCCATGTCCTCCAGGCCGTCAATCTCGCGTTTGACGACCGCCTTGGGCAGGCGGAACTCGGGGATGCCGTAGACCAGCACGCCGCCGCCGGTGAAGAAGGCCTCAAAGACGGTAACGTCAAAGCCGTTACGGGCGAGCTCGCCGGCGCAGGTGATGCCGGACGGGCCGGAGCCGACGACAGCGACCTTCTTGCCGTTCTTGGGGGCCATCTTGGGCGTGGAGGCGAGCTCGGGGCGGTCACCCAGGAAGCGCTCGAGCTGGCCGATGGCCACGGGCTCGGACTTCTTGCCACGGATGCACTTGCCCTCGCACTGGTTCTCCTGCGGGCAGACACGGCCGCAGATGGCGGGAAGCATGGAGTCCTCGCGGATGGTATCGAGAGCGCCGCCGAAGTCCTTCGCGCGGATCTGCTCGATAAAGCGGGGGATGTTGATGTTGACGGGGCAGCCCTCAACACAGAACGGCTTCTTGCAGTTGAGGCAGCGCTCGGCCTCGGCCAGCGCCATCTCTTCGGTGAAGCCCTTGTCGACGGGGCGGAAGTCGCAGGCGCGCTCGGCAGCCGGCTCCTCGTTATCGGGGGTGCGGGGCGACTTCATATCGGCAACGAAACGACCGTTAACTAGTGGCATGCGCAGCTCTTTTCCTCATAGGCCTTGAGGGACTCGCCCTCTTCGGAACGGTAAGCGGCCTGGCGGGCACGAAGGTCATCCCAGTCGACCAGGGTGGCATCGAAGTCGGGGCCGTCGACGCAAGCGAACTTGGTCACGCCGCCCACCTCGACGCGGCAGCAGCCGCACATGCCGGTGCCGTCAACCATGATGGGGTTGAGGGACGCGGTAATGGGGGTGTCGTACTTCTGGGCGGTGAGGGTCGAGAACTTCATCATCGGAACGGGGCCGACGCAGAAGACCTGGCTCACGGCCTTGTCCTGCAGCAGGCGCTCCAGCGGAGCGGTGACAACGCCCTGCTCGCCGTAGGAGCCGTCATCGGTGGTGATATGGATGTGGTCCTCGTCGAGGAGCTCGCGGAACTGGTCCTCCATGAGCAGGAGGTCCTTGGTGCGGGCGCCCATGATGGCGTGGACCTCGTGGCCGGTCTCGACCAGGTGCTTGGCGACCGGGAAGGCAATTGCCAGGCCGACGCCGCCGCCAATGACGGCGCAGGGGCCCTCGGCCATCTCGGTGGGAACGCCCAGCGGGCCCACGACGTCGCGCAGTGACTCGCCGGCCTCATAGGTGGAAAGCATCTCGGTGGTCTTGCCGATCACCATGAAGATGAACTCGACCCAGCCCTCGTCACCGTTCCAACCAGCTAGGGTAAACGGGACGCGCTCGCCCGTCTCGTTGGCGCGAACCATGAGGAACTGTCCAGCGTGCGCATGCTTGGCGATCGCGGGCGCCTCGATGCGGAACTTGAACACCTTCTCCGAGAACTGCGTCTTCTCCAGGATCTTATACATAGAACCCCTCTCTTGTTAGGGCCGCCGAACCGTGCCTCCACGGAAATGGACGGTAGCCCGAGTAAAACCGTACGCGCACAGGCGTTGTGCAAACATACGGTGCAAATTATACCCTCATGGACATGCTGTTTACGTGTGTCTTCGGCGGTTGGGAAAAGGGTTTATCCACTTCGACCTACCAAATAGGGATAGGTTTATTTTGGTCGGTTTTATCAGGCAAAACGGCAAAGGGGGCCGGCCTCGGGTTGTGATGAGGCCGGCCCCCTTTGGGGTGTTATGCGTGTATGGCGGCGCGGGGTTTATTGCGATGCGGCCACCGGGGCGTTTCCGCAGATAAAACCTGCCAAAATAAACCTGTCCCTAAACGGTAGGTTTTAGTGCTTGCCGTTGGCGGAGGCGGCGCCGTTGATGTGGTCGCGGGCGTAGATTACGCCGTGGACGATGGCCAGACCGGCGGCATCTGCGGCGCGGGCGCAGGTGTCCTGGAAGTCCTCGGCCTCGCGGGCGCGCAGCTGCTTGAGCACATAGTCTGCCACGGCCATCTTGCCGGGAGGGTTGCCGATGCCGGTGCGGATACGGCTAAAGTCGCGGCTGCCCATCTTGTCGATGATGGAGCGCAGGCCGTTGTGACCGGCATGGCCTCCGCCCACCTTGACGCGCACGTCACCGGCGGGAATGTCGAGCTCGTCGTGAATCACGAGCAGCTCCTCGGCCTTGATCTTGTACTCGCGGCAGAGCTTGGAGATGGGTCCGCCCGAGGTGTTCATGTACGACTGCGGCTTGACCAGCACGATCTGGCGCTTGCCACCCTCTTCCTCGGGATCGTTGATGTTGATGAGTGCGACCTCGGCGCCGGCCTGGTTTTTCCAGTACGTGACACCGGCCTGACGGGCCAGCTCATCGATCGCCTTAAAGCCGGCGTTGTGGCGGGTCTCGGCATATTCCTCACCCGGGTTGCCAAGTCCGGCAACCATGCGAATCTTAAGCGGCTGTGCAGCTGCCATATTTGTCCTTCCGTTACACATAAAAGTTTAATCAACGACAAAGGCTACCACGCCCGCCGAAGGCGAGGAAAGGTTGCAGCAAAGTCATTTCAGAAAACAGCTGCCCCGAGACAGCAGGAAGCCCCGGACACGCCGGGAGGGGTTATCAAAGCGAACATCCCGCAGCCGCAAAGCGGCGAGGACGTTCGCGTGATAACCCCGCAGGCGCGTCCGGGGCTTCCGGAGGGATGCGAGGGTCGAGCGACTACAGCGCGAAGTCGCCGCCGACGAGCGTGGAGACGGGCTCCTCGTGGTAAACGGCGGAGATGGCCTGAGCGAACTCCTCGGCGACCGAGATAGTCTTGATCTTGCCGCCGACCTCGACGGGGATGGCGTCGGTGACGACGCACTCGACGATGGGGGCATCGTTCAGGCGCTCGATGGCCGGGCCGGAGAAGATGCCGTGGGTGGCGCACACGTAGATGTCGCCGGCGCCCATGGCCTTGAGCTCCTTGACGTTGGCGCACAGGGTGCCTGCGGTGTCGATCATGTCGTCGTTGATGATGCAGGTCTTGCCCTTGATGTCACCGATGATGCCCATGACCTCGGCGGCGTTGTGGCGCGGACGGCCCTTGTGGGCGATGGCCAGGTCGCAGCCGAGCATGTCGGACAGCTTCTTGGCGGCCTTGGCTCGACCCACGTCGGGGGAGACGACAACCAGGTTGTCGGTGTCGAAGTGCATGTCGTTGTAGTACTGGCCAAACAGCGGCAGTGCGGACAGGTGGTTAACCGGGATATCGAAGAAGCCCTGGATCTGGCCCTGGTGCAGGTCGAGGGTGATGATGCGGTTGACGCCGGCGCGCTCGAGCAGGTTGGCGACGAGGCGGGCGGTGATGGGCTCGCGCGGGCCGGCCTTGCGGTCCTGGCGGGCATAGCCGTAGTGGGTGATAACGGCGGTGATGGAGCGGGCGGATGCGCGCTTGGCAGCGTCGGTGGCGATGAGCAGCTCCATGAGCATGTCGTTGACGTTGCCGCCGGCCACGGACTGAATCAGGAAGACGTCGGCGCCGCGGACGGTCTCGTCGTAGCGGGCGTAAATCTCACCATTGGCGAACTGCTTTAGCGTAAGGCCCGAAAGCTCGACCCCAAGGTACTCAGCAATCTTCTGAGCGAGGGGACGGTTGGAGGAACCGGAATACACGCGGATGGACTTGCGCATATTCTCCGACTTCTCGGGATCATTAATCGGCATTACCCTTCTCCTTTATACATCGAATGCCATATAGATGCCTTGTTGCATTGTAACCGCGCGGCGGGGTTTATCGGGTCCTGATAACGTCTTTACCGCCAACGGACACGAACCGACCACTCATCCGGTTGCGCAGGTCACGATAGAAAAAGGAGCCGCCCCCATGGAGCAGCTCCTTTTGTGCTTGGTAAAACGTTATACCTCGTCATCCTCGTGCAGGCGGCGGCGGTAATCGGCGGCCCAGCCCTCAATATTTACCTGACGGGCGCGGCCCAGACCAAGTGCGTCGGCCGGGACCGGCTCGGTGATGACGGAACCAGCGGCCACGAGCGCGCCGTCGCCGATCTGGGCGGGCGCGACCATCATGGTGTCGGAGCCAATGAAGGCATCCTTGCCGATGACGGTCTTGTGCTTGTGCACGCCATCGTAGTTGCAGGTGATGGAGCCCGCGCCCACGTTGACGCCGGAGCCCATGGTGGTGTCGCCGATGTAGGACAGGTGCGGCACCTTGGAGCCCTCGCCGATCGTGGACTTCTTGATCTCCACGTGCGTGCCGGCCTTGGATCCGTCGAGCATGTGGGTGCCCGGGCGCAGGTAGGCGCGCGGGCCGCAGTCGACGCCGTTCTCGATGACGGCCTCGATGGCGATGGTCTCGTCGATGACGCAGCCGCTGCCGACGGTGGTGTCGGTGAGGCGGCTGTTGGGACCGAGCTGGCACTCCTCGCCCACGGTGACGTGGCCGATCAGGTGCGTCTGCGGCCACACGACGGTATCGCGGCCGATAACGGCGTCGGGGCCGATCCAAGCCTGCGTGGGGTCGATGAACGTGACGCCCTCGGCCATCCAGTGCTCGTTGATGCGGTCGCGCGCGATGGCGGTAAGCTGCGCGAGCTGGATACGGCTGTTGACGCCCAGACCGTCGCGGTAGTCGTCGCAGTGGAAGATGGAGACTGCCTGGCCGTGACCTTTGATGATCTCGAGCATGTCGGGCAGGTAGTACTCGGATTGCGCGTTGTCGTTGCCGATCTCGTTAATGTGGGCGGCGAGCTGCGCGCCGTCAAAGGCGTAGCAGCCGGCGTTGCACTCCAGCAGCGTGGCGGCCTGCTCGGGCGTGCAGTCCTTCTGCTCGATGATGCGCTCGATCTGACCATCAGCGCCCAGCTTGATGCGGCCGTAGCCAAAAGGATCGGGCGGGGTCATGGTCATGACGGTGCAGGCGAGCTCGCCGGTGGCGACGGTTTGCGCGAACTTGGCGACGGTGTCGGAGGTGATGAGCGGCAGGTCGCCGTTGAGCACCACGACGGGGCCTTGCGTGATGCCACAGGCCTCGAGCGCGACCTTCACGGCGTGACCGGTGCCCAGACGCTCGGTCTGCTCGACGCACTCGACCTTGGTGGCGCTGTTGGCGTAGGCGCCGTCGATGAGGGCGCGCATCTCGTCGGCGTGGCTGCCGATGACAACCACGACGCGGCTGCAGCCGGCCTTGATGGTAGCGTCGACGATCCACTGGACCATGGGCTTACCCAGGATCTTGTGCGAAACCTTGCAGTGGTTCGACTTCATGCGGGTGCCCTCGCCGGCAGCGAGGATAATTGCGGTTGCGTCCATGTGATCTCCTGTTACGTTATAGAGACGTGTGTTTGGAAACGATACACGGCGCAATATGATACCGCAGGCATATGACGAGCGCGTAACGATTGGTTTGCGGCGGTTGAGGCTTGCGCCGCCGGCGTGGCGTTTGCACTGCGTGCGTGCGGCGTTGGCGGTGCTGCGGAGCTGTTGTTTGAGCGAGGGAACGGGGGTGCCCGTGGATAACATACGAGAGGAGTTTGGCGGCGAGCCCGTCGCGGCATTCTCGATGTCGCATCCGGCTGTGCCGGCACTCTATATAGTGCTGACGCTGGGGCTCACTATGTTCTCGATGCAGCCGGTACTGATTGCGCTGTCACTTGCGGGCGGGCTGGCGTATGGATTTGCGACGCGTGGGGCTGCCCGCACGCTGGGCGCGCTCCGCTGGCAGCTGCCGGTGATTTTGATCGTCGCGGTGCTCAATCCGCTGTTTAGCGCCTCGGGCTCGACGGAGCTGTTCCGTATTGGCATGCGCGCGGTGTATCTGGAGAGCATGGTATACGGCCTGTGCATGGGCGGGCTGTTTGTGGCGAGCGTGCTGTGGTTTGAGGCCGCGGCGTCGATGCTCGAATACGACAAGGTGCTCGCGCTGCTGGGCAATGCCGCACCGGTGATTGCGCTCATGATCTCGATGTGCATGCGGCTTATCCCGCAGTTTTTGCGCCGCGGCCGCACGGTACTGGCGGTGCAAGATGCGATTGACGTGCCGGGCCGCGCGCCGGCCGACCCCGTGCGCTCGCGCCTGCGGGCGTCGAGCGTGTTGATGGGCTGGGGCATGGAAGATTCGCTGGAGCGTGCGGACGCGATGCGCTCGCGCGGGTGGGGTGCCGCGACGCGTCGTACGACGTATGCGCGGTATCGACTGGGGCGCAGCGACGTTGCCGCGCTGGCCGGGCTCGCACTGTTTGGTGCTGCCGCGGTGGCAGTGGCGTGGACCGCGACGACGCAGTATTCGTTTTATCCGCAGCTCTCGGTGCCGGCGCCGTGGCCGGGCTATGTCGTGTACGCTGCCTGGATGGTGCTGCCTTGCGCGTTTCATGCGATTGATGAGAAGAGGTTTGGCTGATGGCTCGGTTGGATAGGGGCCCGGTGTCGGGCACGGCGTGCGGCCCGGATATGCCGGCGATTGAGGTGCAGGGCCTTAGTTTTGCCTATCCCGGGGCCGAGGCACCGGTGCTCGAGGGGCTTGATTGGCGTGTTCCCCAAGGTGCATTTGCGCTGCTTGTTGGCGGTACCGGTTCGGGTAAGTCGACGCTGCTGTCGCTGCTCAAGCCCGAGATCGCTCCGGCGGGCGAGCGCACTGGTGATGCGCGCGTGCTGGGCGAGAACGTTGCCGACATGGACGTGCGGGCATCGGCGGAGCGCGTGGGCTATGTGTTCCAGGATCCCGAGAACCAGATCGTGTGCGAAACCGTGTGGCACGAGATGGCGTTTGGCCTGGAAAACTTGGGGCTAGCACGTGATGAGATGCGCCGTCGCGTAGCTGAGACCAGCTATTTCTTTGGTCTGGAGGACTGGCTTCATCGCGATACCGATACGCTTTCGGGCGGCCGCAAGCAGCTGCTGTCGCTTGCCGCCGTTCTGGCGCTGCGTCCGCGTGTGCTGCTACTCGACGAGCCCACGTCTCAGCTCGATCCCGTTGCCGAGAAGAATTTTCTGCACGCGCTGTTTCGCGTGAACCGTGAGTTGGGCTGCACGGTTGTTGTGGCTACGCATCAACCGCGCCCAATGCTCGAGTATGCGACGTGTGCGTACCGGATTGAGGACGGTCGCGTGCGCGAGGTGGCGGATATGGCTTCTTTGGGACGCCGAGAATCGTTGTTTTCCGACGACATGTTGGGGTGGGGTGCCGTCCGATGTGCAAAAAACGGAGTATTCAGCAGGCGTGAGGACAATTTGGGCTCTCTGGAGCCGCCCGGGGACGTATCGAGCGCGAAAAAAAGTTCGGAATTGGACAAATCGTCCGAATTTGTGGCGCAAACGTCGCTCGAGAACGGCTCGGAAGCCTTTCCGCGCACGGATGGGAGCAGAATACTCCAAAAAATGCACGGCGGGTCGGCTACCACCCTGGCAGGGAGCTGGTTTCGCTACGATCGCGCGGGCGGCTGGGTGCTGCGCGGGCTCGACGTGGCGTTTTCGGCCGGTGCGGTGCATGTGATCGTGGGCGGCAACGGATGCGGTAAGTCGACGATGCTCTCGGTGCTGGCGAAGACCGCCAAGCTGCAGCGCGGCCGCATGGTGCGCGGGGCGGCTTCGGCTGCGCTGCTGCCGCAGAACCCCAAGGCCCTGCTGGTTGCCGAGACGGTGCGCGACGAGCTGATGGAATGGGCCTCGACCTGCGGATATGACGAGAACTTGGCGCGGGAGCGTGCGGCGCAACTGGGATTGGACGGCCTGGAGACGCGCCACCCCTACGATCTTTCGGGCGGACAGCGCCAGCTGCTTGCGTTGGCAAAGCTGCTGCTGATCGGCCCCGAGCTGCTGTTGCTTGATGAGCCCACCAAGGGCCTTGACCTGGCAAGTCGCTGCATTATCGCCCGCGCCCTGCGTGACCATGCGAAGGCTGGCAGCACCGTCATTATGGCCACGCACGATCTGGATTTTGCCGAGCAGGTTGCCGATGACATTGCCATGATGTTTGGCGGCGAGATCGCCTGCATGGAGCCGCCGACCGACTTCTTTGCCGACAACGTGTTTTATAGGGCGTGAGCGGGTTCGCGGGCGAGAACGGTCTTACTGCTTGAGCGCCGTGTACTGCTGAAGGAGCGCCATGAGCCCAACGCGGCTGTTGACCTGTGTTTTTCGAAAGATGTTCTCCAGATGCTTTTTAACGGTGCCGGTGCTGATGGATAGCTCTTCGGCGATGGCCGCATTGTCCATGCCCGATAACACGCAACGACACACATCGATTTCGCGCGCTGAGACGTCGTAGTCGTGAGCAAATACGATTTCAGACGAACTGCGGTCGGCGCGTACACGCCATTTTGATAGTCGGTTTGTGAGGTGCGGTTCGATGAGCTCAAGGATTTGAACTTCACGATCGCTAAAGTCGCCTTCTTCTTTCTTGCGATTAAGATTGAGCGATCCCAAAAAGCCCTCGTCATTAAAGAAACTGACGTTGACGACGTGGCGGCCGCCAAGATAATCCTTCATATAACTGCTGTCGATATCGCCAGGGCTGAGCTGATCGGACTCGCGCAGCACCGTCGAGCGCGTAAGATTGCGGTGGGCGACGATCATGTCCTGCTGCCAGTACTTTTCGGTGTAGAGCTCGAGCATCCCAGCGGGGACATCGATGCCAAGAGGGTCAAGAAAGACGCGCGTTTTCCATTCTTGCGGGGTGGATACGAGATCCCTGGAAAGGTCGCTCAGGAAAAATGCAGCCGACTCGTAGGGGATGAGAAAACGCAGCTTTTTGAGGACGGTCGAGCGAAACTCGCGGTCGCTGTCGATGGAATTAATCGAAAGCACGAGATCGTTTAAGCAGAGCCATTCAGAATCGGACAAAAAGCTCAAGATGACCTCCGATGAGATTGCGTAGTGGTTTAGCTGGCATTTTAGTTAATTTGCGTAGAGATACTACTCCTTTTTTCGAATGATGATAAGCCGTTAGCCGAATGGTTTCGGTGAGGGGCCAATCGCAAAATATGAATACCTAAGAGCCAGGGCCCGGTTCTCCAAGCTGTTTGATTATTCCGACTTATTAAAGGAGTCATCATGGAAGAGAAGCTTCCTTCATGGCGTTGGGCGATTGTTTCAGTCGTTTGCTTGCTGTGCTTTATGGCTAACTACATGCAGTACCAGGTCTCAGCACTCGCCGTCGAGGTCATGCCTATGCTCAATATCGATACCGTCGGCTTTTCGATGCTGTTCCTCGTTCCTATGCTTACCGCCGTTTTCTTCTCAATTCCGCTGGGTGCCCTTGGTGACCGTATCGGTTCTAAGAAAGTTGTCACGGTTTGCACCGCAATTTCGGTTGCCGGCGGTTTTCTCCGTTGCTTTACGCTCGATTCGTTCACGATGCAGATGGCATCGATGTTCCTGATTGGCATGGGAATCTCGGCACTCAACGCCAACCTCATCAAGGTGCTCGGCACCTGGTTCCGTGAACAGACTGGTTTCGCCATGGGCTTGTTCTACGCGGCTTCGTGCGTTGCCATCGTTGTCGCTCAGATCTGTGCTGGCTTGTTCGGCAGCGTCTTTAACTCTTATATGGTCGCTGCTGTCGTCATGACCATCTCCTGGGTTCTTTGGATTGTGCTTGACCGAGATGTGCCCGAGGGGCAATCGCTCCCCGAGCCCGAGCCCGTGCTCGACTACCTTAAGGTTGCTATCAAGAGTCCTGGCGTATGGCTAATCTCCGCTGGCGTCGGTTTTGGACTTGCTTCTACCACTGCCTATGCCGGTTTCCTGCCTCAGGCGCTTCAGCTTGGCAAGGGCATAGACGTCGCCACTGCTGGTTTCATGGCCGCAATTGTTACCGTTGGCAGCTTTTTCGGCTGCATCGTGGGGCCTGCGTTCTGCGATAAGCTTGGAAAGTTCAAGGGTTTTCTCATCGTCACTACTCTCATCGGTGCCATATCGATGTTCGTGACGTGGTACACCCCGGTCGGCTTCCTTCTGTGGACGATTTTGGTCATCAATGGCTTCTTTACCGCCATCAACGGCCCGATTATGCAGTCCATGCCTGTTCTCCTTCCCGAGATTGGTGATAAGTATGCCGGTTCCGCTGGCGGTATCGTGGGCACCATCTCCCTGCTCATGAGCTATTTCCTGCCCATCGGTATCTCTGCCGTTGCTGGTGCCGACTACACTGTGAACATGGGTCTCGAGAGCCTCTGCTTCCTGCTTTCCGTAGTTCCGGTTTTCTTCCTGCCCGAGCTCGGCCGCAAGGCCATGCAGGCTGCCGCCGCTAAGGATGGTGAGTAGCCATGGAGGCGGTAGTTCCCGCTGATATCGTCCTTAAGACGACGGCGTTGTTTACTGCCGAGGAACTTGAGCCTCACGCCGGATGCGTTGCAGTTCGCGGCAGCGAGATCGTGGCTGTGGGCTCGCCCGACAAGGTGCAGCCGTTTATCGGTCCCGATACTGAGGTCATTGACGCCGGCAACAAACTGGTCATGCCCGGATTCAACGATTCGCACATGCACTTTGCGCTCGGCTCAATCCAGAAGGATGAAGACTTCTGTTGCGATCTGATGTTTCTGCCGAGCGAGCGGGCTTGCGTGGATGCTGTTGCCAAATTTGCCGCCGAGCATCCTGACAATCCGTGGATTTACGGTCAGGGTTGGTATTCGCCCGCGTGGGAAAACCCGACTGACCCTGATTGCCGCAGCCTCGATGCGCTCGATATCGACCGCCCAATCGTGCTCTCGGACTTTTCAATGCACGTGGTGTGGTGCAATACTGCCGCGCTCAGGGCGGTCGGTATCGACCGCAATACCCCGACGCCTGAAGGTGGCCTTATCCGCCACTTTGACAACGGCGAGCCCAATGGCTTTCTGTCCGAGCCCCAGGCGACGAACATCTTGCTCGATGTTGTGCTCAACAAACCGGACCTTGATGCGTCGTTGCTCAAGTCGATGCGCAAGTTCAACAAGCTCGGCATCACTTCGATTGGTGATATGTATCCTTTGGGCGTGACCACGCCCGGCGTGTACGACATCTATGACCGACTGGCGAGCGAGGACCTGAGCACGCTGCGCATCAGCTACTATTCTGCGCTCGATGCTCCGATGGCAGAGTCGCAGGCGCTGCGTGCGCGTCATCACAGCGAGCGCGTGCGCATGGCGGGTCTCAAGTACATTTTGGACGGCTGCCCCGAGGCCTACACGGCCTACATGCACGAGCCGTATCTTAACGCCCCCACGGGAAAGGACTTCCGCGGCGAGCCGGCGTGCAACCAGGAGACGCTTGACTGTATGGTGCTCGAGGCCAACAAGAATGGTTTCGATGTTCGTATCCATGCTATCGGCGACGCATCGGCCACGATGATTATCGATGCCGTCGAGCGTGCCGAGGAGGTGTGCGGCAACAAGGGGGCGCGTTTTGCTATCGAGCATACAGATAACCTGAAGCTCGAGGATATTGCTCGCATGAAGCGCCTGGGCATTAATGCTGCGATTCAGCCGCAGCATCCCATCGGAGGCCTTGGGCAGGGCGTGTACGAGGAGTCTCTTGGCGAAGAGCGCATGAGCCACATGTGGCGCTATAGGGAAGAGGCCGATGGCGGAATCCACTTAGGGCTTGGTACTGACTGGCCTGCGGTGATGTCAATCGATCCTATCGATACCGTGTATGCTGCGGTGACGCGTAGCGAGTTTGACGGGCACCCGGCGGAGGGATACTTCCGCGAGAATGCCCTGACGCTCGGCGAGACGCTGCAAGCGCACACGCTCGGCTCAGCATATGTCGAGGGCTTTGAGCGCCGTTTGGGCAGCCTTGCCGCCGGCAAGCTTGCCGATATCGTCATCCTGTCGGGCAATCCGTTTGAAATGAACCCGATGGCGCTTCGCGATCTCGAAGTCGAGACGACGATCTTTAACGGACGCGTCGTCTATCGCAAGGATGAAGCATAGATAGGGTGATGAACGTGAGCAAAGGGACGGTCGAAAAATATGCCCTGCTGTTTGTGGTGTGCGGCATCGTGTTTGCTGCGAACTACGCGCAGTATCAGGTGTCGGGATTGGCACATCTGGTTGTGTCGGACCTGCATCTGACCTCGGCCGAGTTTTCAGCCGTCCTGTTTGCCCCGTTTGTTCCTGCCGTTGTATTCGGCATGCCTGTCGGCGTTTGCGCCGATCGATATGGCGTGAAGGTGCTCGTATTCATCGCATCGGCGATTTCTGCAATTGCAGCGGTTGCTCGCGCGGAGTGCGCATCGTTTGCGACGCTGTTCACAGCGACCATGCTTCTGGGCGCGGCACCATGCGTCGTGAATGCCATCGTTCTAAAAGTGCTTGGTTCCGCTTTTGGCGGAGAAACCGATAGGGCCATGGGATGGTTCTACGCTGCGGGGTCGGGCGGAATCGCCTGCTCGCTTGCAACCTCTCCTCTCTTTGCAACGTCCGGACGAGCATATGCCCTTGCTGCCGTTTTATTTGCCATGTTTGGATTGCTGTGGCTGCTGGTTGCGCCATCGGCAGATGTTCTGCAGGCTGCAGATGGCCTTGGCGTTCAGGGTGCGGAGCCTGCTTCGTCGTCGGCAAGTGCGTTTGCGACGGTAATCAAGATGCCGATGGTTTGGCTCGTGGCGATACTGCTTGGAGTCGCCCTTGCATCGGCTACGGCGTACTCGGGTTATCTTGTCTCGGCACTTGAGGTTTCAACCGAGCCCCAGGTCGCCGGGCTTCTTGCCTCTTTCGTGACGCTTGGGTCGATTGTCGGCAGCGTGGCCGGTCCCTACGCGCGAGCGCAATTTGGCGACTATCGCGTGTTTATGGCCATCGCCGCAATGGCGGGGAGTGCCCTTATGTGGGCCGGAGAGGCTTTTGTCTCTCAGCCTTCTGTCGGGCTCATGTTTGCGATTGGCGTTTCGACTGCCGTCGCCGGTCCGGTCGTTCAGTCGCTACCCTACATGTTGCCCGAGGTGCGCGAGGGGCTTGCAGGAAGCGCCGGTGGCGTGGTGAGCACCGTTTCGCTGGGGCTTACGTTTTTGATTCCCGTGGCCCTCTCCTTCTGCATTGGCGAGAGCTATGAAACGCTTCTATTTGGGTGCGCTGTTTTGTTTGGCGCGACGGCGCTGGCGTCTCCATTCCTGCCGTCTCCCGATTCACTTATGTAACACCTGTTTTCGCCCTTTGGGCCTGGCCGACAAGGGCAAAAGGAGTTGGTCTACTTGACACTAAAAAAGAGTACCGCTGTGACCATTCTCAACGGCATCGTTAATCCTCTATTCATGTGTTCATTTCTGCCGATTGTTGAGGGAAAGCCTGGCTTAGATTTTCAGGGACTTACTGGTTTCTGGGGGCAGCTTATTCTGGCCATCGGTATTGCACAGTTCGTGGGTTTTTTGCCGCTCTTTGGCAAAGCAATTGAGACGTGCGTTGAGTTTTTTGGTTTTGATCGGAACACTCCGGGCGCACGGATTTGCGGAACCGTTGTGGGCGCTACTCTGCTCTTCTGCATTATCGGGCTATTTGAAGTCGCGTTTCAGTCAGGCGTTGGCGTTATCGACGGTGTGCCGTTTTTCTCGCGTTGGGTTCGCCTCGTGGTGGGCGGATGGGCCTTTGTCGTTGTGGGCGGCTTGCTGTTTGATCCCTTTGTCGCGGCCATTGCCGCTAAAGTTACGGGCGAATAGCGCCAAGACCGGTCGCGTGGCGAAAGCCTGATCGACTGGCAGCCAAGGCCGGCCGGGGGATTGGTCGGCCTCATTTTGCCCGTGCTACCATAAACGGACATTCGTTTGATGGGGGCTGCCGTTGTCGCGTGTCTTGCAACATATGGAAATCCCGCTGCTGCTGGCGGTTCCTGCGGTGATGGCTGCAGCGTTGCTGGCAGGTATTGAGCAGGCGGCGCTTGCCATGCTTGTCGTGGTGGCGCTGGTGCTTGCGCTGTTCTTTGCGGGTTACGAGGCGTCGCGCCCGGGCCTGCGCCAGATTATGCCCACGCTGGTGTTGGCGGCGTTGGCCGCGGCGGGGCGCATCTTGTTTGGCCCCATTCCCGACTTTAAACCGGTGAGCGCCATCGCCATTATCGCGGGGGCGACGCTTGGTCGCCGCAATGGTTTTATGGTTGGCGCGTTGGCAGCGCTGACCAGCAATTTCTTTTTTGGGCAGGGCATGTGGACGCCGTGGCAGATGTATGCCTGGGGTCTGGTGGGCTATATCGGTGGCGCACTGGCGCATGCGGGCGCGTTCGACCGCGCCGACGGCACCGTGCGAATGCCGGCACTGTTGGCGTATGGCTTTGCGTCGGGCTTGCTGTATGGCGTCGTGATCAACGCGTATGACATCATTGGTTTTGTACAGCCGCTTACTTGGGCGGGTGCCGTGGCGCGTCTTGCCACGGCAGTGCCGTTCGATATTACGCACGGCCTTGCGACCTGCGTGTTTTTGGCCGCCTTGTACAAGCCTTGGTGCCGTCGCATTAACCGTGTCGTCGTGAAATACGGGCTGTAGGGCTGGTTGCGCCGGGGCGGGAATCAATACTGCCGAAGTGCCATTTCAAAACTATGCCGGTTTACGGGGCTAGATTGGCGCGGGCCGACTATACCAGCATTTTTCGAAATAGGGCACACCGTCTACCTGCGGTTTTATTATCTCGGAATTGCATATGGTTGGGGGTTCGCGATTCAGCCCCGTAAACCGGCATAGTTTTGGAATGGCCGGCTGATATGACGGGCATCGTGACCCTCAGAGAGCCAAATTGATCCATTTTCTTCCGTCCCCAGATGTCCCCAGGGAATCAGTTGGCGGCGCTTGCCACGAAACTGGCCCATCTACTACGTTTAGCTTGATAGTCCCGACCATGACCGCGTTTTATGAAAAACCGCAGGCTTTCTACGTGCGGTTTTCTTTTTGCGTTGTTCGCTGTGGTTGAGGGTGGTGGCTTAAACGTAGTAGATGGGCGTGTTTCGTGGCGGATGGGTCACGTGGATACCCCCACGAGGCCCAAAATGATTCGTTTTCCTCCGTCCCCAGGGGATCAGCTGGGGCTAGAGCTCTAGCGCGAGGGTGACGGGGCAGTGGTCGCTGCCGAAGATGTCGCCGCGGATGCCGGTGTCGCGTACGTTGCCGGCGATGGCGTCACTCACCAGGAAGTAATCGATGCGCCAGCCGGCGTTGTTCTTGCGCGCATTAAATCGGTAACTCCACCAGCTGTAGACGCCCTCGACGTCGGGGTTTGCCGCGCGCCAGGTGTCGGTAAAGCCGGCGTTGAGCAGCTCGGTAAACTTGCCGCGCTCCTCGTCCGAAAAGCCCGCGTTGCCGCGGTTGGACTTGGGGTTCTTAAGGTCGATCTCCTCGTGCGCAACGTTAAAGTCGCCGCAGGTTACGACGGGTTTGCCGCCCTCGCGCTCAAGTGCGCCCAAAAAGCCGCGGTAGGCATCGTCCCACGCCATGCGCACGTCGATGCGCGCGAGCTCGTTTTGGGCATTGGGCGTATAGACGTCGACAAACCAAAACTTGTCGAACTCGAGCGCGCAGACGCGGCCCTCGGTTGCAGCCTGCGCTACGAGCTCGGCCGCCTCGCCCTCGCCGGCGTAGGGCAGCAGGGCATCGGCGTGCAGCACACGCAGCGGTTCCTGGCGGCTAAAGACCGCGGTGCCCGAATAGCCTTTGCGCTCGGCGTAGCTCCAGGTTTGGTGATAGCCGGGCAGGTCGATATCGACCTGGCCCTCTTGCAGCTTGGTCTCTTGCAGCGCCAGGATGTCGGCATCGAGCTCCTGCGCGATCTGGATAAAGCTCGGGTCCTTTTTGAGCACGGCGCGCAGGCCGTTGACGTTCCACGAGGCAAAAGTGTAAGTCTGAGGCATGGTGTCCTTTCGACGGGGTTGGCAGGCTTAAGATTAGCGCAACAGGGGCGCCGGCGGGCTCCGCGTGTGCCGACTCAAAGGCTGCGTGCATGACATCGCCCGACGCGGCCCGACCAACACGGACGGAGGACTCATATGACGCAGGCAATATCGGACCCCAAGCAGGCCTCCGCGGCGCTGGCGGAGCTGTTCGACGCCCACGAGCGCGTGGTTTTCTTTGGCGGCGCGGGCGTTTCCACGGCGAACGGCATTCCCGATTTCCGCAGCGTGGACGGCCTGTATCATCAGCAGTTTGCCTATCCGCCCGAGACCATGCTCTCGCACAGCTTTTACGAGGCGCATCCGGCCGAGTTCTTCGACTTCTACCGTACCAAGATGATCGCGCTTGGCGCCAAGCCCAACCGCTGCCACACCAAGCTGGCCGAGCTGGAGCGGGCCGGCAAGCTGGATGCGGTGGTGACGCAAAATATCGACGGTCTGCATCAGATGGCAGGCTCGCAGCGCGTGTTTGAACTGCACGGCTCGGTCCACCGCAACATTTGCCAGGCGTGCGGCGCGGTCTATAGCGCCGAGTGGATTTGCGCGCGCGAGCACGAGGGTGCCGCGGGTGTGCCCGTGTGTCCTGCGTGCGGCGGGCGCATCAAGCCCGATGTGGTGCTCTACGAGGAGCCGCTCGACGAGCGCGTATTTACCGGTGCCGTTGCCGCCATCGCCGCGGCCGATGCCCTCATTGTGGGCGGGACCTCGCTCGTGGTGTATCCGGCGGCGGGCCTTACGCGCTACTTTACCGGCGATACGCTGGCCATTTGCAATCTTGCTCCCACCGATCAGGATACAAATGCCGACCTGCTGATTTCTTGCGACATCGCGGCTGCGTTTGCGTTCTAGCCCGCGCGCGCGGATACAATAGAAAGACTGATTGCAAAGCGGCCCCGCCGCCAGCGCCCAGGCGCGGCGGCGCGGGCATTTTAGGAGGATGTTCATGGCGAACGATAGCAAGACATGGCGGTGCGGAAAGTACGAGCTCAGCTTTGACCGTCCGCGCATCATGGGCGTCCTCAACGTGACGCCCGATTCGTTTAGCGACGGCGGCGAGCACTTCGATGCGGATGCCGCTATCGAGTACGGCCTGGCGATGCTCGACGCCGGCGCTGACATCATCGACGTGGGCGGTGAGTCCACGCGCCCCGGCTTTACCCCGGTCAACCCCGACGAGGAGGCTCGCCGCGTGCTGCCCGTGGTGCGCGCGCTGGCCAAAGAGGGCGCCATCGTCTCGATCGACACGCGTCACGTGGCGGTTGCCAAGGCTGCCGTGCGCTGCGGCGCCTCGATCGTCAACGACGTGACGGGCTTCACCGACCCCAAGATGGTCGAGTTTGTCGCAACGAGCACCTGCGGCGTCATCGTGATGCACGCCGGCGAGGTCGCGGCGCCCACCCGCACGCATGCAACGGTGCAGCTCGATACCTCGGCCGCGGCGTTTGTTGCCGAGAAGGCGCGCGAGGCGGCCGCCGAGGCTGCGCGCGAGGCCGAGAAGCCTGCCCGCCGTCGCCGTGGCAAGCTGCTGGGCGAGCCCAAGACGGAGGCCAAGCTTCCGGGTGGTGTGGTGCAGCCTTCGCTGCCGTTTGGAGATCCGGAACCCGCGCCCGAGCCCGCACCCGCGCCCGTGGACGAGCAGAAGCAGGAGACGCCGGTCGCCGAGCAGGCTGCCCCTGTCGCCGAGGCCGCCACGGCCCCTGAGCCCGCGCCGGAGCCCAATGACCACCTGGCGGCCATGATGCGCCGCAGCGCCCGCCGCGAGGAGGCCTACGTGCCCACCTCTCAGCTCCGCCGCTTCACCCTGCCCGATTCGGCGCCCATCATGCGCCGTGTCATGGGCTTTCTATCCGACCAGGCCCGCACGCTCATTCATGCCGGCGTGTCGCGCGACCGCATCTGCATCGATCCCGGTCCGGGCTTTGGCAAGACGGCCAACGAGGACATCGTCATCCAGCGCGAGACCGCCAAGATGGCGTCGCTGGGCTATCCGCTCATGTGCGCCGTGTCGCGCAAACGTTTTGTGGGAGCCGTCTCGGGCGTGACCGAAGCCGCCGCGCGCGATGCCGCCACGTTTGGCGTGTGCCTGGGCGCCATCCAGGCCGGCGCCAACATCGTGCGTGTGCATGACGTTGCGGGCTTTGCGCAGTTCCTGAACGGTTACTGGGCCGTTGCCAAGCCGCAGCCGCGCCGCGCGTTTGTGGCCGTGGGCTCCAACCTGGGGCATCGCTGCGACAACATCCGTGCTGCGCGCGACATGATTGCCGAGATCCCGCTTACCTGCGTGTCCAACTGCTCGCGCATCTACGAGAGCGAGCCGGCCTACGAGATGCGCCAGGACGCGTTCGCCAACGCCGTCATCGAGATCAAGACCGAGCTGGCTCCGCTGGTGCTGCTTGACGAGCTCATGAAGATCGAGGCCGAGCTGGGCCGCGACCGCTCCAAAAAGGCCAAGGCAAACGGCCCGCGCACCATCGACCTGGACCTGCTATGGATGGATGGCGAGACTCACGGCGGCAAGAAGCTGCGCCTGCCGCATCCGCTGATCGGCGAGCGCGACTTTGTGCTGGTGCCGCTCGAAGACCTGATGCACGACCCGGCACGGTTCTTCCGCTACAACGGTGTCGAGGTCAAGGAGCCCGAGGACCGCGTGGGCCATATCGTGGGCGAATTGGGGCGCATGTAGATGATTGGGACGAATGCTGTAGCCGCCGGTACCGAGCTTGACGCTGCGCGCGTCGCGGGCCGCGAGGGTGTGTCCGCGGGCTGGTGCGCATGGAGCGCGGGCGATGCATCGCTGACGTTTTCGCTGGTCGTGCGCCCCGATGTGAACATGCACGCCTTCCACGGTCTGCCGTTTGTGGCCGCAATGGGCATGATGGACGCGCTCGCGGGCACGGCCGCAACGCCGGGCCTGGGGCTTGCCGGCAAAGTGGGCATCCAGTGGCCGAGTGACATCGTGTGCGGCGCGCCTGCGTTTGAGACGTCGCTCGCGCGCGTCGCCGTCAACGGCGGTGCCGGTGCCGCGGGCATGTTTGCCGCGGTGACGGTGGATGTTGAGCGTGCGGCGCTGGGCGAGCTCGGCGTGGATATGGGCGATGAGGTACTGGTCGAGGCACTGGCCGCGGCGGTGCTCGCTCGCGTGGACGCCTGGGCGGTTGCCGCCAACACACCACAGGGCGCTGCCGGCCCGCTGGCCCCGGTGCTGGGTGAGTACTTCGATATGGTGCCGCTGTTGGGTCGCCAGGTCGCGGCGGTGTCGCCCAACGGCCTGCCGCTCGCGGTCGGCGTGTTTGCGGGCCTGGACATCTGGGGCCGCGCGACCATTAAGACCGACGCCAGTGAGCAAGAGTTTCCGCCTGAGGCCGTGCGCATTCGCGGTCTGTAGCGCGAGGCGCCCGCGCTCAAAGATAACGATGACGACAGAAGCCCTCCTCGGCTTGCACCGGGGAGGGCTTCTGCGTGACTGCAGGGCGGCATCTCGATCCTATTCCTCAAAACTGAATAATTTTCGTTTTTGAGGAATAGGATTAAGCCAGCTCGGCCTTTCGCGAGGTATATTCGTTACAGAGCCTATTCCTCAAAACTGAAAATTTTTCAGTTTTGAGGAATAGCGATAAAAGACCGCGAGGGGGCCCAATGAAACTCATCAATAGAACGTCATATATGGACACGTTGACGAGCCTTATTGGCGTACCGGACATCAAGGTCATAACGGGCATTCGCCGTAGCGGTAAGTCAAAATTGCTCGAGGCCCTCCGCGATTACGTGGAGGCAAATCTGTCCAATTCGAATGTCATCCATATCAATTACAACCTCGACGAGTTCGAGGGCCTGCTCGAATATCATGCCCTGCTCGCCTATGTGAAAGAGCATCGAGTGTCCGACAAGCAAAACTTCCTGCTTATCGACGAGGTTCAGATGTGCGACGGCTTTGAACGCGCGATTAACAGCCTCCATGCATCCGAGCAGTACGACATCTTCACCACCGGATCGAACGCCTTTTTGCTGTCGAGCGATCTGTCGACGCTCTTTACGGGGCGCACGTTCGAGATCGAGGTTTTCCCATTCTCGTTTGAGGAGTATCGCTTCTATAGTGACGAGGGCGAGGTCGATCACGACTTCGATGAGTATGCGAGAACCGGCGGTATGTCCGGCTCTTACCCTTATCCACTGCAGGAGCAGCGCTACCAATATCTTTCCAATGTCTTCAAAACGCTCATCGTGAGGGATATCGTGCAGCGGCATAATGTGAGAAACGAATCGGCACTGCTGCGCATTGCCGATTACATGATGGACAACGTCTCCAACATAACGTCGGCACGCAGCATTACAGATGTTTTGAATGCGGATGGGCTAAAGATTACGAACAAGACGGTCGGCACGTACATGGGGTACCTGTGCGATGCGTTTGCCTTCTATAAAGTTCGTCGGTACGACATTCGCGGCAAAAAATACCTTAAGAGCGGCGAGAAGTATTACCTGGCAGACCACGCGTTCAAATACGCACTGCTTGGTACACGTGATATGGATTGGGGGCGCGTATACGAGAACATGGTGGCCATCGAGCTGCTGCGGCGCGGATACGAGGTATACGTCGGCGTGCTCTATAAAAAGGAAATAGACTTTGTAGCAATCAAACGGAGCGAGAAGCTCTATATCCAGGTGAGCGACGACATTAGCTCGGATAAGACGTTTGAACGCGAGATTTCGCCACTGCTGAGCATTGGCGATGCGTATCCCAAGATGATTCTTGCTCGCACGCATCACGAGGCCACGGATCGCGATGGGGTGCAGATCGTGGACCTGGCGAGGTGGTTGTGCGGCGAGGCTTAGCAAAAGGTCCTATTCCTCAAAATCGAAAAATATTTCGATTTTGAGGAATAGGACCGATGCGTTGCCTAGTTCGCCGCTCGCGCTCGACTTAAACCCCGCCTTACCCCAGCTTCTGCATGCGGCGGTAGATTTCGCAGATGCCTTTGATGGTGAGCTGGCCGTCGACTATGTCGAAGGCATCAGTCGAATCGGCGACGATGCTGGCGAGGCCGCCCGTGGCGATAACGGTGGCGTCCTCGCGCCCCAGCTCGCGCTTCATGCGCGCGACCAGGCCCTCGGCCATGGCGGCGGCGCCCGTTACGGCGCCGACCTTGATGCACTCCTCGGTATCGCGGCCGATGGCGTGCTCGGGCGCCTCGAGCGGAACGCTAGCGAGCTTGGCGGCTCGGGCGGCGAGCGCGTCCATCGAAATGCGGATGCCCGGCGCAATCGCTCCGCCAATGTAATAGCCGTCCTCGTCGATAACGTCGATATTGGTTGCGGTGCCAAAGTCCACCACGATCGCCGGAGCGCCGTAGAAGGTCTCGGCAGCGACGGCGTTGGCGATGCGGTCGGCACCAACGGCCTGGGGACGCGCCGCCCGCAGCTTGGTCACGGCCGCCGTCTGCTGCCCAATGACGATGGCGTCTGCCGCGATGCGGTTGGCCACGGCGTGCCACTCGCGCGAGAGCTGCGGCACCACGCCGGCAAAGGCGATCGCGTCGACCGCGCCGAGCGAGAGGTCGTACATCTTAAAGAAGCCCATCAGGCGCACGTGGATTTCGTCGGCGGTATAGGAGCGGTCGGTGGGCATGCGCCACGACTGCACCAGCTCGTCTCCGTCAAACAGGCCCATGGCCGTCTGCGTGTTTCCCATATCGATAGCGAGCAGCATGTCTACTCCAGGTGTCGGCGTAAAAGGACGCGCACCATTGTATACGCGCCGCCGGCGGCGCTCGGCTGCGATTCGTTCACGGTGATAGGGGCTGAGGAGTTCTAAATATGAAGGAATTATGCTCTACGAGATTTTCCTTGCCGCTTACCGAACTCCCGCGTAATATTCTTTCTTGCGCACATGAGGCGTCCAGACATTGCGGGGTGGAGCAGTCTGGTAGCTCGCCGGGCTCATAACCCGGAGGTCGTAGGTTCAAATCCTGCCCCCGCGACCAAGAACTTGCAGCTCGGAAGCATAATTGCTTCCGAGCTTTTTCTTTATTGGTTTACTTTGCGGGTGAATTGCGGGTGAATCCTGTGGCAGTTTATTTTGTGAAGCATATAAACCATTGATAATCGCGGGCCGGGCGGTTTGACTTGTCGACCGATAAACTCCAATTAGAAAGAGTTCCGGCGGTCCTTAGCTAAAATAGTGACGTCTGAATAACAACAAGGGAATCGCTATATGAAGACCGTCTACGATGCCCTTGATCCCATCGTCAACGGGTCGGCAACGACCAAGGAGAAGGGCGACAAGTACGAGGCGGCCTGCGTTTGCTATCTCAAGAACGACCCCTTCTACGCGCTGTTCTTTCCCGTGTCGGGACGATAGCCCAGGCACTCGAATGGGACGATTGTCCCGTCCACGACACCCAAGACAACGGAATCGACCTCATGGCCCAGACCGCCGAGGCGGGGGAATGGTGGGCGATTCAATGCAAGCGCTACGACGGCGGCGCCGTCTACATGGGGCGCGAGTGGCGCGAGGCGTGCGGGCCCGGGGTCAGGCGCTCGATGTCGAGGAGGGCCCGGAGCCCCGACAACGCGCGTGCCGAGGGGTTCTTCGGCACGCTCAAGTGCGACTTCTTCGAGGGCAGGGGCTGGACCGGCGTGCCGTTCGAGGAGTTCTCCCGGCCGCTCCTTTTGTTATAGCTGCCTATGTGGGCATTTGGCTCGCACTTGCGGTTTACGCGTTTGTTCTGTCGCGCCGCGCCAAGCGCACCGAGCGCGACCTCGGTGCGCTCAAGCAGGCCCTCGTCGCCCGCGAGGAAAAGCTCAAGCGCTAAAGGGGCCTACCCACCCTTGCCGGATTCGAACGTGGCAAGAACGGCTATGGAGTGGCCGTACTTCCCCTCATATAGTGGTGTCATCGAAGCTTCGCATGCACTTCGAACGGTTCCACGATAACGATAACGAGAAGGGGAAGCCGATGAAGAAGATTATCCTCTTGTGCAATTCCGGCATGTCTACGAGCCTCATGGTTCAGAAGATGAAGGATGCCGCCGCCACCGAGGGCCTCGAGTGCGCCATTGCCGCTTACTCCACTGATAAGGCGGCAGAAGTCGCCTCGGATGCCGACTGCATTTTGCTGGGCCCTCAGATTCAGTTCCAAGCCGATGAAGTTCGCGCGGCATGCCCGGGCGTGCCGGTTACCGTCATTGACATGGTGGCGTACGGCACGATGGATGGCAACGCTGCGCTTGCCCAGGCCAAATCCCTTATGGGTGAGAACTAGGAGGCGCGTCGCACATGGCATCCATTAACGGTATCATTGCCAAGATTTCTTCTTGGGGTAACGCTGTCAGCAAAAATACGATTCTCCAGGCGATTTCGTCGGGCATCATGTCGATGTTCCCCATCATCATCGTCGGATCGTTCGCAAGCTTGTTCTCGGGCATTCCCATTCCGGCTTATCAGGAGTTCCTTACAACGAGCGGCGTCAATGTGGCGCTTTCTGCCGTGGTGAACGCAACCACCAACATGCTCGGCCTGTTCTTCACCTACGGTGTTGCGCGCTCGTACGGTGAGAACATCGGGGTTAAGGCTCCTGCCGCCGGTGTGCTCGCCCTTGTTGTCTATGTTGCGCTGATGCCTACGTTGACTTCAGAAGATGGTGTGACGTCGCTTGCTTTTGACTATCTGGGCACTAAAGGCATGATCTTGGGCATCGTTATTGCGTTCCTTGCAACGAAGCTCTTCCACCTTATTGTTTCTAAGAACATTGTTATTAAGATGCCCACTGGCACGCCCGACTTTGTGTCCAACAGTTTCGTTTCGCTCATTCCCGCGTTTGCCATTGCGCTGTGCGCTATCGTGGTGCGCATGATCTTTGCGCTGACTCCCTGGGGCGACGCGTTCAGCTGTTTCTACGCTCTCATCCAGATGCCCATCCAGGGCCTGATTGGCGGCAACATCGCTTCCGTTGTTCTCATTAGCGTGATCATGTGCCTGCTGTGGTGCTTCGGCATTCATCCCGGCTTTATCACGAGCCTCATCGGCCCGCTCTTCATGATGCTCGATGGTGCCAACCAGGCCGCCTACGCTGCTGGCGAGGCTCTCCCCAACATCATCGGTATGAACTTCAATTACATTACGACCATCGCAATTGCCTACCCCGCCGTTCCCATTGCCATCCTTTTGGTCGCCCGTTCCGCTCAGCTGCGTACGGTCGGCAAGGTGGCGCTGGCGCCCGGTTTCTTTGGCATCAACGAGCCGATTATTTTCGGCCTCCCCATTGTGCTGAACCCCGTGGCTGCTATTCCGTTTATCGTGACGCCTCTTGTCAATGTCATTGGAATGTACGCACTGCAGTCCCTGGGTATTGTGGCAAAATGCGTCGGCATCCTGCCGTTCAACATCCCGGTGGTCATCACTGGCATGCTTTCCGGTGGTATCAGCATTGCCATCGCTGAGGTCGTGTTTCTCATCATCGATATCTTGATTTGGATTCCGTTTATCAAGGCGATGGACGCCACCAGGCTCAAGGCGGAGCAGGAAGCACAGGTGGCATAGTAACAAGTCCCCTTCATATTGCCGCGTTTGTTTTGCGAGGTGGGAGGTGCTGCAGAAGCGCTGCCCACCTCGTTTTGTATACCGACGCCGCGTATTGCGCGGGCTCGATTCGTAGCGCCGTATGGATTGGACGGCGCGGACGACACCTCCACCACAAGGACGACGCCTCCCCACAAGAAGGGCCCCGGGCTGAATGCCCGGGGCCCTGTACTTGGCGTTGCCGATTATCTCTAGCCGGTTATGGCGCACAAGATTTACGCTGCGTTGACCTTCTTCTCCAGTTCATCGATACGGTTCTGCATGGCGTCGATCATGCGGTACAGGTCAACCAGCTCGCGTGCAAAAGCCTTGGTGACCTCGGTCGTCATGAGCTGATCCTCTGCATGAACTTGAATAAGCGATGCCGGGGCATTGACTCCCTGAGCTGCGGAGGAGATCATTTCCAGATGAACGTCGTGGCTTTCCAGAAAGTTTGCATCGCCATCTGCAATGAGGGCGGGAGACTTATCTGCTCGGCCATCTTTCGCGTGCTTGATGGCCTCCATGTAGGCGCTCTTTGCAGTGCCTGCCGTGCTGATGAGCTTAAAAACTTGCAGTTCTTCATCGGGAGTCATGGTGCAATATCCTTTCTGTTGTTGTGCGAGCGCAACAAGGCAGCGTTGCGCTCGCTTGTCCATGTGACATAAACAGCCGTGTGACTGATTGGCGAATTACAGGTTCGTACCATTCGATGCGATGACGTCGCGATACCAGAAGAATGACTTTTTAGGAATGCGCTCAAGCGTGCCAGCGCCCTCGTTGTCCCGGTCGGCATAGATGAAGCCGTAGCGCTTCTTCATCTCTCCCGTGCCGGCGGAGACGAGGTCGAGCGCGCTCCAGGGCGTGTACCCCATCAGGTCCACACCGTCCTCATCGACCGCGTCGATCATGGCAGCTATGTGCGCGCGAAGGTAGGCGATGCGATAGTCGTCATCAACGCGCCCATCTACCACCTCGTCTGCTGCGCCGAGGCCATTTTCTACCACAAAGAGCGGCTTTTGGTAGCGGTTGTAAAGCAGGCGGAGTGTCAGACGCAGGCCCATGGGGTCGAGCTGCCAACCCCAAGCGCTCGTTTCGAGGTAGGGGTTCTTCACGCCGCTCACCATGTTGCCGCCTGTCTTTTCGGCGTCGGCTTCGGTGCCGCTTTGCACCATCGATGAGTAGTAGCTAAAGCCAACGAAGTCTACCGTACCGGCGCGGAGAATCTCGTCATCTCCCGCCTCGCGCACAAGGGTAACCCCGCGTCGCCCCATGGCCTTGCTTAAGAAGGAGGGGAGATAGCCGCGCACCTGCACATCCGCAAAGGCGAGCATATCGTTTTGGAAATCGTCTGCCGCCTTCGCGTCGAGCGGGTGGCAGGTTTTTGGATACACAATGCCCGCGAGTGTCATGCAACCGACCTTGAGGCCGGGATCGATCTCGTGCGCTCGGATGACCGCCTTAGCGCTTGCGACAAATTGGTGGTAGACCGCCTGATAGATGGTGGGCCAATAGCCCTCGTCTCCCGGTCGCTTATTGATGCCGGTGGGCGACCACGGATTGTACTCGGCAACGTTGATCTCGTTGAACGTGAGCCAATAGCGCACAGTATCGCCGAACTCCCGGAAGCATATATCACAGTACCTCGCGAAGAAGTCCACGAGACGCCTATCGCGCCAACCCCCGTACTTTCTCACGAGGCCAAGTGGCATCTCGTAATGCGAAAGCGTAACAACAGGTTCTATGTTGTAGCGCTTAAGCTCGGCAAATACGCTACGGTAGAAAGCGAGGCCGCGCTCGTTGGGCTCGATCTCGTCGCCTTCGGGGAAGATGCGGCTCCATGCGATGGAGAGGCGCAGGACCTTGAGTCCCATCTGGGCAAAGAGCGCTATGTCTTCCTTGTAGCGATGATAGAAATCCACGCCGTCGTGGCTCGGGTAGTAGACCCCTGCCTCAACGTCGGTCGTTATACGTCGAGGCGTATCGACCGCGCCGGCGGTCATCACATCGGCAACCGAGAGACCCTTGCCGTCTTCTTGATAGGCCCCCTCACATTGATTTGCCGCCAAAGCGGCTCCCCATAGAAAATCAGCTGGTAACGCCATGCGCACCCCTTCCTTCTAGCCGCACAGGGCACGCATGAGGGTTTCGTAGTTGCCACCCTCTACGATGCAGCGTACCCGCTTCTCGTCGGTAAGAAGCCGTGCGGTCGTCTGATAGAATCGTTGGGTCTCGTCTGCGGTTGAGTCGCAGATCGACGTAAGGATGATGAGTTGGACGTCATTGGTTTTCCAACGGATGGGGCGCTTGAGAACACCCACGACCACGAGGTTTTCGTCGGGAAGCACCTCTACGGGATGAGGCAGAGCTGCCAGGTTACCAAAATCGGTGCTTCCATGTTTCTCACGCTCCAACACGGAGCCGAGGAAGTTGTCCGGTAGGGGTCGCACTTGTCGGACGAGTTCGCAGAGTTCGGCGAGCGCGTCGTCTCGACGCCGCGACGTGAGGCCCGTGAAAAAGAACTCTGGCCGGTAGAACCGGCGTAGATATGAGCTATCCCCCAGTTCAAGTCTACGACGTACGCGGTTCATATCGCGCGCCTCAAGGAAGCTGTTCACCTGCATGATGGGCTTGGGAACCGCTCGGTCAATGGGGACGGACGAGAAGATGTAGTCGAATGTATTGAGGTCGATGTGGTTGAGCTCAAAGACGCTGCAGACGGTGAGCTCGCTGATGTAATCGCCGAATGCTTCTTCAAACTGATAAGCAAAAAAGCGCGAGCTCGATTTACCCGTCGCACAAACCAGGAGCACACGGCTCTTATGAGGAATGCGTCGCTGCATGACGAGTCCCATTTGAAACATTATGGTGAAGTAGGCAATCTCGTGCTCGGATACGGGGCGTCCGTAGTGAGCAGCGAGTGGCAATGCCGCCTGCTGCGCCAGTGCGTGGGCGAAGGGGTAGGCGCGTCGTGTTTCTGCAAGCAGGGGGTTTGTGATTTCGATGCCATAGCGCATGCGTATATCAAATGCAATGAGATGGTTTCCCAGCATAAGGCGCAGACGCAAATTATCGCTGAAGTCGACGCCGTACATATCGTAGATGGCATCGAGCATAGGGTCGATGAGACGCTGGATATCCTCCGAGATAACGAGGTTCCCATCGAGTCCGAATGCGTCGTGGCGCACGACACCGCCGGCAACGAAGGCAGCTATGAGCTGGACCTCGCCTTCGGTGTCGTCAAGCGGGATGTCGTGTTCTTCCAGCTGTTCTATAACGACGTGCGCGCAATGTCGGTCATGCTCCGCGCCTTCCCAGGCGTTTCGCCCGGAAACGTCCTCTATGATGTGGCCACGGTGGCAGCGTGCGCTTGACACCACGAGATAGAGAATGAATGTTTCGAGGGCAGCCTCGGACATTACGACGTTTTCGGCAGCAAAGGTCTGCACGACAAGATCTCCGATGATTGCCGCGGCTTGATCTTGTACGCTGCGGCAATCATCAAAACCGACCGTATGGAATCGCAAGCAGTGCATGATTGCCTTGCGGAAGGCAAATTCGTCTCCGATGGCTCTCATCCCGTATCCAGGGACACGCTCCACCGTGAGGCCGGAGCGTGTAAGGATAGACTCTGCATGGCGAATTTCCTGCGAGAGTGTCTTGGTAGAGACAAACAAGGCTTCCGACTCGTCCGCGAGCTTGAAGAACGATCCGCTTATGAAGCGCTCTACGAGATACATAAGACGCTCTTCGGCGGTTTCAGGCGTGTGGCGGGCAATGCGTTGTAGGCTACGCTGTCGCCAGGCATGGTAGCGCTCAGCGTCGTTAATCTCGAGGCGGTATCCGTGGCGTGGCTTGGAGACAAGCTCGGCGCCACTTTCTGCAAGATTCTGCCGGAGCGCCTTAAGGCGCGTGCGCGTCGTCTTCTCGCTCTTTTGAATATGTTGGGCAAGTTGTTCTGCCGTTACATAGTCGCTCTGCTCGATGAGCTCAAGAAGATTGAGGAGCTCCCTATCCATGTCGCCCCCTAGGGCATCGGGGCATTTCGCCGCATTCAGATATCGTTGATAGAAATACTATACGAGCGCTGCGCCTAGCAGCTCAATTGCCTCATTTACCGGATTGTGCGCGGAAAAAGCCGTCCTTGAGCGGACGGGGACGTCCTATACCATGGGTGGCAAACGGCAGAGTACAACCGATGGCACAAAGTGAGTCTGTTCTCGCTGTGCGCGTAAAGGAGGCGCTTGGGATGAAGGTCATTTTTAGGGCAGACGACCTGGGCATGAGCGAGGGCATCAACTACGGTATCGCCAAAGCCATTTCTTGCGGACCGATTAAGAGCGTTGGGCTCATGCCCAACATGCCTGCTGCCTCCCACGGCTTCGACCTCGTTGCTGCAAGCGGTGTGAGTGTGGGGCAACATACAAACATCTGTCTTGGTAAGCCGGTTTCTGACCCCGCGTCCATTCCCTCACTCGTGGATGAACACGGGGAGTTCTGTTCTAGCAGAACCATCAGGGCGCGCACGGAGGACACCATCGTGCTCGAGGAAGCGGAGCGCGAAATACAGGCGCAGCTCGATCGGTTTCGTGCGCTGACCGGGCGCGACCCGGCGTACTTTGAGGGCCATGCCGTGTTCTCCCCGACGTTTTTTCAGGCACTTCAGAACGTCGCGGAGCGCAATGGGCTCTTCTATATCAACCCCATGGATCCGGTCTGGAGTGAGAAGTGGGGTGTG
This sequence comes from Collinsella sp. AF16-8, assembly GCF_003462695.1. Classification (NCBI taxonomy): domain Bacteria; kingdom Bacillati; phylum Actinomycetota; class Coriobacteriia; order Coriobacteriales; family Coriobacteriaceae; genus Collinsella; species Collinsella sp. AF16-8. The sequence goes on from NZ_QRXX01000002.1 coordinate 127,608, forward strand.
GTGTGTGCAAAACCCTATCACCTCGATGATCGAGGCCTGTACGATCCGCGCAAGTACTTGTTTGACGACGAGGCCGACATTGCGCGTCACGCCTGCAGCATGCTCGTATTCCACCCGGGGTACCTGGATCAATATGTGCTCGACCACTCGTCCTTTACCTTGATTCGTCCCATGGAAACGGCGTTTCTGGTGAGTGAGGAGCTTGAGCAGTGGATCGAACAGAAACACGTGCAGTTGGTGAATTTTGAAAACTGCTGCGAGGACTAGGATGTTGCGCAAGTCGCAGCTAAGAGCGGGGGCGCCATCTGGCTTCGGACGCCCGTGCTGTAACGGTGGTGCACCATAGAGAAAGGATGAATATGAATAAACCCGACCACTTCCTCTGGGGCGTGTCGACGGCGGGCCACCAGACCGACGGCGGCGACGCGGCTGCCGACACCACCTTCTTGGAGCATGTGGAGCCGACGGTTTTTAAGGAGCCCGCGGGAGACGCCTGCCGCAGCTGGGAGCGTTGGGAGGACGACCTCAACTGTGTTGCTGAGATGGGGCTCAACGCGTATCGCTTCTCCGTTGAGTGGTGTCGCATCGAGCAGGAGGAGGGCGTCATCGACCAGGCGGCCCTCGATCACTACGACCGCCTGATGGATGGTTGCCTGGCGCGCGGTATTCAGCCGGTGCTCACGCTTTGCCACTTTACCTGTCCTCATTGGTTTGCCAAACGGGGTAGTTGGCTCGCGCCCGACGCCGTCGACCTCTTTGCGGCGCATGTGCGGCGCGTTATGGAGCTCGCCCGCGGCCGCGCCGCTGCGGTGGTGACACTTAACGAGCCCAACCTCAACCAGCTCCTCGCCAACGGTGCGATGCCTCCCGAGGCGTTTGCCTTCCAGCAGGTGGTGCTGCATGCCGCAGCGGCAAAGGCGGGCGTTGCGCATTACCGTGCGGGCAACGTGCAGGACATCGACGAGTTCGACGCTATGGACGAGGCTATGGCGCGCGCTCATCGCCGTGCTGTGGAGGTGGTGCGTGAGGTAGCGCCGGGTACCCCTGTGGGACTCTCGCTTTCAGTAGTGGACGACGACTGGGCCACACCCGCCGGCCGTGCAATTTGCGAGCGTAAGCGCGAACTCTGCTATGGCAAGTGGGTTGATGCCATTCAAGGGGATGACTTCATCGGCGTGCAGAACTACGAGCGCATGGTCTTTGGCGACGAAGGGCTCATCGCACCCGATCCTACCCAGCCCATCAACGGTATGGGCACGCAGGTGGAGCCCGGCTCGCTTGCGGGTGCAGTGCTCTACATCCACGAGCTCACGGGCCTTCCAGTCGTGGTTACAGAGCATGGCATCTCTACCGAGGACGATCATCTGCGCTGCGACTTCATCCGCGCATCGCTGCCCGCGCTTGCGGGGCTTGTGCGGCGCGGGCTGTCAGTGCTGGGGTACTTCCACTGGACGCTTATGGACAACTTTGAGTGGATTTCTGCTTTTGACAGTCGACTGGGGCTTTATGAGGTCGATCGTCGTGACGGTACGTACGACCGCATCGCAAAGCCAAGCGCGCGCGTGTACGCGGATGTGGTTCGCACGCTCAATGGGCGGATGTAGATACGTTCGTGCAAGGAGATGGGCACGCGGCGCCTATATCGGTGTTGCGAAGGAAAGGGGAGATGGCGTATGCAGGCGCTGCGCGTAAGTGATAACGGCAGGTATCTTGTGACGGAGGACGGCGCGCCCTTTACATGGATAGCCGACACCGCTTGGACGCTGCCGCAGCGTATAAAAGCCGATGACGTGGAATACTATCTGCGTCGCCGTAAAGAGCAGGGCTTTACTGTGCTGCAGATGGTTGCCCTTGACCCCGAGCGCGATGCACTCATGCGCTCACCCGCGGGCGAGCCAGCACTTATCAACGGTGACCTCGAACATCCCAATGAGCGCTATTTTTCCTATCTTGATTGGGTGCTCGATCGTGCTGAACACTACGGCTTTCACGTGCTTCTGCTTCCTGTGTGGGGACAGTTGGTGACAGGCGACAACTGGATGGGTGGCACGTTTGGTATAACGGTGACCGACGAGAACGCCTACGACTTTGGCAAGTGGATTGGCGCGCGGTATGCCTCACGAAAGAACATCGTGTGGTGTTTGGGCGGCGACCGGCAGCCGGTTCACCGCGGTGTTGATTACCGTTCGGTGTGGCGGCGTATGGCAGAGGGCCTTGCCGAGGGCGTCCTCGGCAGCCCGCTGCCCGCTGATGCGCCCCGCGAGGCGTGGCGCCGGTTGCCCCTTGCCTATCATCCAAGTTGTGAAGACCAAAATCACTGCTCGTCTTCTACCTATTGGGGCGATGACGAGCGATGGCTTGCGCTAACCATGCTGCAGTCGGGTCATGGCCCAGGCGTGTGCAGTTGGAAGCTTGTCGAGGCGGAGGATGAACAGCCTGGTTCCGCGCGTCCCGTTTGGGATGGCGAGCCTGCGTATGAGGACATGCCCACGAGTTGGCCGCCGACCGGTCCACGTCACGGGGCATGGATGGTGCGACGCCGAGCGTACTGGTCGGTGCTCGCCGGGGCGTTTGGAGTTACCTATGGACACTGCTCGGTGTGGAGCTCCATTGCCGAGAAGGAACGAAATGATATGTTTCACGTGGATTGGTTTGAAGCGCTCGACGCCGAGGGAGCAAATCAGATGCGCTATCTGCGAGCCTTCCTCGATGAGTCTGGTGTTGTTGGCTCCCTTCCGTGTCCGCATGCCGTGGTTTCGCCTGAGACGGATGATTTGGCTGCGCATGTGCAGGTGAGTTGTGCGGAAGATGGCGCGCGCCTTTTCGCTTACTTGCCCAGCGGCGGCACCGCGTGCCTGCAGATGCCCGAGGGCTGGGTGACAGCATGGTGCTGGTGGTACAGCCCGCGCAACGGTGATATATGTGGTCCCGTGCCGGAGATCGTAGCCGACGGGTGCGCTACTGTGCGTGCCCCGAGCGCGGGAGAAGGCGAGGATTGGTTGCTCATGGCCGATGCGGAGCGCAGCGAGGCGCCAATATATCTCTGCTCGTACGGGGGGCCTGTGGAGGTTGGAAAACTTGATAAAGTGTTCGCGTGGTAAGACTGAATGTGGAGCAACCTTCACAACCTTGGGCAGCCGGCTTGCAATCGCGCAGGCGGGAGCGTAATAACTCTCTTGCGCAAAGGCGCGTCCAGACATTGCGGGGTGGAGCAGTCTGGTAGCTCGCCGGGCTCATAACCCGGAGGTCGTAGGTTCAAATCCTGCCCCCGCGACCAAGAACTTGCAGCTCGTCGGCCTAGCCGGCGAGCTTTTTTGTTATTCCGGGACCGTGTTTTCGGTCCAATTCTCGGCCTCTCAAACAAAATCTCGATCTGTAACATCTAGACCCGATTTGGGCGGCTAGGTGTTACAGATCGAGATGTTGAGTCCCCGCCTGGACGGTTTGTCTAAATCTGTAACACGAGGGATGGATTTTGCCGAGTAACTGTTACAGATTGAGATTTTCTGCCGGGACGGTTTTGGTTTGTCTCGATCTGCTCCAATGTGCCCTGCGTCTTTATGGGTCTTGCCACGTCGTTCTTCACGTTTATGCTGCAGCAGCCGATCAACTTTGGCCACCTCTTCGCATTCTGGGCCTTTGGAATCGCGCTCGCGGTTTGCCTGGTTATGTCGGGAACGCTCGTGTGCTCGGCAATCTTTGGAAAAGAGCGCGCTATTCAGGCGCTTACGCCGCTCGATGTGCTCGAGGCACGGCGGAACCATAAATAAGAAAACTCGATTATCAGGGGCGGACGCCGTGAAGCACACCGCCCCCCCCTGTACGTGTGGCGCCAGGGCCATGCGCTCGAAAGCGTTGCCCAAACGCATGGTTCATCCGCACAAAGCCCATGGTCGCTATGGGCAAACATCGGTGCGCCTGCACATGGCTTTGAGTCTGTTTTCGAGCGAAAGTATGGCTGTCGATACGCATGCAATTCGCATGAAGTCCGGGTTCGTCCAAGAGCCCTATAAAGGAGGATTCGCATGAAACAGTTAGAGACCGACGTCGTTGTCGTTGCCGCGGGTCTGAGTGGCCTTGCCGCAGCGGTCGCTGCAGCCGAGGCAGGCGCTCGCGTCATTGCCCTGGAGAAGGCCCCCATTACCGGTGGCGCTGCCAACATGGGCATGGGGCCTGCCGCCGCTGGCTCTCCGCTTCAGAAGGCCTCGATGATCGAGATCACGCCTGGCGAGCTCTTCCGTCGCCATATGTTCTACACCCATTACCAGGTCGATGCTCGCCTGGTACGCGACTACTACTTTAAGTCGGGCGATACCATCGCATGGCTGCAGGATATGGGCGTGGTGTTTAACTCCGTGCGTCCGGCGTTCCGCGCCCGCGAGCGCACGCGTGCCTATTCCGACGGCGAGTACACCTGGCATGTCGTGCAGCCTGAGGATGGCTCGGAGCCCGGTCCTCGCGCGGCGACCACGATGACCAAGCGCATGACCGAGCGTGCCCAGGACCTGGGTGTCGAGTTTATGTTTGAGTGCCCGGGCACCGGTCTTATCAAGGGCGAGGACGGCGCTATCTGCGGCGTGACCGCCAAGGACAAGGACGGCGAGGAGTACCAGATCTCGTGCAAGTCCGCGATTGTCGCCACGGGCGGTTTTGGCCACAACGCCAAGCTCATCAAGGAGAAGCTCGACTTTGAGTGGGGTAAAGACCTGTTCTCGTTTGCCATTCCGGGCATGGACGGCGACGGCATCAACATGTGCCACGAGGTCGGCGGCGGCCACACCCCGGTGACCATGGAGCTCATGTACCAGATCCCCGACAACATGAACCACTTCTATGTCGAGGGCGCATTCCGTCAGCCGTGCTACTGGTGCAACCGCCTGGGCGAGCGCTTTATGCCGGAGGACGAGATCTTCAACACCACCTTTGTCGGCAACGCCATCAACCATCTTCCCGGCAAGGTCGCCTATGCCATCTTTGATTCCCGTATGCTCAAGCACTGGAAGAAGGATGGTCCGGATATCGTCAGCCACGTTCATCCGCACGACCTGTACGACGGCTTTGAGGAGCAGTGGAACCGCGACCTGGAGGCCGGCTATCCAGCGATCTGCCAGGCCGATACGCTGGAGGAGCTTGCCGAGAAGGCGGGTATCGACGTGGAGGGTCTGCTCGCCAACGTCGACGAGTACAACGAGATGTGCGACAACGGCTGGGACGACATCTTTGAGAAAGAGCGCGAGTTTATGAAGCCGCTCGAGAAGGGCCCCTTCTATTGCTGCAAGCAGTACTGTGGCGCCTACGGCACCCTGGGCGGCGTGCTCATTAACCACAAGATGGAGGTCATGACCGACGACTATGAGGTCATCCCCGGCCTGTACTGCGTTGGCACCGATGCCTGCACCATCTATGGCGACTCCTATAACTACTGCATTCCGGGTAACACCATGGGCTTCTGCCTTAACTCGGGTCGCATCGCCGGTGAAAACGCCGCCGCAGCCCTCTTTGAGGACGCGGGCGACGAGGAGTGGTCGTAACACCGCAGCTATTCGCGCCTGCAGACACCCACGCGTTGGGTGCGGGCGGGGATTTGCCCTACAAGCGAGGCGCTCGGGATCGCTTTGGTCCCGGGCGCCTTTCTGGACAAGAGCGACGTTTTGAGGGGAACGAATGAAGCTAACGATTAATGGAGCCGAGGTCGAGGCACGCGAAGGGCAAAATGTCCTGGAAGCCGCGCTCGATGCCGGTATCTATATTCCGCATCTGTGTAAACATCCCGATCTTGAGACCGTCGGCGGATGCCGTCTGTGCATGGTCGAGATCGAAGGCCAAGATGAGCCGGTGTGTGCCTGCAAGACGCAGGTTGCCGAGGGGATGGTCGTCAACACGACAGGCGAGCAGGCCGAGCGCGTGCGCAAGCTGGCAATGGAGCTTATCTTGGCCACGCATCCCGCCGATTGCACCGGCTGCCCCAAGTACGGCAAGTGCGAGCTGCAGTCTATGTATCAGTACCTGGGAGTTTCGCCTGCGCGCTGGCGCACCAAGAGCCGTCCGGTCGCCACGGACGAATCGAACCCGCTGATCACCCATATGTTCACCCGCTGCATTCGGTGCGGTCGCTGCGTGCGCGCGTGCCGCGAGCTGCGCGGCGCCGGCGTCTTGGACTACCAGCGCACCGAGGACGGCATTCGCATTGGTACGGACGGCAGCGTGAGTCTGCAAGAGGCCGGATGCCGTTTTTGCGGTGCCTGTATCGAAGTGTGTCCCACCGGCTCGATCGTCGACACGCTCAATATGTTCGATGAGAACAAGTCCTATGCCGATAACGTGGTCCCCTGTCGCTCGGGCTGCCCCGCCCACGTGGATATCCCGCGCTACCTGCGTCACATCCGCAACGGCGAGTACACCCGAGCCGCCGCGGTGGTGCGCGAGAAGGTCCCGTTCCCCGAGAGCTTGGGCGACATTTGCGTCCATAGCTGCCAGGATGCCTGCAAGCGCAACGAGCTCAACGGCACGCCGGTTTCGGTCTGCCGCCTTAAGCGCGCGGCGGCCGTGCGCGATACGGGCGACTGGAAGGCCAATGTGCGCCATGAGCCGTTGAGCGGCAAGAGCGTCGCCGTTGTGGGTGCCGGTCCCGCCGGTCTGACCGCCGCACTCTATTGCGCCGAGAAGGGCCACAAGGTCGTGGTGTTCGAGGCCAACGAGAAGGTCGGCGGCCAGATGCGCTACGGCATTCCGGCGTATCGCCTGCCCGATGCCACGGTCGACGCCGAGGTCGCGACGATTTTGGAAATCGCCCAGGGTGATGACGCCGAGCCGCGCATTGAGCTGCGCTGTGGCGAGCGAATCGCCGATCCCAAGGCTCTTCTTGACCAGGGCTTCGATGCCGTGCTGGTTGCGGTGGGCACGCATGACGGAACGGTGCTTCCCATGCCCGGCCACGACCTCGAAGGCGTGCTGCGTAACACCGATTTTCTGAAGGCCGCCCGTATGGGCAGCGCCCCGGACCTGACGGGCAAGCGCGTCGTGGTGCTGGGCGGCGGCAACGTGGCGTACGACTGCGCCCGCACTGCCGTGCGTCTGGGTGCCGCCTCGGTCGATGTCGCCTGCCTTGAGGCCCAAGACGCGATGACCTCGACGCCCGAGGAGCGTGCCGAGGCCGCCGAGGAAGGCGTGGTCCTGCACGATGCCTATGCCTTTACCAGCATTAACGAGACCGAGGACGGTTCTGGCAAGGTCGGTTCCATGACGATCCACAAGATCGAGCGGTTCTACTTTGACGAGAACCACCGCGCCGTCACCGAACTGCTCGACGGCGGCGAGAAGACCATCGATGCCGACTGCGTGATCTTTGCCGTGGGTCAAAAGCCCGAGGGCACGGCCCAGATGGGCCTTGAGCTTACGCACGGCCCGTATATCGTGGCCGATACCGAAGGCAAGACGAGCGTTGAAGGCATCTGGTCGGCGGGCGACTGCGTGACGGGTACCAAATCGGTGATCGCGGCAATCGCCGCAGGTCGCACGTGCGCCTCGGCCATCGACCGCGCTTTGGGTGGCGATGGCAACATCGACGAGGAGCTGACCGAGCATGATGCTCCCGAGCAGTGGATTGGGCGTGTCCCCGAGGGCTTCTACGACGATGCCGTGCAGCCCGAGTTTGTCGATGCCCAGACGCGTAAGGATAACTTCGATACGTTTGAGTGCCCCTATACCGACCATGAGGCTACGTGCGAGGCGAGCCGCTGCTTGCAGTGCGATTTGCGCCTAACGATCAGTACGCCGCGCCTGTGGAACGAATACTAGGAAAGGAGCGATAACCCATGACGATCATCAACTTTATGCCTGCGCATAAGCAGGCCCCCGTCGCGCTCTGGCTCCTTAAGAAGGACGTGGCGGCCGCTGCGGAAAAAATTGCAGGGGCCGGTGCCCAGGCGGTTTTGGTGCCGGCAGGCGATGAGGTCTCTGCCGCGCTCGCGGATGCGTTGGGCGAGTCCTGCCGCGTGATCGAGTGCGACCCGAGCCTGGGCTTTGTCTATGCCAACGGTTCGGCCGCGGCCAAGATGCTCGACGGCGAAAAGCCTCTCCCATCTTGCTGCGAGGGCGATGGCGCCGACCGCTGCCTGAGCGGATCAGAGTTACTTGCCGCCGAAGGCAAGCGCTGGGTGTGGATTGACGGGGCCGAGGAGCCCGTTGAGGTCGACCGTGTCGTGAGTGCGGAATCCTTGGTTGCCGCGGCGGGCGCCGACGACGCTAAAGCGGTGGGGATTGGCTATCCCAGCGGTCTGCTGCTGAGGCCCGATGACACCTCAAAGATTGAGCTATGCAGCGACTACGTGCGCGTCTACACCGCCAAAAACTGCATGGCAAAGGCGCTTTTGGACATTTGCACGCTCTATCGTCACGAGAGCTGCGGACGCTGTGTCTTTGGCTACGAGGGCTCGCATCAGATTGCAACGATTCTTGCCGATATCTGTCGCAAGAAGGGCAAGCCGGGTGACTTGGCGCTCCTTCGCGACCTTTGCCCCGTGATGCAGGCGCAGTGCCTGTGCGAGCAGGGTCGCGTGCTGGCGCGCACGGTGCAGTCGTTCCTCGACCTGTTCGAGGGCGAGATCATGCAGCACACCACCAAGAAGGTCTGTGCTGCCGGGGAATGCCAGGCATTCTTGACCTTCCATATCCTCGCCTCCAAATGCCAGGCATGCAACAAGTGTGTCGATTCGGACGTTTGCGAGGAGGACGCGATTCTGGGAAGGCCGCGGTTCATCCACGTGATCGACCAAAAGGCTTGCACCCAGTGCGGTGCCTGCCTGGATATCTGCGACAACGCCGCGATCGTCACGGCTGGGGCCGTCAAGCCCAAGTGCCCGCCCAAACCCATTCCCTTTAAGCGCAAATAAGAGCGCCGACCCCTTCCGTTTTGTCCCTTGTAGGCATGCGGGAGGGGCCTTTGTTTATCTGCACGAGGTATTCCGCAAATACCGAGCGGGCCTTGGTTGCCTGGACGGTGCGCATGTTTTGCGTCTGCCGTACGCTTTTTGCGAAGTACACACGGGCAGAATCCGTGTCCAAAATGCTCTGGAGAGGAGCGACCATGTCGTTTAAAGTGATGGCGATTTGTGCCGGCAGGCACGGTGGCAACGGCGAGGCTTTGGCCAAAGAGGCCCTTTGCGCGGTGCGCGAGGCTGGCGGCGAGGTCGAGCTGATCAATTTGTTCGACTATAACATCTTGCCCTGCACCGGTTGCGAGGGCTGCACCATGCAGATGGGAAAGATGGGCGCCGGCCTGCAAAAGGAATATCACGGCTGCGTTCTTAAAAACAAAGACGATGTAGATGTGATTATTCGCGAACTGCAGACCTGCCAGGGCGTGATCTTCTCGGTTCCGACCTACGACCTTACGCCCAGCTCGGTGTACACCCGCTTTGCCCAGCGCTTCTTGGCATACGAGCTTTCGTTCTTGCTTGCCATCGGTGCCGTAAAGGAGAATCCGCATACCGTTGCCGGCCTTATTTCCGTTGGCGGCTCCATGCACGATTGGCAGTCCCTGGCACTGGAGAGCCTGCAGGCGACTATGTTTACCATGTCGATGACTGTCGTCGATCGCTATATGGCGCAGCGCGACGGCCGCCCGGGCAATGCCTTTGTGTGGGGAGACGACGTGGAGTGGGGCGGACAGATCGCCCGCGCCCACAAGATGGGCGAGAACATCGTCAAGGCCATTCGCACGCCTGTTGACGAGCGCTGCTGGCTGGGCGATCCGGATGACGGCGTGTGTCCCAACTGCCACAGCTCCCTGGTGTACCCCGGCGACAAGCATTGGGACGGTGTCGAGTTTCCGTGGGAGTGTGCGGTCTGTGGCGCAGGCGGCGATATCGTGACCGACGAGCGCACCGGTCGCCCCAAGCTCAAGATTGCCGAGAACGGTCTGATTCGCGACCGCAACGACGACCACGCGCGCGCCGAGCACCTCAACGAGATCAACAAGACCCGCGACGAGTTCTTCGCCCATATGGACGAAGTAAAGCCGCTCATGGAAAAGTACGCCAAGATGACGTTCCCCACGCTGGAGATTAAGCGCGACTAGTTTTGCCCAAGCCCCGCCCGGCCTACTTGCGGCAGTGCAGGTCGGCGCTGGTGCGGGGCTTAATCCTCGGCTCAAGAAAGCCAAGGTAGATTAGGGTGCGAATCGAGAGGTGGAACAAAAAGAGGTCCTCTCCCGATGCCAAGTCGTTACCGGTGATTTCCTTTATGCGGTTAATGCGATAGAGCAGCGTGTTTTTGTGAAGCGACAAGATCGCGGCGGTGCGCACCGTGTTACAGCTGTGCTGCATAAAGGCAAAGAGCGTCTCGACCAGCTCGGAATCGTGCGACTGGTCATGCTTCCAAAGTGCCCAGATTGCCGGATGGCAGTAGTTTATAAGGTTGATGTGGTCGTTGCAGATGTCGAGCATTTCCATGTAGGTGTATTCGCAATAGCGATACACATGGGTGTCTTCGAGGATTTTGGTAAAGGTCGAGCCGTATCGAATGGCGGCGCGTGCCTGATTGAGGTGCGAACGCACATCGGTTGCCTGGGAAAACTCGTTGCTGATGCCAATGAACAAATTGTTCGTGGCAGCAACGCGGGCAAGGATCGCCTCGTCGTTGGCGGGTAGCTGCGTGGAGGGCGGACGGCTTACCAGCGCCACGAGCTCACCTTCGTACATGGTGATAAGGCTATGGTGCAGTAGCGGCTGCAATTGTCCTCGGATACTCTCCGCCTCGCGCGCCTCGAGCTGGGAATCTTTTTTGAGCAGGCATACAACGTAGAGGGCGGGAAGCGGCGCAAAGCCGACGAGCTGCATTTTGCGTGTGCAGGTGATGGGGTTGGGGATTTCGTCGTCCAGGAGGCGCGAGAGAAAATATGGCCCCTGTTGCGGGCCGCCCAACGAAAGAAAGCCACCTTTCTGCAGTTCTTGCGCGAGCAGTCGGACAAAGAACTCAAAGACCTCGCGATCGCTATCGCCAAAGGCGTGATTGCGTTCGATCATCATCGCCCGGCCCAGACACGTGCCGTGCACCTTGATCGCATCGGTCATGGTGTTGAGGCGGAACATGTCGTTATAGCGTGTAAGCGGGCCTGTCGAGCGGGCAATCTCCTCGTCTAAGCCGCATTTGATGATGTAGCGTACGGCTTCGTCCTGCAGCATGTCGCCTTCGGAGAGCTCGGCGCGGGTGATGGCTGCAAAGGGGGAGTCGTCGTCATCGTCGAGCTCAAAGCCGCCGCGGGCGGCATAGCGGTACACGGGATCGACGACGAGCACCGGGTTGTCCATAGCGGCAGAGGCCGTTTGCGTGAGGTTCTTGAGCCCCGCGTCGTTCAAGAGCGCCTCGAGCAGCGCTTGCTTTGCGGTAGACGTATCGGTGGTACTCGGTTGCATGGGTGTCCCTTCTGCCGCGTCTTCGCCGTAGTCGACGCGTGACCAAATTATTATCGCAGGCTGTGCAGTATTAGGTTGTTTAAAAAGGTGAGTGTGGCGGTCGTTTCCTCGAACGGGGCGGCGCTGTTGTTGGAGAATGTCTCGATCTGTAACAGGTGGGTCCGGTTTTGGTCTGTAGTTGTTACAGATTGAGATGTTTCGGCAGGACGGTCTTCGTTTGTCTAAATCTGTAACACGAGGGACGGTTTTTACTGAGTAACTGTTACAGATCTAGATCTTTCGGCAGGCTAGATTGGTTTGTCTCAATCTGTAACAGTTGCTCGGCAAAATAGGGTCTTACTGTTACAGATCGAGACAAACCGACGGGCCGCCCCGCCCCATCCACCTGCCGCTACCTGCTGTCTGCCGATTTCCGTTGCGCCACTGTGCTCCCATGCCATATCCTCTAAACAACTACGCGGCAACATCGCCGCCGCGCCTACAAGAGAGGAATGTCCATGACCGCATCCGCATCCAAACTGCTCCAGCCCATTACGGTTGGCCCCCTTGAGCTTAAAAACCGCATTATGTTCCCGCCGCTGACCACCGGCTACGAGGAGCGCGACGGTTCCATTGGCGAGCGCAGCCTGGCTTTTTACGAGCGCCTGGCCCGTGGCGGCGTGAGCTACATCGTCATTGGCGACGTCGCTCCCGTCATGACCGCGAGCCCCACGCCCAAGCTGGCGACCGACGCCCAGATCCCCACGTTTAAGGCGCTGGCCGACACCGTCCACAAGCACGGTGCCAAGGTCGCGCTGCAGCTGTTCCACCCCGAGTACGACGTGCCCGGCGTCGGCCGCATGGTCATGGGCTCCATGGCCGCCGCCAAGGCCGCGCAGGAGGCCAAGGCCGCCGGCGACGAGGAGACCTTCGCCGCCAAGATGGCCGAGTCCAACGAGATCCGCAAGCAGGCCTACGCCAAGCTGCACCACGATATGCAGCACTTTGTGAATGAGGCGAGCGTAGAGCAGCTCACCCAGATCAAAGAGGCCATCGCCGCCTCGGCCGCCCGCGCGCAGCAGGCTGGCATCGACGCCATCGAGGTCCACGGCGACCGTCTGGTGGGCTCGCTGTGCTCCGCGATCCTCAACAAGCGCACGGACGAGTACGGTGGCTCGTTCGAGAACCGCGTTCGTTATGCGCTGGAGGTCGTCGCGGCCATTAAGGAGGCCGCGCCGGAGCTGATGGTGGAGTACAAGCTCCCCGTGATCATGGAGAACCCCGACGGCACGTCGCGCGGCAAGGGCGGCTTGCTGCCCGACGAGGCCTGCGAGTTCGCCAAGCTGCTCGAGGGCGCCGGTATCGATATGATCCAGGTCGCGCAGGCAAACCACACCGGCAACATGGGCGACACCATTCCGCCCATGGGCGCCATGCCCTACAACTGGACGCTGCCTGTGGCCGAGCGCGTTAAGGCCCTGGTCTCCGTGCCGGTGGCAACCGTCGGCCGCGTTGTTTCGGTCGAGGCGGGCGAGAAGATCTTGGAGGATGGCTCGGCCGACATCATCGCCTATGGCCGCTCGCTCATGTGCGACCCCGACATTGCGCTGAAGGCCGCGACGGGCGAACCCATTCGCGAGTGCCTCAACTGCAACAAGGGCTGCGTCGACGCGATTCAAAACCGCAAGTACATCTCGTGCGTGCTTAATGCCGAGAACGGTGACGAGGCGACCATCGCCATCAAGCCGGGCGAGGGCGACAAGAAGATCGCCGTGGTGGGCGGCGGCATCGCCGGCCTGGAGGCCGCGCGCGTGGCGGCCAAGCGCGGCTACGACGTGACTGTCTACGAGGCGAGCGATCATCTGGGCGGCCAGATTGTGCTGGCTGCTGCGCCTCCGCGCAAGGACGAGATTATGCGCTCCGTCGAGTACTACGAGAAGATTCTGCCTGGCCTGGGCGTGAAGGTTGAGCTCAACCATGCCGCTACCGCTGAGGACCTCAACGCCGCCGACGCCGCGATTGTGGCCGTGGGCGCGCACGACGTGGTCATCCCCGTTCCGGGCGCCGACTCGGAGAAGGTCGTCTCGAGCTGGGACGTGCTGGCCGGCAAGGTGGAGCTCAGCGGGCGCGTCGCCGTCATTGGCGGTGGCCTGGTGGGCACCGAGACTGCCGAGTACCTGCTGCAGCACGGCTGCGAGGTGGCGATCGTGGAGATGCTCGACAAGATTGCCGCGGGCGAGTCCGAGACCATTCTGCCGCTGATTATGAGCGACTTTGCCGAGCACAATGTGGAGCAGCACGTGAAGACCCGCCTGACCGCCATTACCGACGAGGGCGTGGAGGCTGTTCGCACCACCGAGGATGGCGCCGAGGAGCCGGTGAAGATCGCCTGCGATTACGTGGTGATGGCCGTGGGCTCCAAGGCCAACGCGTTTGACCTGGACGGCGTGACGGCGCCCGTGACCTGCGTGGGCGACTGCTCGGGCGAGCGCACCGCCGACATCGCGAGCGCCATTCGCACGGCGTATCATGCGGCCAACGAGCTGTAGCTGAACATCGCGGCCAGGCGGGACGGTAGCACGGATCCGTCTCGCCCGGCTGTGTCCCGTCGGGTGTCAACCGGTGCGGGGCCTGCAAGCGCAGCAGGCCCCGCCCTTTTTGTTTTGCTCCGGTGGATGGCAATGCGCGGTAATCATGAGGAGTAAGGACGTCTACTGCCTTGCCGATTACTCAAAATAATTGGGGGAGGGGTTAATAATCATATCCGCTATAGCAAAGGACATAAAGAGATGCCAATTTTGTTGACAAGCGAATGACGATTGGCTGCGAGTCAGCTACCAGCGTAAATAATCGATAAAGAAATGTCGTAAATTGGTGCCAAATGCCCAGATAACACCGCGTCTATTTTAATTAACTGCTTTGAGCAAACAGTAAAATGCTACTATCTAACTTGCACGTAAGAAAGCAGATTAACGGTTAAGGCTAAGAAGTGGCAGGTATGTCGGAAGCAACTAGGACTCGCACGCATGCGCCCGAGGTTAGGCAGCGCGCCGTCGAGGTCCTCCAAGAGGGGGTCGGTCATCGCGCCCTCGCCGCGGAGCTTGGCATTCCCCAGGCCACGGCTCGTCAGTGGGCCCGCGCGTATGCCGTGGGCGGTGCCGACGCCGTTCTCAACGCCGGTTCGCATCATCACACCTATTCGTACGAAGTTAAGCTCGCCGTGGTCAAGGACCGCTTGGAAAACGGCTTAACGGTTCGCGAGGCCATGATCAAGCACAAGATTCCCAGCGAGTCTTCGGTCAAGGCTTGGTGCCGCCAGTATCGCGAGAGCGGTGAGTCCGCGCTGGTTGATAAGCCGCGCGGTCGCAAGCCGCGCGTTAAAAAAGCGGAATAGCGAACGGGATGGTGCGCCCACAGGGGCGCATTTTTCTTGCCGCGCCAACTTTTTGGACCGTCGTGAGCCTACTGGAACATCCTCCAAAGTGGTTAATAAACCGCGCGCAGTGGCCCGTGCGCCCGCCGCCGCGATAGGGGGAGCGTCGCCTCTCTGCTCCAAAGCGGACAGACTCCTTGCCCCGTGCGCCTAAAACTCCCCAGTTGACCGAAAACTCGCTGCCGCTACTCCTCAACTGAGCTATAACGTTAAACAATTGCAGCGTTTTTGCATGGGGGAGTGATGGTATGACGCTACTGTATTTCCTTACCCTGTTTCCGCTGGTACCGGCGCTGGGCATGCTGCTCGCGCGCGGTGACCGCGCCCGCGATGCGGTAGGGCTTGTAGGTTCTGGCATCATTATGGCGGTGACGGTTGTAGTCGCCGTCATGTTTTTTGGCACGGGCCCGCAGAGCTTCGAGGTTGCCCCCGGCACCTCGCATGTGCTCTCGATCATCAGCTCCGTCATCGACGTGATCCTGTGCGCCGTCATCCTGTACAACGCGCGTAAATATAAGAGCACGCTCACCACGGTGCTCGGCGTGGTGCAGCTGGTGGGTTCGGTTGCCTTCGCTGCCATGACGCTGCCCGCGGCCGAGGTTGTCACCGCCACGCCGCTCTACCTGGATTACATGAGTGTGATCATGGTGCTTGCCGTCGGCATTGTCGGCAGCCTTATCTGCGTGTACGCCCTGGGCTACATGAAGGACTTCCAGGCCCACGACGAGCACGAGGCAGCGCTGCGCGGGCAGGCGGCGCCCGACCGACGCCCGCAGTTCCTGGCGCTTATGTTCCTGTTCCTCTCGGCCATGTTCGTCATCGTGACAAGCGACAACCTTGAGTGGCTGTTCTGTGGCTGGGAAATCACCACCGTGTGCTCGTTCCTCATGATTGGCTACACGCGCACGCCCGAGGCCATAAAAAACGCTTTCACCCAGATCATCCTCAACATGCTGGGCGGCATCGCGTTTTTGGCCGGACTCATGTACCTGCACGTTAACGGCATGCCGCTGACCATCTCGGGCATGATCGAGCTTTCCAGCGCCGGAACCGCGCAATCCGCGCTGCTGGTGATGCCGGTCCTGTTGCTGTCGCTTGCCGCGCTCACCAAGGCCGCACAGATGCCGTTCCACACTTGGCTATTGGGTGCCATGGTTGCCCCCACGCCCACGAGTGCCCTGCTGCACTCGTCAACCATGGTCAAAGCCGGCGTGTTCCTGATGGTCAAGCTCAGCCCGCTCTATGCCATCTATCCCGTGACCGGCTTTATGGTCACGAGCGTGGGTGCCATCACGTTTTTGCTCGCTGCCCTCATGGCCATCTCGCAGAGCAACGCCAAACGCGTCCTCGCGTACTCCACCATCTCCAACTTGGGCCTCATCAGTGCTTGCTTGGGTGTCGGCGCGCCCGAGGCCGTATGGGCCGCCATCTTCCTGATCCTGTTCCACACGGTGGCCAAGTCGCTGCTGTTCCTGTGCGTGGGCACGGCCGAGCATCATATCGGCAGCCGCAATATCGAGGACATGGACGGTATGTTCAGCCGCATGCCGCACCTTACGCGTCTGATGATGCTGGGCATCATGGGCATGTTCGTGGCACCGTTTGGCATGCTCGTGTCCAAGTGGGGCGCCCTGGTGGCGTTCGCGCAGACCGGCAACGTGCTCATGATCATGGTGCTTGCCTTTGGCTCGGCCGCGACGTTCTTCTTCTGGGGCAAGTGGCTTGCCAAGCTTTCGGGCGTCGACCCCACGGCTCAAAACGTTGAGGTCAATGTCCATAAGACCGAATGGATGGCCCTCAACACCATCGCCGCGCTGCTGATTCTTTGCTGCGTGGCGTTCCCGCTCATCTCGAGCGGCCTGGTGTCGCCTTACTTGGCCATGGTGTTTGGCCGCGTGCCGTACGTTATTGGCAAGGATGCCATGTATCTGATGGTGGTTATCGTGGCGTTTATCGCCGTGGTGCTGCTGACTTCATTCCGCGTGAGCAACAAACCGCACGTAAACGTATATCTTTCGGGCGTGGGAACCGACAATTACCGCCATTTCCGCGGCTCGATGGGACACGAGGTGAAGGCCGAAAAGCGCAATTGGTACTCGGAGGACGCCCTTGGCGAGAAGCGTATTGGCCCCGCGGGTAGCGTCGTGTGCTGCAGCATTATCTTGTTTGCGCTGCTGTGTTGCGCGTGGATTGGGCCCGAGAGACTTGCCATGAGTGCGCCCTCGGTGCTGCGCGGTAAGTATTTTGAAGGTTCGGGTGTCGTGGGCATATTTATTGGTACCGTGGCGTTTGCCTTGATTGCGCCGCTTGTGGGTGGCCTGATCGACGGCCTTGACCGCAAGCTTTCGGCCCGCATGCAGGGCCGTGTGGGTCCGCGCCTGCTGCAGCCCTTCTACGACGTTGCCAAGCTGCTGCGCAAGGCCCCCGCCAGCGTAAACACCATGGACGATACCTATATGGCGTGCGCGCTCATCTTTACCGTCGTGGGCGGCGGCATCTTTGTGTCGGGCTCCAACACGCTGCTGTGCGCTTTTATGGTGACGCTCGCCGCGATCTTTGTGGTGTTGGCGTCCGCCTCGACGCAAAGCCCGTTTGCCCAGGTTGGCGCCGACCGCGAGCTGCTGCAGGTCATGAGTTACGAGCCCGCCGTTCTGCTGATGAGCGTGGGCCTCTACCTTGCCACCGACAGCTTTGATTCCATCGCCGTGACGGGGCAGTCGGCCCCCATCATCGTGTACAGCGCGCCCATTTTCCTCGCGCTGCTCGCGGTGCTTACCATCAAGCTGCGCAAGTCGCCGTTTGACCTTTCGTACTCGCATCACGCGCATCAGGAGATTGTCCAGGGCGTCGCCACCGAGATGAGCGGCAGCACGCTGGCCAAGATGACCCTTATGCACTGGTGCGAGACCGTGCTGTTTTTGATGTGGGTGGGCATGTTCTTTGTCTGGGACAACCCGGTGAGCTGGGTGGTCGCCCTGGTCGTGATGGTCGCGACGTATTTTGTCGAGGTACTGATCGACAACACCTTCGCCCGCAGCACCTGGCGCAGCTGCTTTAAGCTCGGCTGGGGCGTGGCGCTGGTGTTTGGCCTGCTCAACCTTATGCCCATCCTCGTCGACGTGTTTATTTAGGAGGCGGCATCCATGGATCATAAAATGTCGCGCTCGCCGTGGGTTATTCATTACGACGGCTCGAGCTGCAACGGATGCGATATCGAGGTGCTGGCCTCGCTCACGCCGCTGTTCGATGCGGAGCGCTTTGGCGTGGTCAATACCGGCAACCCCAAGCATGCGGACATCTTTTTGGTGACGGGCTCGGTCAACGCTCAGAACTTGCCCGTCGTGCGCCAGATTTACAACCAGATGCTCGAGCCCAAGTGCGTGGTGGCCTGCGGCATCTGCGCGTGCTCGGGCGGCGTTTTCCGCGATGCCTACAACGTGATCGGCGGCGTGGACCGCGCGATTCCCGTGGACGTGTACGCGCCCGGATGCGCCATTCGCCCCGAGACCGTGATCGATGCCATCGTGGAGGCGTGCGGCATCCTGGACCAGAAGGAGGCCGTGATGCGCGCCGGCGGCGACCCGCTTACCGTGGGCGGCGCCGCAACCTGGGACGGTGGCGTTGAACTGGGCGAGGACGGGTTTGTGGCCGCGGGGGCCGGCGACACGCCCACTGGGACGCCCGCCGCGTCCGTCGCTGCAAAGGAGGCCGAGTAATGCAAGAGGCAATCTATACCACAGTCGGGATCGATGAGTTGCTGTCGCATGTCCAGGCGCTCAAGGGCGTCGGCGCGCGCTTTGTGCAAATGCACGCCGAGCGCAACGTCGACGACGGCACGTATCGCCTGGTCTATACGTTTATCAACGTTCATGCCGCTCGGGAGCATATTGCGCAGGACGGCAGCTATGCGATTGAGAACCTGGTAGTCGAGGGAATCGACCGGTACCAGGAGATTCCGTCCATCAGCTCGTATTATCCGGCGGTATTCCCGTTTGAAAATGAGGTCCACGACCTGTTTGGTCTTGCCATTACCGACATGCAGATCGACTTTAAGGGCTTTTTCTACCAGGTCTCGACTGCCGAGCCCATGAGCGTTATCACGCCCGAGGTGAAGGCTGCGCGAGAGAAAGCCATGAAGGTCCGTGCCGCTGCCGAGGCCAAGGCGCGCAAGGCCGCGGCCGAGAAGGCCGCCGCGGCTGCGGCTGCTTCAGGGGAGGGCGCTGCGAGCGCCGGCGATGCCGCGGGCGTCGCTGCTCAGCCCGCTGCGGCTGCCGGCTCCGATGCTCAGCACGATGAGGCTGCTGCGAAGGCGGCGCTCAAGGCCGCCGAGATGGAGGCAAAGCTCGCCGCCATGGATCCCGAGAAAGCGGCCAAGGTCCGCGCGGCGCTTGCCGCCAAGGCCGCCCGCGACAAGCAGAAAAAGGAGGCGTAAGGTCCATGGCACATCGCTCCGTTATTCCGTTTGGCCCGCAGCACCCGGTGCTGCCCGAGCCGCTTCATCTGGACCTGGTGATCGAAGACGACCGCGTCATCGAGGCAATTCCGCAGATCGGCTTTGTGCACCGCGGACTCGAGAAGCTCACCGAAAAGCGCGACATGCATCAGTTTGGCTACATCGCCGAGCGCATCTGCGGCATCTGCGCCGTGGGCCATAGCTGCGGCTACGCCAGCGCCTGCGAGCGTATGCTCGGCATCGAGGTGCCTGGTCGCGTGCAGTATATCCGCACCATTCTGCATGAGCTTTCGCGCATTCATTCGCATCTGCTGTGGTTGGGTCTGCTTGCCGATGCCTTTGGTTTTGAGGCGCTGTTCTATCGTTCGTGGACCCTGCGCGAGCAGATTCTCAAGATCTTTGAGAGCACTTGCGGCGGCCGCGTGATTTTGTCGATCAACGAAATCGGCGGCCTTAAACACGACATTGAGGACTCTGAGCTGGCGGGCATTGTCCAGGCGCTCGATGCCATGCGCCCCGACTACGAGGCCCTGGTGCATACGTTTTTGGACGACAATAGCTGCGGCGAGCGCCTGCATGGCGTGGGCGTGATCAGCAAGAAGGACGCGCTGGAGCTTTCGATGGTCGGCCCGTTTGGGCGCGCCTCGGGCGTGGACTACGACGTGCGCATGTTCGGCGACGGTGCCTATGCGGACCTGGCTGCGTTTGAGCCCATCGTTGCTACCGATGGCGATTGCTATGCCCGCTGCCAGGTGCGTTGCGCCGAGGTCACGCAGGCCATGGACATCATCAAGGAGCTTGTGGGCAAGATTCCGCACGACGGGATCGGCGGGCGCGCCAAGCTTACGCCGGCCGACGGCGCACGCGGCGAGGTTGTGATTGAGCAGCCGCGCGGCGAGGCGTATTACTATGTGCGCGGCAACGGCACCAAGAACTTGGACCGTTTTCGCGTGCGCACGCCGACGTCGCAAAATCTGGCGGGTCTGACGCATGCGCTGCAGGGCGTGCTCATTGCCAACGTGCCCATGATTATCCTGACCATCGACCCCTGTATTAGCTGCACGGAAAGGTAGGCGCGGCATGAGTTTGCTGACATTTGCCAAGACGGCCTTGGGTTCTATGGTCAAGCAGCCGGTAACGGTGTGCTATCCGCAGGAGAAGCTCGCGGCACCCGAGCGCCTGCGCGGGCATATCGTCAACGATATGGACGTGTGCATCTGCTGCGGCATGTGCGCGCGCCGTTGCCCGGCGGGTGCACTTGCGGTCGATCGCAAGGGCGGAATGTGGTCGATTGACCCGTATGCCTGCGTGGTGTGCGGTGAGTGCATCGAGAGCTGCCCCAAGCACTGCCTGACTATGGACACCGCCCGCACTCCAGTCGCAGCGGACAAGACTCCCACGGTGGAAACCAAGCCGGAGTAGCGCTGGAATGGGGCTGGTATAGCGCTGGAATAGGGGCCGGCGGGGCAAAAATGCCCCGCCGGCCCCGCGCGTGAACGCGCGGGTGGGCCGCCACGCGACCCGTCCAGCCCGAAAATGACCCGCCTGCCACGAAATGGGCCCATCTACTACTTTTGGGCGCCAACCCCCAACCACGGCAAAAAATGTGAAAACAAAACCTCAGGTAGAACGCCTGCGGTTTTCTGGAAAACGGGGGTATGGTCGGGGGTATCGAGTCAAACGTAGTAGATGGGCAGGTTTCGTGGCGAGCGGTTCCGGCTGATCCCTTGGGGACGGAGGAAAACGGATCATTTTGGTCCCGCAAGGCTTGCGGGGGCACTCGTGCAGGGCCGCCCGAACAAAACTATGCCGGTTTACGGGGCTGAGTCACGAGTCCCCAACCATGCCGATATTCGTGAAAATAAAACCGCAGGTAGACGAGTCGTCATTTTGCAGAAAACGCGGGTATGGATGGGGGTCCTGAGTTTAGCCCCGTAAACCGGCATAGTTTTGAAATGGCATTAAATCGGTTACAGCCATTTTGCTGTGCCGGGGCGGTTGACCGTTGGGTAATTACCCTCGCAGGTAGGCGATGGCGATCTGCGTGCGGTTGCGCAGGCCCATCTTTGCAAGGATCGAGCTGATGTGGTTGCGCACCGTGCCTTCGCCCATATAGGCGGTGGCGGCGATTTCCTTGTTATCGAGACCGCGGGCGATGAGCTCGGCGACTTCGAACTCGCGGTCGGTCAGACCGGCAAAGGCCGCGGGCCGGTGGGGCGCGCCCGTCTTGTTGCCCATCCCGTCAAAGTCAACATCTTCGATCGCCTTACCCTCGAGCACGCGTTTGCCGCTCATGACCTGCGCCAACGCCGGAGGAATGGCGGCGACATCGGTTTTAATCAGGTAGCCGCGGGCGCCCAGCTTGAGCGCCGACACAATGTACTCGTCATCCGAGAATGTTGTCAGAAACACCACGCGCGCCGCAGGGTCGCGCTCGAGGATCTCGCGCGCCGCCGATAGGCCGTCGCGTCCCGGCATCTGAATGTCGAGCAGTGCAATATCGGGTGCGTGTTCGGCATAGAGCGAAACCGCGTCGTTGCCGTTGGCGCCGGTGCCCACTACCTCGATCTGCGGCTGGGCGCCCAGGATAATCTTGAGCGAATCGACCACTAGGCGGTCGTCGTCGACAACAATGAGCCTCATCGGGCCTCATCTCCTTGCTGTTTGGGGACGGTGGCAAACACGCGCCAGCCGCCGACGCCGGCGCGCGGGCCGGCGGTGAAGGTGCCGCCAAGCGCCTCGACGCGCTCGCGCATGGAGCCGAGCCCCATGCCCTCGGCGGCGCCGCGACCGCCCGTCTGGGTCCCGCCCATGCCATCGTCGGTAACGATGAGCTGGTAAAACGATGGATGCTCCATGCATCGCACAGCAACGTTTTGCGCGCGGGCGTGGCGCATGGTGTTGGATAGCGCCTCGCGCAGGACCGCCGCAAAGCAGTTGGCGACGTTTGCGGGCGCATGTTCGGTCATAACTTCAAGCTCAATCTGCGGGCCGCCGTCCGAGCGTGCGCCTTCAACAATGCGTTCGAGCTGCACGGAAAGATCGACGGCGTTGTCGTTGAGCGCGTGGACGCTGGTGCGCACAAGCTGGAGCGCCTCGTCAACGGTGTGCTTGACGTCGGCGAAATCGGCGGCGACGCCGGGTTCATCGGCGTGGACTATGCACAGGGCCTCGGTCTGCAGCGAGGTACGCGTGAGCTGGTGCCCGACGTTATCGTGGATCTCGCGCGCGATGCGGGCGCGTTCGGCGAGCGTCGCGAGCTCGACTTCGTAGTCCTGGCGATCGGCAAGATCGCGGTTGCGCGCTTCGAGCGCGAGGGCTCGTTCCTGCAGCTCGTCGCGGGTGCGGCGCATGCGCTGCTGCTCGCGTTCCAACTGGGCGGTGCGCAGCGATAGCAAGGTAGCGGCAACCGAAAGGATGGCAGTCAGCAGGAGCGTTCGGGCGGTGAGCGCGTCGGTGCGAAGGTCCGCGACAAGCGCAAAGACAAAGGTGGCGCCAATGCCCAGCGCGGCCCAGGCGTGCTCACGGCGCACCCGCCGCGCGATGTCATAGAGGGCGAGAGGCGCAAACGGCACAAACGGCGGCACGAAGACAGCCGCGATGATGTAAGCGCAGCTCGCGGTCTCGCTCGCGCGCCGGGCGCTTTTCCCCTGCGCGAGCTCAGCCAGCGAGGTGGCAATAACGCCAAGGCAAAACGCCGCGACCAGGCGAGCGTCCACAGCAAGGCCCAGAGCGGCTGCGATACAGCACGCCAGCACAATCGATTTGTCGAAAAGCCTGTTCATACGGGTATTGTACGCGAAGCCGCGCGTGGTGGAGGGGCCGCCCGGGGCAACCGTGACATTCCTCCCGCGCGGCAAATCGGCGTCGATCGCTCGCGCGAGCGGGGGTTTCGCCTCCGCCCCCCTCACTCGTGACAAAGCTCACTGGTGCGCGCCGCCCGCTCCTGCGATGATGAAATCGTACCGGGCCACGACCAACAGAAGGGCCGCCTCATGACAGACATCGTCCATGTCGAAAACCTCGTCAAGCGCTATGACGATCTTATTGCGCTCGACCACTTTAACCTGAGCATCGCCCCCGGCGAGATCTTTGGCCTGCTGGGCCCCAACGGCTCGGGCAAGACCACGTCCATCAACTGTATCCTGCAGCTGCTCGCCTACGACAAAGGCACCATCGAGCTGTTCGGCGAGCCCATGACGCCCGCCCGCTACGACCTCAAGCGCCGCATCGGCGTGGTGCCGCAGCAGGTGGCGGTGTTTGACGAGCTCACGGTGCGCGAGAACATCGACTATTTCTGCAGCCTCTACGTTAACGACCGCAAGCGCCGCCGCGCGCTGGTGGACGAGGCGATCGACTTTGTCGGGCTGGGCGACTTTACCAAGTTTCGTCCCGGCAAGCTTTCGGGCGGACTGGTGCGCCGCCTCAACATTGCCTGCGGCATCGCACACAAGCCCGAGCTCATCTTCTTTGACGAGCCCACGGTGGCGGTCGACCCCCAGAGCCGCAACGCCATCCTGGAGGGCATCTGCCGCCTGCGCGACGAGGGCGCTACGGTGGTGTATACCAGCCATTACATGGAGGAGGTCGAGCAGATCTGCAGCCGCATCATGATCATGGACGGCGGCCGCGTGCTGGCGCAGGGCACCAACGACGAGCTTAAGCGCATGATCCAGATGGGCGAGCGCGTGACTGTTGAGGTCGGTGCCGTCGAGGCCGCCACGGTCGAGCGACTGCGCGCCCTCGAGCACGTGCTTTCGGTCGAGCTGTCCGGCGGCGAGCTCGTCTGCACCTGCGAGGCGAGCCCGCACAATCTGGTCGACATCCTCGACACGCTGCGTGCTGCCGACGTGGCGCTCGGCCGCGTGTGGAGCGAGCCGCCGACTCTCAACGACGTGTTCCTCGAGATCACCGGCCGCGAGCTGCGCGACTAGGGGGGCGGCCATGTTCAACACCATCATCACCACGCTCAAGACGCTATTGCGTCGACCGAGTACATGGGTTTGGGGCGCGATCTTTCCCATTGCGCTTTCAACGATGTTCATGTTTATGTTTGCGAACCTCAGCTCCGACGGCAAGGTCGACCCGGTGCCGGTGGCCGTCGTAGCGGATGGGGCCTGGGACGTCTCGACCTTTAAGGACGTGGCGACCTCGCTTGCCAAGGAGAGTGACGATCAACTGCTCGAGATCAACGAGTGCGAGGATGTGGACGCCGCGAACCGTGCACTCAAGGCCGGCGAAGTCGCGGGCATCTACACAGTCGATGCCGCGGGCACGCCCAAGCTCACGCTGCTTTCGAGCTATGACAGCTCGCGTGCGTCGACGGTGCTCACCGACCGCAGCATCCTTGAGACGGTGGCAAGCTCGTATACGCAAAATGCCGAGCTCATGTCCCAGATTGCCCAAGACAACCCGGCGGCGCTCGCCGACCCGGAGGCGGTTGCGCGCGCCCTGTCGCTCGAGGGCGGAACCCGCCGCGTGAGCCTGACGCGCACCACGCCCGATGGCACGGTCATCTACTATTACGCGCTTTTTGGCCTGGTCGCGATGATGTCTGCCGAGTTTGCCGCTTTGAGCGTCGTCGATTTGCAGCCCAATCTGTCGGGCCTTGGTGCGCGCCGCTGCGTGGGCGGCCTTTCCAAGACGGCGTCGCTGGCCGGTATCTTTGTCGGCTCGTGGCTGGTTTCCTTTGTCTCGATGGCGGTCGCGATTGGCTACGTGCGCCTAGTCGTTGGCGTCGACTTTGGCGGGCGCGAGGGGCTGTGTCTGGTGGGCGGTGCTGCATCCGCGCTTGCCGCCACGGGCCTGGGGCTCTTTGTGGGCACGCTTCCCGTTAAGGGCGGCAAGGCGTCCAAGTCCGGTATCCTCACGGGCTTTGCCACCACGTGCGCCCTGTTCGCCGGCCTCTACGGCGAGCCGGCGATGGCGCTTGCCGACGACGTCGCCCGCGCCTTCCCGGCCGAGTGCTGGCTCAACCCCGTCAAGCTCATCTGCGATATGTTCAATCGCCTATATTTCTTTGAGGACCTGGGGCCCTTCGCCGTCCGCGCCGGCGCGCTCGTCCTGATGACCCTGGTATTTGTCGTCGCCGCTACGCTGATCTTTGGAAGGAGCCGCTATGAGCACCTTTAAGACCGCGCTTCGCATGGCGCTGGCACACCCGTTATACCTGCTCATCTATACGGTGTTCATCTCGCTCATGGGCGTATTCATCGCGGCTTCGGTGAGCTGGAACTCGTCGCAGCTTACCGAGTACAAGCCCTACGACACCAACGTGATCGTGGTCGACCGCGACAATAGCGACCTTTCGCGGGCGCTTACCAAGCACCTAGGCTCACGCTTTGACCTGGTCACGGGCGTTGGTGACGACACGTACGACCTTGCGGACGCGCTCTCCAAGAGCAACATTGCCAAGGGCAGCGCCGATTGCGTGTTCTTTATCCCGGAGGGGTTTGAGGACGATCTTGTTGCAGCCGCCCGTGCGGGGGAAGACCTGCCCAAGCTCGATGTGACGTACGGCTCCGGCACCATGGCGGCGGCGCTCTCGTCTGCCGAGGCCTCGCGGTGGATCTCGCTTGCGGGCGCTGCGGCCGCACTTGAGCCAGCTGCTTCCGACGGCGATGTCGCCAAGGCCGCCGAGCATGCTGCCGCAAAGCGTGCGGAGGTCCAGATCGAGCAGGTCAAGGTTGACTCGACTGCCGCCGCCACGCTCGAGTCGTACTTCAACTTTGGCGCGTATGCGATCATCTCGTCGGTCATCGTGTCGGTGGGATTGGTGTTCTCGGGCATGAACGAGCCCGAGCGCGTGCGCCGCATGGAGGCCGGTCCGCTCTCCGAGCGCCAGCGTTCGCTTGCCGTGTTCGCGGCCGCCGCCGTGCTCACTGTCTGTATCTGGTTTGTGTCGAGCATGATGGGCGTCGTGGGCTTTGCCGGCGCGGTCGCCGAGGTCGGCGTGGGCCGTGTGTGCCTGGCGCTGGCGGCAACGTTTGCCCTGGCGTGCACGCCGCTGGCCGTTGGCTTTGCCCTTTCGAGCCTGGGCGCGCGCGAAGAGCTACTCAACGGTGTGGGCAACCTGCTTGGCTTGCTCATGACGTTTTTGGGCGGCGCCTGGATGCCGCTTTCGATGATGGGCTCGGCCGTGCAGACGGTGGCGCACTTTGTACCGACGTTTTGGGTGAACGACGCGATCGGCAAGGCGCTTGCCTCTGATTTGACGTCTACCGTGCTGGGCGACATCGCCTGCGACCTGGGCGTCACGGTGCTCTTTGCCGCTGCCATCGCCGCCGTAGGCCTGGCTCTCGCACACGCCAAATCCCGCGCCTAGCCACCTAGTCATTGGGGACAGTCTTTGCCGATTCGCCGGCCGGGCTGGCAAGGACTGTCCCAATATGTCGGCACTTGGGGACGTTCCTTTCCTGCCGGCACTCATTGGGGACAGACTTAAATGAGCGATTTCACTCATTTAAGTCTGTCCCCAATGAGTAGGTTGGAAAAAATTGCGCCTGTCGCTTAAAAATAGTTCACCTGGGTTTACTATTACCTTAGAAAAGTAGCAGAAGGCTAACAACGGGGGATAGCATGGCGACAAAGCGTGCCTACGTCCAGGTCAACGGACTCAAGAAACACTATGGCGACGGTGATGCACGCCTGACGGTGCTCGACGGCATCGACACGTCCATCAACCGCGGCGAGATCTGCGTCATGCTGGGGCCCTCGGGCTCGGGCAAGTCGACCTTTCTCAACCTGATCGGCGGCCTGGAGGATGCCGACGGCGGCTCCATCATGGTGGACGGCTGCGATCTCACGGCGCTCAAGCCCGCCGATCTGGGCGAGTACCGACGCCGCGAGCTGGGCTTTGTCTTCCAGTTCTACAACCTGGTGCCCGACCTTACCATCAAGGAAAACATCGAGGTCATGGCGCACCTGTCCAAAAACCCGCTCAATGTCGACGATCTGCTGCGCTCGCTGGGCCTCTACGAGCACCGCAACAAGTTTCCGCGCCAGGTCTCGGGCGGCCAGCAGCAGCGCTGCGCCATCGGCCGTGCGCTCGTCAAAAATCCGGGCCTGCTGCTGTGCGATGAGCCCACGGGCGCGCTCGACTACAAGACATCCAAGGAAATCTTGCGGCTCATGGAGGATGTCAACCGCACCTACGGCTGCACCATCATCATTGTCACCCACAATGCGGCCATCGCGCACATGGCCAATCGCGTGCTGCGCCTGCGCGACGGGCGCATCGTCGAGGATGAGCTCAACGAGTCACCCGTCGCGGCCGCCGAGCTCGATTGGTAGGCGGCGCCATGACACCTCTCGCAAAACGTCTCCCGCGCGAGCTGCGCCGCAATATCGGCAAGTACCTGGGCATCTTTTTGCTTATGTGCGGAAGCATCGCCCTCACGTCGGGCTTTTTGCTCGCGGCGCATTCCATCGGCTGCCTCATTGACGACATGCGCGATGCATACACGATCGAGGACGGCCGTGTGACTACCTCCTTCGAGGCCACCAAAGATCAGCTCAAGGCTGCCGAAGACGCGGCTGAGGACGTCGGCGGCGTTACGTTCTACAAGAACTTCTCTATCGACGCCATCATCAAAAAGACTGCCGGCGACGACGGCACCAAGCGGACCCTGCGCACCTATGCGCACCGCGCTAAGGTGGACATTGCGTCCTACTGTGAGGGCAAGGAACCCAAGGCGGACGACGAGGTGGCCATCGACCGCGTCTTTGCCACCAATAACGACCTCGCCATCGGCGATAAGGTCGAGCTTGAGGGCCGCACCTACACCATCTGCGGCATCATGACCCAGCCCGATAGCCAGGCGTTGTTCCTCGACAATTCGGACTTTACGGTGAACACCATCACGTACGGCGTGGCCGAGGTCACCGACGCCGGCTTTGCCGCGCTCGAGGATGCCGGTGGCGCGCCTGCCTACACCTACTCCTTCACCTTTGCCGATCGCGACCTCCCCACCGCGGATCGCATTGATGCCGAGCAGGATATGGTCGAGGCGCTGACCGATGCCGATGCGCGCGTGGACGATCTGATCGATGCCGATTCCAACCAGGGCATTGGCTATGCGCGCGACGACGTGGACGGCGACTCCATGATGTGGATGACGTTGCTCGACATCATCATCGTGATCATGGCGTTTGTCTTTGTGGTGCTCACCGACGCCACCATCGAGGAGGAGAGCGCCATCATCGGCACGCTGCTCGCCAGCGGCTATCGCCGCCGCGAGATCGTGCTGCACTACCTGGCACTTCCCGCCATCGTGGGCGTGGTCGCGGCGCTTTTGGGCACCGCACTCGGCGTTGCGTTCTTTACCGAGCCCATGCGCGGCCTCTATTACGGTTCGTATAGCCTGCCTCCCTTCCAGGTGTACTGGAGCTGGGAGATCTTCGTGAAGTGCGCCGTGGTTCCCGCCGCCGCGCTCATCCTCATTACGCTGGTGGGCCTGCTCCGCAAGATGGGCAAGACGCCGTTGCAGTTCCTTCGTCACGAGGCGAGCGGTAAGTCGGGTACCAAGCGCGGTCTGCAGCTGCCGGAACGCATGGGCTTTGTCTCCCGCTTCCGTCTGCGCGTTTTCCTGCGCAACCTGGGCAACTTCGCCACGCTCTTCGTGGGCATTGCGTTTGCGTCGCTGCTACTGCTCTTTGGCCTGGCGATTTTGCCCACGATGACGCACTACGCCGACAACCTCGAGACGAGCCTGGTCGCCGAGCATCAGTACACACTCAAGGCGCCGCTGGAGCTCGAGGGCACTACCGAGGAGCGCGAGCAGTGGTCGGCACTCGAGCGCTTGCAGTCGGTTGACGGCGCGCTGCTTTCTGCCGCCCAGGATGCCGATGACGAGCTTGACGGCGCGGCCGATGCGGCGCAGACGGCAGCCGATGCCGCGACCGCATCTCCGTCTGCCGAGAGCCTGACCGCAGCGCAGGATGCGCTTGCCAAGGTCCAGGACAAGAAGGATGCGCTCTACGCGCGCCTTGACGATCTTGCCGATGCCCTCGGCTGCAACCGCGATGAGGCCATCGATCTGATCGACAAGGCCTCTAAGATCGACACTGACAACGACGATATCCACCCGGTCAATACGACCGACAACGGCGCGGGCGCAATCGCGCAGGCCGAGAAATATGCCGTTCACCAGCTGCAGTACGACCGTGGCGACGGCAATGGCGAGGAGACGATTTCTGTCTACGGCATCTCGTCCGATTCGCGCTACTGGAAGGGCCTCAACATCGGCGATGGCCGCGTCGTCTTTGGCGGCGGTCTGCTCGATAAGTTTGGCTGGAGCGAGGGCCAGAAGGTCACGCTCAGCGACAAGTACGAGGGTGAGCATTATTCCTTTGAGTACGCGGGCAAGGACTGTGCCTGGGGCTCCAAGTCGGACATGAACATCTATATGAGTATCGACGACTTTAACGAGCTGTTCGACAACGACGCCGCCTACTTTAACGGCTATGTGAGCGACGAGAAGCTCGACCTCGACGCGCGCTACTTTGCCGGCGACACCACGCCCGACGACATGCGCGCCGTGGGTGACCAGTTCATCGGCATGATGAGCAAAATGATCGGCATGATGGTCGGGCTCGCGGTGTTTATCTTCCTGCTGTTTATGTACCTGCTGACCAAAGCGGTGATCGACCACAGCGCCCGTTCGATCAGCTACATGAAAGTCTTTGGCTATCGCGATAGTGAGATCTCGCATCTGTACATCCGCTCGATCACGCTGTGCGTGGCGGCGTCGCTCGTGCTGAGCCTGCCGGTCATTATTGGCTCGCTCACGGCCATCTTCCGCTCGATGCTGCTCGCCTACAACGGCAATATCGAGATTTACGTGCCCACTTGGTCCATGGCGGCGTGCGTGGGCATCGGCTTTGCAACTTACCTGGTCGTGGCGCTGCTACACACGCGCTCTATCAAGCACGTCAGCCTAGCCGAGGCCCTCAAGGTGCAAGAGTAGTCATCGGGGACGTTCTTGAACGACTAGTCATCGGGGACAGTCTTTGTCGGATTGCCGGCTCGTCGGCCGGGCTGGCGGGGACTGTCCCTGACGGCACTCATTAAAGTCTGTCCCCAATGAGTGGCCGTGCTTGACTTCAACCCCACTTCAACGGGTACCATCCTCTATGTCTGTAACGCCATATAGACCGAGGGGATAGATCTATGACCGCAACTGCACCCGCAGCACCCGCTAAGGTGTACTTCACCAACCTGCGCACGCATGCTCGCGAGAGCCAGCTCGACAAACTCAAGCGCCTCATTCGCCGCGCCGGTATCGAGCAGATCGACTTTGAGAACAAGTTCGTCGCCATCAAGATTCACTTTGGCGAGCTGGGCAATCTGAGCTTTTTGCGCCCCAACTACGCCCGCGCCGTCGCGGATGTCGTCAAGGAGCTGGGCGGCAAGCCCTTCCTCACCGACTGCAACACGCTCTATGTCGGTAGCCGCAAAAACGCGCTCGAGCACATCGATACCGCCTACCAGAACGGCTTTACCCCGTATGCCACGGGCTGCCAGATCATCATCGCAGACGGCCTCAAGGGCACCGACGAGGCACTCGTTCCGGTCGAGGGCGGCGAGTACGTGCGCGAGGCAAAGATTGGTCAGGCACTCATGGATGCCGACATCGTGATCAGCCTCACGCACTTTAAGGGTCATGAGCAGGCCGGTTTTGGCGGCGCCATGAAGAACCTGGGTATGGGCGGCGGTAGCCGTGCCGGCAAGATGGAGCAGCACGCCGCTGGCAAGCCGAGCGTCGATACCACCAACTGCGTTGGCTGCCGTGCCTGCGAGAAGATATGCGCGCACAGCGCCATCACGTTTGACGGTACGCGTGAGCGCGAGCTTGCCAACGGCAGCACTCGCACGGTTCATGTGGCTGCCATCGACCACGATCGCTGCGTGGGCTGCGGACGCTGCATTGCGGCGTGCAACCAGGACTGCATCAAGCCCGACTATGATGCCGCGGCCGACGTACTCAACTACAAGATCGCTGAGTACACCAAGGCCATCGTCGACGGCCGCCCGAGCTTCCACATCTCGCTCGCCATGGACATCAGCCCCAACTGCGACTGCCATCCCGAGAATGACACGCCCATCGTCAACGACATCGGCATGTTCGCGAGCTTCGACCCGGTCGCCATCGACCAGGCCTGCGCCGACGCCGTCCTGGCGTCCGAGCCGCTGCCTAACACCGAGCTTACCGACAGCGCGGCCAAGATGGAGCATAATCACGAGCATCTGGAGGGCGAGCAGGCCAAGGATCCCTTCTGCATCACGCATCCCGACACCGACTGGCGCGCGTGCATCGCGCATGCCGAGAAGATTGGCCTGGGCACGAGCGAGTACGAGCTCATCGAGGTCAAATAGCGCCTAGCTATTGGACATATCAAGCGCTTTTGTAGCGCAACGTTAGTAAAAACCGCCCGTGAGCACAGCGCCCACGGGCGGCTTTTTGGAAGTGCTAGGGGCCAGATAGACCAGTAAACCGTACTATTTGCTTAAAAATTCTTGTCGAGGAACTCGTCGACCGTATTCCAGTAGAGCTCGGGGTCAACTT
This sequence comes from Collinsella sp. AF16-8, assembly GCF_003462695.1. NCBI lineage: Bacteria > Bacillati > Actinomycetota > Coriobacteriia > Coriobacteriales > Coriobacteriaceae > Collinsella > Collinsella sp. AF16-8. Next base: position 159,453 of record NZ_QRXX01000002.1, read on the forward strand.
GCGCGCTCTTGGCGTGGGTGGCGCCATGGATGGTGAGCTTTTGCTTGACCTTGCTGGCGCACACGTCGTAGTTTTGGTCGAGCATGTCGTACGGCACAAAGGTGTCCTGGTCGCCGTGGATGAACAACATGGGAACCGTCGCGTGTTTGAGTTGCTCCACACTGCTCGCCTTATGAAAGTCGTAGCCCGCGCGCACGTTGCACACCAAGTTTGCTACATCGAGCAAGGGAAAACTGGGCAGGCCAAATACATCCTTGAGCTGCAGGGAAAACTCGTCCCAAACGCTTGTATAGCCGCAGTCCTCGATAATGCATTTCACATTTGCGGGCAGAGATTCCCCCGCTACGTTCATGGCAGTCGCCGCGCCCATCGACTCACCAAAGACCAGGATGCGCGCCTTGGGATCGGCCGCAACAATCCGCCCGATCCACGCGACGACATCGAGTCGCTCGGGCCAGCCCATGCCGATGTAGTCACCGCCGGAACGCTCGTGGGCGCGGGCGGCGGGTGCGAGTACGTTCATGCCGCGGTCGTGGAATCGCTTGACGTATCGGGCCATACCGATGGGCTCGTTGGTATATCCATGCAGGCAGACGGCGTAGTCGTGCGTGCTCTCCGACGCAGCAAAATACCAGGCGGCAAGCTCGGTCCCGTCATCTGCGGTGAGGCCGCTGCTCTCGCGATTCTCTTTAAACCACGCCCGCGCCTCGGTTCCCTCGGCATCCGGCTGCTCACTTTCTTTGCCGTCCTTGCCGTCCTGCATCATCTTCATGGTGTATGGCGCGCGGGGATTCAGCGCGAAGTCAAACAGAAAGTTGCCGGCAAATCCGAGCAGCGCAATGACAACCACCAGCGCAACGACGCCGGCTATCTTGAGCTTTCGATGGGAACGTGCGTTTTGAGACATAAGAAGCTTTCCTATAAGATGTTAATACATCAACATTTAATGCAAGCGCATTATGGACGTTCACCGTTGATGCGTCAACAGGCAAAGAATGGGTAAACAAAGGGTCACGTATGGTGCAAATTTCGCACGCACCCAGACGCTTTGATATAGTGTTGAGAACTCTTTACGTTGGAGGATGTAACCGGCATGTCCGATTCGAGCGACAGTTCCAAGCCGCGACCCAAGGCCGCGGCCGTTCCGCACTACACGGTGGGCGAGGAGATTATGAACTCCGTCACCCATGGTGTCGGCTGCTTGCTGGGTATTGCGGGTCTGGTGCTCCTGATCGTATTCGCTGCACTGCGCGGCGGTGGCCCGGCCCACATGGCCGCGGCAATTGTCTATGGCGTCAGCATCATCCTCGAATACCTAGCCTCCACGCTCTACCATGCGATTCAACCCGCGCGCGCCAAGCGCGTGTTTCGCATCATCGACCACAGCTGCATCTACCTGCTCATAGCCGGCAGCTATACGCCGTTTTGCCTCATCACGCTCGCAAACGACGGCGGCGCTGCGCTGTTCTTCGCCGTATGGGCCATCGCCATTATCGGCATCGCCCTCGAGTGCTTTATGCGCGAGCGCCAGCCGCACTGGGTAAGCGGCCTGGTCTACCTGCTGATGGGCTGGCTCGTTGTCTTTAAGCTGCCCGAGCTCGTGTCGCTGCTCAACCCCGTGGCACTTGCCCTGCTCGCTGTCGGCGGCGTGTGCTATACCGTGGGCGTGCCGTTCTACATCGCCAAAAACGTGCGCTATCTGCATAGTGTGTTTCACCTGTGGGTGCTCGCCGGCAGCATCTTCCAGTTCATGGCGGTGATTCTCTTCGTAATCTAGCGACCGCGCCTGCGCGCCCGCGTCCTCGTTTGGGCGCCGGTGCAATTGCCGTATCCGTCATCAACGTTTTGACCTGACGTCCCGAATCTTGGAGGTTCGAGAAACTCCCGATGGACATAACCATCTCCCTTATCACTACCCTCGTTTTGACCCTCATCAACGGCTACTTCTCTATGTCCGAGATGGCGCTCACCACGGCCAAGCGCGCCGTGCTGGAGCATGAGGCCGAGGAAGGCGACAAGCGCGCCGAGCGTGCCATTAAGCTGGCCGCCGACTCCGACCAGCTGCTCGCCACCATCCAGGTCGCCATCACGCTCGTGGGCTTCGCCTCGTCCGCCGTCGCCTCGACGAGTCTGTCCGACCCGCTTGCCACGTGGCTCATGAGCTTTGGCATCGCGCCGCTCTCCGCCATCGCGCGCGGCCTGGCGCCGGTCATCATCACCGTCGCGGTCGCCTTCGTGTCCATCGTGATCGGCGAGCTCGTCCCCAAGCGCATCGGCCTGGCCAATGCCGAGGGCGTGTCCAAGCAGGTCGTGGGCCCGCTTTCCGTGTTCCAGAAGATCGCCCGTCCGCTCGTGTGGCTGACTGGCGCTTGCTCCGATGGCCTGGCCCGCATCTTGCGTATCAAGAGTGCCGACGACCGTCAGAACGTCTCGGAAGAAGAGATCAAGTACATGGTCTCGGAGCAGGACGACCTGCTCGACGAGGAAAAGCGCATGATCCACGAGATCTTTGACCTGGGCGACACCGTTGCCCGCGAGGTCATGGTGCCGCGCGTGGACACCACCATGTGCGAGGACGACGAGACGGTCGCCAGCGTGCTATCCACCATGCGCCAGACCGGCTTCAGCCGCATCCCCGTCTATCACGAGGACCCCGACAACGTCGCGGGCATCGCGCACATCAAGGACCTGATCCAGCCCGCGCTCGACGGCAAGGGCGACCAGCCCATCGCCGGCTTTTTGCGCGACGCCACCTTTGTGCCCGACACCAAGGACATCCTGCCGCTGCTGTCCGAGATGCAGACCTCGCACGACCAGATCGTGGTCGTCGTGGATGAGTACGGCGGCACGGCCGGCATCATCACCATCGAGGACATCGTCGAGGAGATCGTGGGCGAGATCGAGGACGAGTTCGACCCCGACAACAAGTACCTCACGCGCCTTTCGCGCCGCGAGTGGCTCGTTGATGGGCGTTTTTCGTGCGATGACGCGATTGAGCTTGGTTGGCCGCTTGAGGAAAGCGATGATTATGAGACCATCGCCGGCTGGATTTTGGAGCTTTGCGACTCGGTGCCCGACATCGGAGAGGTGTTTGAGGTCGCGGGGTACAAGTTTAAAGTGCAGTCGATGCGTGGCCAGCGCATCTCGCTCATTCGCGTGATCGCTCCGGCCGAAACCGATAAGAAGGATTCCGAGTCTTCGGTAGACGAGCCGACGACGTCGGGTGCGGGTTCCGCGAATCCGCACGACGGCGACGAGTAGGACAAGGAAGAGTAGGGGAGAGTTATGGCAGGCCTGTTCAACATCCTTAAGGTCACCGTCAGCGAGGACAAGATCTGCGCGCACGTGCTGGTGAACCCCGGCATGCCGCTCATGACCTCGGAGGATATCGAGGCCACGGCGCGCGTGTACTACCTGGTGCCGGCGATTGCCAAGCACCTGTGCCTGGGCGATTCCGGCCGCGAGTTCCAGGACTGCATGGGTCAGACCGAGCTCTGCCACCTGCTGGAGCACGTGACGGTCGAGCTCATGAACGAGACCGGTCTTGCCGGTAGCATCTCGTGCGGCCGCACGCGCGTAAGCGAGCATGACGAGCGTGTCTTTGAGGTCGAGCTTTCGTGCCCCGACGACGCACTGGCCATCGGTGCGCTGTCGTCGGCCACCTTTATGATGGACTGGGCGTACCTGCACGCCGACCAGCCTGCCCCCGACGTGGAAGGTACGGTCGCGGGCCTGCGCAACCTGGTGCTGGGCATGCGCGCCGAGGCCGAGGGCAAGGATCCTCACGAGGCCGTCGCCGCTGCGAACGGCGAAGATGCTGCCGAGGACGAGGGCGCTGACGAGGGCGATGTGCCGGTCGACGCCGAGCCCGTTGCCGATGCGACCGCCGAGCCCGTTCCCACCGAGCCCCAGGGCGTCCCCAACTTTGACGACGAGCCCCAGGTGGCGATTGATACCGAGGGCGCGGTTGCCGAGAACCACGAGGCCTCCGCTGCCGTCTTTGGCGGTGCGGCGACGGTTCCGGCAGGACCTGCGCATGAGGGCGGCCTGCCGCTCGTGGACGGCGCCGGCGAGGACCCGGGTGCCACGGTGGCCATGCCGGCTATGCCTCAGGAGTAGGCCTACGCGTTTATCACCATCACGTACCCGCGTCTTTGCCGTACGCAGATGAGCGGAGCGGCAAGTGATGCGCTGCGGGTATAATGGACAGCATTCAAACGGTGGGCACCGACGTGCCCGCAGGAGAGGAATGATCATGGGTAAGACTTTCAGCTTTGTCTCCGGCGCACTTTTTGGTGCCGCTGCCGGCGCTATTATCGGTGTTGCTCTGGCCCCGCGCTCGGGCGCCGAGACCCGCGCCATGGCTGCCGATATCGCCAACGACGCCTGGGACAATATGCGCGACACCTACGAGCACAGCGCCGAGGAGGCCCGTGCTGCGGTGAATGACTTTGGCCCGATGGTCGACGCCAAGACCGACGACCTGCGCGCCAAGGTCGACCTGGCCCGCGAGCGCATGGACCAGCTGCGCGAGCAGCTCAACGACGCCATTTCGGGTGGCAACGTGACGCCTGCCGCCGACGTCGTGGTCGAGAACGCCGTCGAGGCCGATGCCGAGGCTGCGGAGCCCTCGACCGAGGCATAATGCGCGCCGGGGATTTTGTCGGCGCCAAGATCTATCGCAAGCCTACCGAGGACAAGCGCACCAAAAAGGACGGCACGCCGCGCAGCCCTAAAAAGCTCGGAAAGATTCACTTTCCGGTCTTTACCCCGGGCGGTACGCGCGTGGTCGGCTTTATGGTCCGCCAGTCCGATATCGCGGGCATGATCGAGCGTCCCGATCGATTCGTAGCGCTCGACGCCATTGGTGTCTACGAGGGCGCCATTGCGGTCGATGACGTCAAGGACACGTACGATGCCGCCGCCGCCAAGCGCCTCGACATCAACCTGGACGATTGCATCATCTGGGTCGGTATGGACGTGCGCACGGAATCGGGCGACGTCGTGGGCTATTGCTCGGACGTCGAGTTCAAGCCGCGCTCGGGCATCGTGCAGGCATTCTATGTGACCGCTGGTGCTGCTTCGAGTGTTTTGGTTGGTGACACGCAGGTGCCGCCGACGATGCTGCGCGGCTACGAGAACGGCGCGATGATTGTCTCGGATGAGGTCAAGGCGCTCGGGTATTCGGGCGGCGCGGCCGCCAAGGCTGCCGAGGCCAGTGTCGTGGTGGGCGATAAGGTCAAGAAGGGCGCCAAGGTGCTCGATGACAAGGGATCGGTCGCCGTGGACAAGGGCAGCCGCGCACTGGGCAAGCAGCTCGGCAAGACGCGCGGCATGTTCAAGGCCTTTAAGGACGAATACCAAAAGGCGAGCGGAGGCTCGTCAAAAGCTACAAAATAGTGACGTACCAAATGATGGGAGGCAAGCCGGAGACCTGTTGCTCCGGCTTGCTGTGTTTATGGGGGAGGGCACATGCGCCAAAACGGATCCAACTTAAACGGGCGTTCGGGTGCGCGTCCGACGGCGCGCCGCGACCTGGGGCAGCTGCCCAGCGGTCAGCGCCGCCGTCACCGTAAGCCCGGCGCGATGTATCTCAACCATAGCCGCGGCTTTAGCGATCGCAGCGCGCGCATCGGCAACAGCCGCACACCCCGTCGTTCGTCTCGCCTGCCCTACGCGCTCATCGCCGTGGGTTGCGCGCTCGTGCTGTTTATCGCTGCCGTCGTGGGCTACGTCAACCGCAGTGTGGACGTGGAGCTCAACGGCCAGAAGACAGCGGTGCGTGTGGGCTCTACGCTGCAGAATCTCATCGACGACCAGGAGTTGACTGACACCTACGACGCAGGCGACCTGCTGGCCGTCGATGACAGCGTGCTCAAGCGCCATGGGGGCGAAAAGCTGTCGGTGAAGGTCGACGGCAAGCGCGTGAAGCAGGGCAAATGGGATAGCCGCGAACTTGAGGGCGGCGAGAAGGTGACGGTCAAGGATGGCCGTAACACCTACGAGAAGCACGAGGTTCAGGCTACGGTTATCGAGCCCAAGCTCAAGGTCGAGGGTACGGGCGCTATCGAGTATGTGCAGACGTGGGGTGTCCAGGGCCGCTCCGAGGTGTGGGTCGGCGAGCAATCGGGCAAGACACAGGACCGCGGCGAGGTCGTGCCCGCCACCGATTGCGTCGTTGCGTGCGCCAGCGTGGCGCCCAAGGGCAACAAAAAGTACGTGGCGCTGACGTTTGACGAGGGTCCGAGCAGCGCTACCAAGCAGATCTTGCAGGTACTCAAGGAAAAGGGCGTCACCGCGACGTTCTTCCTGTCGGGCGATGCGGCCGAGGCATCGCCTGCCACGGCCAAGGCGATTGTCGATGCCGGGTGCGAGATCGGATCCAACAGCTACGGCGACGATTCGCTCAAGGGTCAGGACCGTGAGGCGGTACGCGAACAGATCACGAAAGGCACCGATGCGATTAAGTCGGCGACCGGCGTGAAGACGATGCTGCTGCGTGCTCCCTACGCTGCCTTTGACGAGCAAAACTGGATTGATGCGATGGACCTGGTCTCCGCCGTGGTCTCGTGGAATATTGACTCGGGCGACTGGCTGCTCAACGGTGCCGACGAGCAGGTCTCGACGGTGCTCGATTCGGTGACGCCGGGCAATATCGTGCTGCTCACCGATAGAGACGAATGCGCCGAGCAGACGCTCGAGGCGCTGCCGCAGATTATCGACGGCCTCATTGCCGACGGCTACAAGATCGTGACGCTCAGCGACCTGGTCAAGACGGACGCGTCGCTGAGCAAAAAGCTCACCTCGCTGACGAAGGTCACCATGCCCAAGGATGCCGTGTTCCCCCAACTTGCCGAGGACAACGACACCACAGAGTAGTTATTGGGTAGTCATTTAAGAACGTCCCCAATGACTATGTCACGGATGCGTCAGCGTTTGGTATGCCTGCAATGTGCAGCGCATAAATTCGATGCCGCAGGGCGATGCTGATGCTATAGTTACTGCGGTTAATGAGGGTCAAGAGAAAGGTTACAGGTGAAATCCAAACCTCGACCATACAGTCGATGACCCCATGCAGGTGCTTTTTGCGCATGCACGGGGTGTAAGCGTCGAGCGGCGTGCCGCCCGCGCATGCGTATACATATCCAGAAGCCCCCGGACGCCGCGCGCGCGGCCGCGTCCGGGGGAATAATGATGGGGAGCACCATTGAATTATCTGAGTGAGATGCTCAAATTGCCGGTCTTGGACGTCGACGGCGAAAAGCTCGGCGTGGTCAACGATTTTGGTATTGCTACCGGCGAAGTTTTTCCGCACGTGACGTCGCTCGCGTTCCGCGGTCCCGGCAAGACGCCGTTTATGATCAGCTGGCGCAAATGGGTCGACCGTATCGACGAGACGGGTGTACACCTTAAGACGTCGGCCACCGAAATCCGTTTTTCGTACCTGCAGCCGACCGAACTCTTGCTTGCCCGCGACGTGCTCAACAAGCAGATTGTCGACACGCAGGGCATGAAGGTCGTGCGCGTCAACGACATCAAGTTTTCCATGTCGGGCGAAAACCAGCTGCGCCTGCTGGGCGCCGAGGTCGGTGCTCGCGGTCTGCTACGCGCCATCAGCCCCGCGCTCGAGCATATCGTCGAAGGCTTTATGAAGCACCTGGGCAAGCCGCTCAGTGAGGACATCATCGCTTGGTCCTACATGGACCTGCTCGACCGCTCGACCAAGAACATTCAACTCTCGGTGTCGCACAAGACGCTCGGCGAGCTGCACCCTGCCGACATCGCCGACATTATCGAGCAGCTCGACCCGCGTCTGCGTGCGCAGGTGTTTGCGCAGCTCGATACTGCCCAGGCCGCCGAGGCCATCTCGGAGTTCGATGACGACGAGCTTATGACCGAGATGCTCGAGGGCCTGTCCGACACCGACGCATCGTCGATGCTGGCCATGATGGACCCGGACGACGCCGCCGATCTGATCGACGAGCTCGATTACGAGAAGGCCGAGAAGCTCCTGCGCCTGATGGGCGTCAAGGAAGAGAAAGCGATTCGTAACCTGCTGGGGTATGAGGACAACACCGCCGGCCGCATCATGACCTCGGAGTTTGTCTCCCTGCCCGCCACGGCAACGGTCGGTGACGCCATCGAGGCGATTCGCGAGCTCGACGAGGACTTCGAGAGCGTCTACTACGTCTATACCGAGGATCCGAGCGGCATGCTGACCGGCGTGCTTTCGCTGCGCACGCTGATCGTAGCCGACCGCGACGCCACGCTGGGTCAGTTGGCCTATCGCGACCTGGTCTATGTGTCGCCCGACGAGGACCAGGAAGACGTGACGGACGAGATGACCAAGTACGACCTGGTTGCCATCCCTGTCTGCGACGAGAACCGTCATATCCTTGGTATCGTGACCTTCGACGACGCCATGGACGTTATCGCCGAGGAGCATCAGGAGGACCTGCAGATCGCCGGTGTCGGCTCGGGCGATAGCGCGTCGGACGACTCGACGAACGTGCTCAGCTGGTTCGTGCATCGCCAGTACTGGGTTGTTGTATGGGGCATCGCGTCGTGCATCATGGCGACCGTGCTGGGGACGGCGCTCGGCTCCGCGCATCTGGTGGTGTTCCCCATGTGCGCCATGCCGCTCGTGCTGCTGGCGGCCTCGCGCATGGTGTCGTTCGTCAAGAACTACTTCCTGGAGTATGACGGTCACGACGACGAGCCCAAGCCGTATCTGGGGTTCTTCTTCCAGAGCACGGGCATGGGCCTGATTCTGTCACTCGTGACCTACCTGTGCGCCCAGCTGGTGCGCACCGCTGCGTTCCTCGATGCGCCCATGTTTGAGGAGCAGCTCTTTACCGGGTGCTTTAATATCGCTGCCATTATTTGCCTGGTTGGCAACATGAGCGCCGTGATTTACCTGATGGTGCTGTTCTGGCGTGACGAGCATGACCTCAACACGTCGGGCACCGCCATGAACGTTATTGCCGTCATGATCTCGTGCGTGGCGTATTGCATCGCCGCGGTGCTGCTCGCCATGTCGGTCATGGGTTAGGTGGTCGCGTGCAAAATACCAAGCAAAAGTCGGGCACCAAGCAAAAGTTGACCATCGCGGCCATCTTTGGCGCTATGGGTCCTGGTCTGCTGGCGGCGCTTTCGGGCAATGACGCCGGCGGCATTGCAACGTATTCCAGCGCGGGCGCCAGCTATGGCTACAAGATGCTGTGGATGCTTCCTGTCATGACCGTGCTGCTCATCGTGACGCAGGAGACCGCGGCGCGCTGCGGCTGCGTCACGGGCAAGGGCCTGGCATCGCTCATTCGCGAGCGCTTTGGCGTGCGCAAGAGTGTACTTGCTATGGCGGCGCTGTTGATCGCCAACACGGCTGTGACCATTTCGGAGTTTGCGGGCATCGCCAGCGGCCTTGCTCTTTTTGGCGTGCCGGCGAGCATCTCGGTGCCGTTGGTGGCGCTGCTGGTGTGGATGCTTACCATGTCGGGTAGTTTCCAGCGCATCGAGAAGATTCTGCTGCTGGTGAGCTGCGTGTTCGTGACCTATATCGTCGCCGCGTTTATGGCTGGCCCCAACTGGGGTGAGGTCGCGGTCGACCTGGTCGTGCCTAACATTCAAAATGACCCCAGCTACGTGTCGCTCGTGGTCGCAACGATCGGTACCACCATCGCGCCGTGGATGATTTTCTTGGCGCAGAATAACGTGGTCGATAAGAATGCGGGCGAGGACGACATCGTGCTGCAGCGTATTGATACCGTGAGCGGCTCGATCGCTGCTGATATCATTGCGGGCTTTATTATCATCACGACCGGTACGGTGCTGTTCCCGGCGGGTATTCAGATTAGCGATGCTGCCGATGCTGCCCGCGCGCTGGAGCCTATTGCGGGTCAGTGGTCCACGGTGCTGTTTGCCTCGGGCCTGGTCGCGGCGAGCTTCTTGGCTGCTTGCGTGCTACCGGGCGTTACGTCGAGCGCTATCTGCGAGGCATTTGGCTGGGAGCGCGGTGCCGACCGCAGCTGGGACGAGGCCCCGGTCTATCGCGGCATCATTACGGCCATCATCGGTATCTCTGCCGTGCTGGTGCTTATGCCCGGCGTCGATCTGTTCCAGATTATGATGACCTCGCAGGTCATCAATGGCGTGCTACTGCCCGTGGTTCTGGTGTTCCAGGTGGTTATCGCCGCTGACCGTCACATTATGGGCACTAACCGCAACGGCCGCGTGTGGAATGTGCTCACTTGGGCGACTATCGGTGTGATTACGGTGCTGACGGTCGTCATGTTTGTTCTACAGGCGATGGGTTACAGCGCTTAGCGCCTCTTTTGGACTCCAAACAGGCCGCAGCGATGGACTGCGGCCTGTTTTTTGCCCGCTATAGGGCGTTAGTTATATGGCAGTGGACAAAAAATGCCAAATATGAGTACTGTTGCCTTGCCGATAGCATTTACGACCAAGAAAATAATGAACATAGTTAAGAATCTGTTTATTAAAAGCGGGTCTCCAAGTCCTAAGCCGGCCATTCTGGTCAACTGGAAGGGTCGCGCGCTACCGCATGAGCGCCATTTTGGGTGGTTTTGCCTGCTACTAAAATGGTAACAGTACTCATATTTGCCCCTTTTTGTCCACGACCCCTTGGAGCCGGCTCGAAAAGAGTGATTTTGGGTTGTTTGCTGCGGGTGTGGGCTTGGAAACAACGTTCGGGGTGGCGAGGTGCCCAGAATTCGGTCGCAAGGAGGGCGTTCCTCGGCTGTGTCAGGAGTGTCCCTAGGTGCCGGCACATAAGGAACGTCCCTAACTGCCGGAGGGGGTGCCTGCCGTGGCAGGCACCCCCTCCGGATGTGGGAAGTTTGCGTTGCAGGTTACTTGTCGGTGCCCAGCTTGTGCGGCTTGAGAGCGAGCGCATTGACGAGCGCGTCGGTGGCAGACTTGACGGCCGCCGGCTGCGGATCGTTGACGTGATCCTCGGGATGCACGGGCAGGTCCTTCTTGACTGCATCGTGGATCAAGTTGAGGTACTCAGTCACGCCAGTGGTCGACAGGTGCGTGCCATCGCCATCGAACAGGTCGTTGCGATTGGCACTGTATCCGTACCAGTCGATAACGCGCACGTTCTTGTAGCGCGTAGCAGCGTTGGCGATGGCCTGGTTGGTAGAGTCAACCCACGGCTGCGGGCTGCGCGTGTTCACAAACACCACAATACGCTTATCTCCTGCATCGGTCACGATGGCGTCGATCTGGTCGTCGGTTACCAAGCCGTTGGTGCCCAGTGCAAAGACCACGATCTTGCCGGCAAGGTTCTGTTGGAGATAGCCCTCAAATGTCGCGCGGCCCGCATCAAACTGGCGGCCCTTTTCGGCATCGATATGGCTGTCCGGGAACACGCCGTCAAAGGAATCAACGGCGCGCAGCGACACGGAGTCACCGATCATCAACAGGTCGTAGGAGCCATCGGGGAAGCCGTCGTTGTCCTTGTCGGTGTCGTCGGCTGCCTGTTGGTCCGTTGGCGCGGTGTTCTTGGCTTCCTTGTTGAGGACTTCGGCGCCCTCACCGCTCAGTGCAGACGTCTCGGGCACAAAGACCAGGCCGCCCAGTGCAACGACCAACACGACAGCGCAGGCTGCGCAGACAGGGACGTGCGCGCGTACCCAGTTGGCGGGCGTGGTGGCGCCGTCGCGAAACTCGGATACGGTGCGCCCAAAGGCGCCCTTTCTAAACGGCGTCTCGATAAAGCGATATGAACATTCGGCTACGGCGACCACCAACAACACCTGCAAAATGTACTGCCACCACGGCGTATCGTTGATGTTGGCGACCGGGTTCATGAGCAACAGTAGCGGATAGTGCCACAGGTAGATGCTGTACGAGCGCTTGCCAACCCACACGAGCGGCTCGGCGGACAGTGCGCGGGCAACCATTCCCTGGGGCTGCACGCAGGCCGCGATGACCATGAGCGTGAGGATGGAGCATAGCAGCGTGCCGCCGCGATACTGGAACGCGGTGTAGCCGTTGGTGAGCGCGACCATGGCGGCAAGGCCAACCAGACCCACGACGCCCAGCACATCGATGGATGCGGGCGAGGACCAAAAGCGCACGAGGGCGCTCGGCTGTGCCGGGACGGTCTCGGCTGCGTTGTCGGCCTTCTCGCCAGGCTCGCCCTCGGCGTTCTTGCCGTGCTTGGCGGCGCCAGCCAGGCGATTGAGCCCCAAACGATGAGCGAGACGCACCGGCGCCAGGTCGCGATCGGGGATAAAGGCCATCCAGGCGCCCAGCAGCAGCGAGAAGACGCGGGTGTCGGTGCCGTAGTACACGCGGCTGGGGTCGGCGGCAGGGTTGTAGAGCACCATCATGGCAAGGGCGGATACCGTTGCGAGTCCCAGGACCACACGGCGCGTGTTGGGTTTGCTCACATGCATGGACACCATGGCAAACAGCAGCGGTGGCCAAACCAGGTAGAATTGTTCCTCGATGGCGAGCGACCAAAAGTGCGTAAGCGGCGAGGGGTCGCCCAGGGCGTTGAAGTACGAGACGTCCTGCATAATCTGCCACCAGTTGTTAAAGAACAGCAGCGACGGCAGAATGTCGGGACGCATCTTGGTGAGCATCACGTGGTTGAAGACGGTGCACAGCGCACAGGTTACAATCACAACGGTCACCACGGCGGGGACCAGGCGACGGATGCGGCGAATCCAGAAGCTCTTAAGGTCGATGCGGCCGGTCTTAGCGACTTCGTTGAGTAGCAGGCGCGTGATCAGATAGCCCGAAAGCACAAAGAAGATCGTGACGCCAAGCAGGCCGCCCTGAGCCCACGTGAGGTTGAGGTGATAGAGCACCACCGCGACGACGGCAAGCGTGCGCAGACCGTCGAGCGCAGGGATGTAGCGGGGCTTGGGGCGAGCAGGCGTCTGCTCCGCGGCGGGAGTGTTGGCGCGGCCCGCGTTGTTGGCAGAAGCGCGATGGGGGCTCGCGGTGCGTCGCGGCTCGTTGGCACGGCGCTCGCCCTTCACGCGTTCGTGCGGCGCCGGCTCGTTGCCCGTGCGGCGTCGACCGCGCGAGCCCGATTGCGAGAATTGTTCCATAAAACATCATCCAATGACGAGAATAATCAGCACGTATTCATTGTAGCTGCCTGCCCCTGTGAATGCTTGCTGCTGGCGCAAGCTCAAGCGCGCGTCCACATCAAAGTGGACTAAAGTTATAGGGGGTGCGAGAGTGCACAATCGTTGGTCGACGGTGGGCGCAAAGCCTGAAGACGAGGAGGTTTCCATGGCGGATCACAGCATCGTTGCGGTGTTCGGCAGCATGAACATGGACCTTTCGGTGGCGTGCGAGCGCATGCCGCGCGCGGGCGAGACCGTCGGTGGCAGCGGTTTTATCACCAACGCCGGCGGTAAGGGAGCCAATCAGGCCGTTGCCGCTGCGCGCATGGGTGCGCGCACGTGCATGATTGGCGCTGTTGGGCGCGATACCTTTGGCGATGCGCTTGTGGCAGGGCTCCAGGATGCCGGCGTGGGCGTTGAGTTTGTGGCGCGTCGCGATGACGTGGAGACCGGTACCGCGACTATCATTCGCTGTGAGAGCGACAACCGCATCGTGCTGTCGCCGGGCGCCAACCATGCGCTTGCGGGCGAGGACGTTGCCCGCGCACTGAGGCGCTTGGTGGCCGACGAGCTCGACGGCGATGCCAGCGAGATTGCCCCGGCTGCCGGAAGCGTCTTTATTGCCCAGGGCGAATGTGACCTTGCAGCAACGGCCGCGGCGCTTTCTTGCGCTCACGAGCTGGGGTTCTATACGATCTTTAACCCGGCGCCCGCCTGCGACCTGCCGGCAGGAGCGTGGCCTGCGGTCGACCTGGTCTGCCCCAACGAGACCGAGTGCCAGGTGCTGACGGGCATTCTGCCCACAGATGATGCGAGCTGCGTCGCCGCGCTCAATGCGCTGCTCGATAAGGGCGCCGGGGCTGCGGTCATCACGCTGGGCGGCGCCGGCTCGGTTACGCTCGGCGATGGCGGTGAGCCGCTGCGCATGCCGGCGCTTTCGAGCGTGGTGGTCGATACGACGGCCGCGGGCGATACATTTATTGGCGCGCTTGCTGCAGCTCGTCTGGAGGGCCTGCCGCTCTTTGAGTGCATGGCGGCGGGCGCTCGCGCCTCGGCGGTGACGGTGTCGCGCCTGGGCGCTCAGCAATCAATTCCCACGCGTACGGAAGTCGAGCACAAGTTTGGTTTAGACGGTTTGGATGTAGACGGAGAAGCGGAGTAGAACAATGGCAACCAAGAAGCTGATCCTTGATCTGGATATGGGTGTGGATGATGCGATGGCGCTCGCCTATGCCATCGCAAGCCCCGAGGTGGAGCTCGTCGGCATCACCACGTGCTTTGGTAACGTGCGCGTCGAGCAGTCGGCGCACAACTGCTTGGCGGTGCTCGACCTGTTGGGTCGTCCCGAGGTGCCGGTGTACCTGGGCGCCGATCGTCCCATGAAGGCGACCGAACCCTACACGCCGCCGGCGTCCACCACGCTTATCCACGGCAAGAACGGTATTGGCGGCGCAAGCGTGCCCGCCTCGCCGTACGAGCCAGTGGGCGCGACGTCGGCCGATGGCAATGCGGCGGTCGATTACCTGATTGATGCCGCGCGTACCTATGGTCCCGATCTGGTCTACGTTGCGACCGGCCCGCTCACCAATCTGGCGCTTGCCCTGGAGCGCGATGCGGCGGCGATGATGTCCATCGGCCGCGTGGTCGTGATGGGCGGTGCGCTTACCGTGCCCGGCAACGTGAGCGCGGGCGCCGAGGCCAACATGGCGGGCGACCCCGAGGCTGCCGACGCCGTGTTGCGCTCGGGCCGCAAGCTCACCATGGTGGGCTTGGATGTGACGCACCGCGTGGTGCTCACACGTCGCGACGTTGCCGGCTGGACGGGCTCGGGCACTATGGCTGGCTGCGCGTTTGCGAGCATGGTCGAGCACTATATCGGTTCGTACGAAATGAACGCGCCCTACCTGGGCGGCTGCGCGCTGCACGATCCGCTGGCGGTTGCCGTGGCGATTGATCCCACGCTCGTGGGTGCGCTCGGCTGCAATCTTCGTGTCGACCTGCTGGGCGAGTACCGCGGCCGCACTATCTGTGACGAGCACCGTCTGTCCGATCCGGATAAGAGCGCGCTCGTGGCGCTCACCGTGGACGCCCCGCGCTTCCTGTCCGAGTTCAAGGCCCGTATGGCTCGTGTCCTGGGCTAAATGATTTTCACGCCCCGTCCCATGTAGTCAATTTGGGACGGGCTTTTTTAGCTACCGAGTAAATACGCCCGTTGGGGGAATAGTCGCGTCGCTTCGCTTGACAACAGGCTAAACTAGCTATTAAACATTTACTATTCTGTTTAGATTGAATTTGCGGTCGTTTAGTTGTCGAGTCACGGGGCGGTCAGGCCACGATGCTCCGCCACGACCGTTGCTAGGGGGAACAATGGCCAAAGCAAGTGTTCGCGAGATCAGCCGCATCACCGGTTTTTCGCCCGCAACCGTGTCCAACGCGCTCAACCGCAAGCGCAGCGTGAGCGAGGAGACCGCCAAGGTCATCCTGGAGTGCGCGCAGTCGCTCGGCTATCAGCAGTCGACGCAGCTCGAGAGCATCCAGTTTGTGCTCGCGCGCAAGACGGGCGCCATCCTGGACGAGAGCACCTTCCACCCCGCGGTCATCGAGGGCGTGGAGCGCCAGGCGCGTCGCCACGGCATGAGCACGAGCTTTGTCTCGCTCGACTTTAGCGACCTGGACGCCGTGCGCCCGCAGGTCGAGGGCCTGATCGCCGACCCGTCGGCCGCCATCGTGCTGATGGGTACCGAGCTGGGTGAGGAAGACTATGCCTTGTTCGCCAACGCTGCCGCCCACTTGATCGTGCTCGATGGCTGGAGCGATCGTCAGTACTTCGATGCCGTAGTCATTGCCAACACCGACTCGGTGCTGCGCGCCGTGGACTACCTTATCGAGAAGGGTCACAAGCAAATCGGCTATCTGGCAGGCGACCTTCGCATCCGCAACTTTAAGGATCGCGAGCGCGGCTATCGCCAAGCGCTTGAGGATGCGGACCTTGAGGCCAACCCGACATGGCGCGTCACATTGGGCACCACGCTCGAAGGTGCTTATCGCGACATGGGCGCATGGCTCGACAGCGTCTCGCGCGACGACCTGCCGACGGCTTTCTTTGCCGAAAACGACGTGCTCGCCGTAGGCGCCATGCGCGCGCTGAACGAGCACGGCATACGTGTCCCCGAGGATGTCTCAATCATCGGCTTTGACGATCTGTCTTTGGGCGCCTTCTCCAATCCGCCGCTCACCACGGTGCACGTTCCCAAGCACGAGGTGGGCGAGATCGCGGTGCGCCGCCTGGTGGGCAACATCCGCAATCCCAAGAGCTATACCTGCAAGACGGCCGTGTCGACCTATTTTGTCGAGCGCCAAAGCGTGCGTGAGATCTAGGCAAAGGCAACGCTGGGCCGTAGGGAGGCAAAGCTCGCTAAGGCAGCCATACATAACGCTACTAAGAGAGGGTCCTTTGGGCCCTCTTTTTGATGCCCTTGTATGTTCAGTTTGTTTACATACCGTTTAGGCTGATTTCTCTACCGTCTACGGGTATTTCGCGTTAAACTACTAAACAGTAGAGTAAAACATTTAGTAAACAGAACAAAACGAAACATGCGTCTGTTTACTGAACATGTGATTAGGGGAGGACGTACATGGACAAGATCAAGCTCGGCTTTGTGCCCACGCGCCGCAGTATCTTTAGCGCGCCGGACGCAATCAAGTATCGCGGCCTGACGGCTGATCGCCTGCGCGAGATCGGCGTCGACATCGTGGATATCGACGACATCAATGAAGAGGGCCTGCTGTTCGACGACAGCCATATCGAGCCCATCGTCAAGAAATTCCGCGCCGAGGGCGTCGATGGCATTATGCTGTGCCACGCCAACTTTGGCACCGAGTACGTTTGCGCTCGCCTTGCCCGCGAGCTCGGTCTACCCGTACTGCTGTGGGGTCCGCGCGACGAGCGCCCCGAGCCCGACGGCACACGCCTGCGCGATAGCCAGTGCGGCCTGTTCGCCACCGGCAAGGTCCTGCGCCGCTTCCAGGTTCCCTTCACCTACATGACCAACTGCCGCCTGACCGACCCCGAGTTCGAGCGCGGCGTTTGGGACTTTTTGGCCGTTTGCAACGTGGTCAAGACCTTCAAGCACACCCGCATCCTGCAGATGGCCACCCGTCCGTTCGACTTCTGGTCGACCATGTGCAACGAGGGCGAGCTGCTCGAGAAGTTCAACATCCAGCTTTCGCCCATCCCCATGACCGAGCTTGTCCAGGCCGTGCGCGACGCCCAGGCTGACGAGCAGGCCATGGCAACCATGCTCGCCCACATTGGTGACAGCTTTGAGATCTGCATCCCCGAAGACAAGGTTCCTGCGGTCGCAGGACTCGCCATTGCCATGAAGCGCCTGGTCGAGAAGTACGGCTGCAACGCCGGCGCCATCCAGTGCTGGAACGCCCTGCAGGACGAGTTGGGCATTATGCCCTGCGCCGCCAACGCAATCCTCAACGAGATGGGCATCCCCATCGTCTGCGAGACCGACATCCATGGCGCTATCACCGCGCTGATGGTCGAGGCCGCCGACCTGGGCCGTCACCGCGGCATGTTCGCCGACTGGACCGTGCGTCATCCCGATAACGAGAACGGCGAGCTGCTGCAGCACTGCGGCCCCTGGCCCTGCAGCTGCGCGGCCGTCAAGCCCAAGCTCACCTATCCGCTGGCCTTCGATCACCCCGGCGCGCTGACGGCCGAGGCCAAGCACGGCGACCTCACCCTTGCCCGCTTTGACGGCGACAACGGCGAGTACTCGCTGCTGCTGGGCAACGCCCGCGGCATCGACGGCCCGGCCGGCATGGGCACCTACCTGTGGGTCGAGGTCGACAACCTCAAGCGCCTCGAGGCCAAGATCGTCGAGGGTCCCTACATCCACCACTGCGTCGCCATTCACGCCAACGTGGTGCCGGTGCTCTACGAGGCGTGCAAGTACATCGGCATTGTCCCCGACCTGTACGACCCCATCGAAGAAGACGTCAAAGCTTACCTGCGAGGAGAGTAGAAATGGCAACTATCGAAGAGCTTGAGTCCCTGCGTTGGGACCTTCGACGCGATTGCGTCGATATCATCATGGCTGGCGCTGGCGGGCACATCGGCGGCGACATGTCGGTCATCGATGCGCTGATGACCCTCTATGCCAACCACCTCAACATTTCTCCCGAGACCGTCGACGATCCCAACCGCGATCGCTTCGTACTCTCCAAGGGCCACGCCATGGAGGCCTACTACGCGGTGCTCTGCCACGAGGGCTATCTGGACCTCGACGACGTCAAGGCCCGCTTCTCTAAGTTCGGCAGCCCCTACATCGGCCACCCCAACAACAAGCTCAAGGGCATCGAGATGAACTCGGGCTCGCTGGGTCATGGCCTGCCCGTGGCCGTCGGGATGGCGCTTGCCGGCAAGATGGATGGCCGCGACTACCGCGTCTACACCATCATGGGCGACGGCGAGCTTGCCGAGGGCTCGGTCTGGGAGGGTGCCATGAGCGGCGGCAACTACCAGCTCGATAACCTGTGCGCGCTCGTGGACCGCAACCGCCTGCAGATCAGCGGCAGCACCGAGGACGTCATGAAGCAGGATTCGCAGGAGGAGCGCTGGGCCGCCTTCGGTTGGAACGTGCTGTCCATTCCGGGCAACGACGTCCAGGCCATCGACGCCGCGCTGACGCTGGCCGCCGAGACCAAGGGTAAGCCCACGGTCATCATCCTCAACACAGTGAAGGGCTACGGCTCGCCGGTTATGGAGGACAAGGCCGCCTGGCATCATCACCTGCCCAACGATGAGGAATATGCCCAGATCATCGCCGATTTCGCTGCCCATAAGGAGGCCATCAATGGCTAACAAGATCGCCAACCGCAAGGCTATCTGCGACACGCTGCTCGAGGCCGCCGCAACCGATAAAGACATCGTCGTCCTGTGCTCCGACTCCCGCGGCTCTGCATCGCTCACGCCGTTCTTTGACCAGTATCCCCAGCAGTCCGTTGAGGTCGGCATTGCCGAGCAGGACCTGGTGAGCATCGCCGCCGGCATGGCCTCGTGCGGCAAGAAGGCCTGGGCCGCCTCGCCGGCGTCCTTTGTGACCACGCGCTCGTATGAGCAGTGCAAGGTCGACGTTTCGTACTCCAACACCAACGTCAAGCTCATCGGCATCTCGGGCGGCGTGTCCTACGGCGCCTTAGGCATGAGCCATCACTCCGCGCAGGATATCGCCGCCATGAGCGCGATTCCCAACATGCGCGTGTATCTGCCGAGCGATCGATTCCAGACCGCCGAGCTCGTGCGTGCCCTGGTCGCCGACAACAAGCCGGCCTACATCCGCGTGGGCCGCAACCCGGTGGAGGACGTGTACACCGAGGACGAGTGCCCGTTCCAGATGGATCGCGCCACTTGGGTGCGTCGCGGCGCCGATGTGACGATTGTCGCCACCGGCGAGATGGTCCGCCATGCCGTGGACGCCGCCGATCTGCTGGCCGAGCAGGGCATCTCGGCAACGGTACTCGACATGTATTGCGTCAAGCCGCTCGATGCTGAGGCTGTGATCGAGGCCGCCGGTGCCACGCGCGCCGTCGTGACCGTCGAGGAGCACAGCCCCTTCGGCGGCCTGGGTTCCATGGTCGCGCAGGTCGTGGGCGAGCATTGCCCGTGTCCGGTCAAGTGCCTCTCCCTGCCCGATGCGCCGGTCATCACCGGCACGAGCCCCGAGGTCTTTGCGCACTACGGCCTGACGGGTGCCGGAATCGCGCAGACCGTCGCCGAGTTCTTGCCCGCAGAGTAACTGGAATGTGACAAAGGGACCGCCCCTTTGTCACATTCGTTTTGAAAGGGGTGGCCATGGGCCGCTACATCATCGGAATCGATCAATCCACGCAGGGCACCAAGGCGCTGCTGGTGGACGAGGGCGGCCATTTGATTCATCGTGCCGATCGCCCGCATCGCCAGATTGTCAACGAGGCCGGCTGGGTGAGCCATGATCCAGCCGAGATCGCCGCTAACGTGCTGGCCGTGGCGCGCGCCGTGGTGGAGGAGACCGGGGTCGATCCGGCCGACGTCGCCGGCATCGGCATCTCCAGCCAGCGCGAGACTACCGTTGCCTGGAAGCGCACGACGGGCGAGCCGCTGTGCGACGCCGTGGTGTGGCAGTGCGCCCGCGCCCGCGAGCTGTGCGACGAGCTTGCTGCGCGCGAAGGCGTGGCCGAGCTGGTGCGCGACACGACGGGTCTGGTGCTCTCGCCCTACTACCCGGCGGGCAAGATGGCCTGGATCCTCGCGAACGTTCCCGCGGCTGCCGAGGCCGCTGCGGCGGGCGAGCTGTGCCTGGGCACCATCGATGCCTGGGTGGTCTGGACGCTCACGGGCGGCGCGGAGTTTCGCTGCGACTGGTCCAATGCCAGCCGCACGCAGCTCTTTGACCTGCGCCGTGGCTGCTGGAGCGAGCCGGTGTGCGAGGCCTTTGGCGTCGATTCGGCTTGCCTGCCGCAGGTGACCGATTCCGATGGCCTGTTCGGCATGACGAACCTGGGCGGCTTTTTGCCGGCGCCCGTGCCCATTCACGGCGTGCTCGGCGACAGCCATGCCGCCTTGTTTGCCCAGGGCTGCCATAGCCGCGGCATGGCAAAGGCGACCTATGGCACCGGCAGCTCGGTCATGATGAACGTCGGCGACGAGTTCGTCGCCAGCTCGCACGGGCTTTCGAGCTCGCTTGCGTGGCGTATGGACGGTGTGACCGAGTATGTGCTCGAGGGCAACGTGAGCTACGCCGGCGCCGTCAAGACGTGGCTGCGCGACGACCTGGAGCTCATCAACAATCCCGAGGAAGTCACCGACCTGTGCTACGCCGCCAATCCGGCGAGCCGCGTCTACTTTGTGCCGGCGTTCACTGGCCTGGGCGCGCCGCACTGGGCGAGCGATGCCGAGGGCTGCGTCTTTGGCATGACGCGCACCACGGGCCGTGCGGAGTTCGTAAAGGCCGCCGACGAGTCGATCGCCTATCAGATCTTCGACGTGATCGATGCGATGGTCGAGGATTCGGGCGCGGCACTGGCCGAGCTTCGTGTTGACGGCGGTCCCACGCGCGACGCGTACCTGATGCAGTTTGAGAGCGACCTGGTCGGCTCGCCCATCCGCATTGCGAGCAACGACGAGATGAGCGGCCTGGGTGCGGCTTGGGCCTGCGGCATTGCGCTGGGCATGTACACGCGCGATGTCGTTGACGTCTACGGCGCCCGCGGCATCGTGGAGCCTGCCATGCCTGCCGACGAGCGAGCCAAAAAGATCGCCGGCTGGCGCCATGCTGTCGACGCCACAATTGCATACACTGCCTAGGCGGCTGCGCGGTGCCCAAGGATTTTTCTGGGACGGGGATAAAAAACTCATTGATCCCCGTCCTAGGCAGCTCATTTGGGGCGGGGCTTTTTTGACTGGTATGATTGGTGCGACCATTCGAACCAGCTAAAAGAGCCCCGTCCCAATTTAACTACCGAGAGGAACTGCCATGGAGCGTATCGCGAGTTTTTCCGTTGACCATCTGCTGCTCGAGCCCGGCGTGTATGTGAGCCGCATCGACCGCGATCCGGCGACCGGCGCCGCCGTCACCACCTTTGACCTGCGCCTGACCACGCCCAATAAGGAGCCGGTCATGAACACGGCCGAGTGCCACACCATCGAGCACCTGGGTGCCACGTTCCTTCGCAATCATGCCGAGTGGTCGAGCCGCATTGTCTACTTTGGTCCCATGGGCTGCCGCACGGGCTTTTACCTGGTTGTTTTTGGTGAGCTGACGAGCGAGGAAATCTTGCCGCTCGTGCGCGAGCTGTTCGAGTTTGTCGCGGGCTTTGAGGGCGATGTTCCCGGTGCCGCTCCCGAGGAGTGCGGTAACTACCTGGACCAGAACCTCCCCATGGCCAACTGGCTTGCGCGTCGTTATCTCGACCGCGACCTGGCCGATATCGACGAGAAGCACCTGCACTATCAGCAGGCATAGGGCCGCCCTCTGCCTCCAAACCGTTCACACGGAGATATCGACCGTTTAACTGTTTAGAAGTGTTTATTCGAGGTCATTAGCACTAGCTCGCTTAAACTAGTCCTCAGAGTGATATTCAGGCAAGGCTCCTGAAGCAGCATCTGTCGATATTGATTGTCGGATTCTGCTTCGGGAGCCTTGTTCTGTTTAGGGGGGGACACATGGAAATTGTTAAACGAATTAATACCAGCGCTGTCCTCTGCGTCGATGGAAATGGCAGACAGTTGGTTGCATTCGGCCGTGGTCTGGGGTTTAAGAATGTCGGAGACGAGGTCCCTCTTTCGGAGATTCAACGAA
The DNA here is from genome assembly GCF_003462695.1 of Collinsella sp. AF16-8. Lineage (NCBI taxonomy): Bacteria > Bacillati > Actinomycetota > Coriobacteriia > Coriobacteriales > Coriobacteriaceae > Collinsella > Collinsella sp. AF16-8. The sequence continues at coordinate 181,909 of NZ_QRXX01000002.1, forward strand.
CGTTTTATAACGTTAGCTCTCGCTACATCGCTCTCGTTGACGAGGTCCCCGACGAGCTTCTCGAGCTTACCTCGGATGTTATTGATATGTCGACAGGTTTGCTGTCTTATGAGGTGAGCCCTAATTTGCCGTTTATCCTTGCGGACCATATCGCGTATGCGGTTAAGCGCAAAGAGCAAAATATCGTTGTCCGCATGCCTTTATCGTTTGATGTCCGCCAACAATATCCCGTCGAATTTAGAATCGGCGAGTATGCACTTAAGATAATCAGGAAACGTCTTAACGTTAGGCTTCCAGCTCATGAGGCAGTTGGAATTGCCATGGCGTTTATCAATAACATGGCCGATTCGGACTCATGCGAAGTAGTTAAAGAGTTTAGCGCGGATATCTACGATCGTGTTCTGGAGGAGTCAACCGTTGCTGTTGAAAATCGGCTTGGCATTCAAGTTGATCGGGAAGGTTTCGATTACGCAAGGTTCGCAACCCATCTTCAGTACTTATTCAATAGGTTGAACTCTGGCGAAAGCATCGTGAGCGACAACCGCAAGATGTACCTCTCGCTCAAAAAAGAATATCCGGTGGCATCAATGTGCGCCGATGATATTGCTTCTGTTCTCAGCCGACTGACGGGGCGGGAACTTATAGACGAAGAAAGACTCTACCTCATGATGCACATCAATCGAATTGCATCGAAAACAAGGTAATTAGTTGGCAAAGGCGCGCGCTTTGCTGATGGTTACATATAAAACTCAACATGGGAGAAATGGTATTTATGGCAGATACAACCAAGCTCGCTGCCGAGATTCTCGAGATGGTGGGCGGCGCAGACAACGTTACATTTGTAGCTCACTGCATGACTCGTTTAAGGTTCAACCTTAAGGACGAAAGCATCGTAGACGATGCAAAAGTCAAGGCGATTGATGGCGTGATCGACATTCGCCATTCCGCGGGGCAATATCAGGTGATTGTGGGACCTAAGGTCGATAAGGTCTATGAAGTCGTTGCCAAGGAAACCGGGATTGATGCCGGAGATTCCGAGGCAAGCGAAGGAGAGACTAAGGGCTTTCTGGGAAAGCTAATGAAGCTCATCAGCGGCATCATGATGCCCGTTCTTCCTGCCTTGATCGCATGCGGAATGATAAACGCCGTCCTTAGTATTCTGACGACGGCGGGTGCTGTTTCCGCCGAGAGCGGAATATACACTCTGCTGTACGGCATGGGAAATGCCTGCATGTATTTTCTGCCCGTTCTTGTCGGATCATCTGCTGCTCAGTTCTTTGGAACCGATCGATATATCGGTGCGGTACTCGGTGCAATCCTGATTTATCCGACTTTCGTTGCTGCGGCCGGAGCGGGCGATGCGCTGGATTTGCTCGGCATGAAGTTCACAATGGTGAGCTATTCCTCCACGGTGTTTCCTGCTATCGTGGCGGCTTGGTTCGCATCCGTTCTTAATAAGTGGCTGCGGGCGGTTCTTCCCGATGTTGTGGCATTTGCGCTCGTCCCGTTCCTGACGGTTGCTGTTGCCGCCCCCGTCTCGCTCCTTGTGATCGGCCCCGTTATTCAGCAGGCGAGCTCTTTGCTTGCGACTGCAGTGCTGGCGGTCTATCAGTTCAGCCCCGTCCTTTGCGGCGTTATTCTCGGGCCGATATTCGGTCTCGTTATGATCCCCCTTGGACTCCATTGGGCCCTGATCGTGCTTTCCATCAACAATATTATGACCGTCGGCTCCGATCCTATCCTTGGACTTCTCTGCTGCAGCATGGGTGTTGTCGGCGCTTGTTTGGCGTTTGCCCTCCGCTCGAAGGACCCGAGTGAAAAGAGTCTTGGGTTCAGCTGTGCCATTACGGGCTTTTTCGGGATTACGGAACCGGCGCTGTACGGCATCATCTTGGAGCACAAGAAGATCATTATCGCTTCCATGGTCGCCGGAGCAATCAGTGCTGTTATCCCGGCGATTTTCAACACCTGTACGTTCGTTATGACGTCGAGCGGCATTTTTAGCTTCCCCGGTTATATGGATCCTTCTGGTGATATGAGCAGCCTCATCGGCGCAATTCTTTGCAATGTCGTCGGTTTAATTCTTAACTTCGTTCTCGTTTACATCCTGTATCGCCCTGATGAAGAGGCAGTAGTGGAGTAGACAATTATTTGGGATGTAAGCTGCCGAAAACCCCGCGGCAGATTGCATGTGGTGGGCTTGCCGTTGATTCACGCGAGCCCACCCTCATTTTTGGAGTGACTAGCTATGACAATTACAGCCGATATGACGTTTGGCGAAATCGCGCTCCTTCCTGAGTTCGCTGGCTTTGGCGAGCACCTTATGCTTTGCCGGCCTTCAACTTGGGAGCGCATGTGGAATAAACCCATCGTGTCTCATATGAATTCTGATGCTAATCCATATGAAACTACTCGCGTTTTGCGTGGATTGAATCGGATTGTCGAGCTCGTGGATGACGGGAGGCAAGTTGCCTACGATATATGGGATGAAGCCGACTGCATCCGTGATCCGACTCGACGCAACACGAAACTGTTCTTCTTTCCCGGGAGACCCGGGGCTCCCTTTATCATTGCGGTTTCGGGCGGAGGTTATCAGAGCGTTTGTCATCAAATGGAAGGCTTTCCCGTTGCCCCCGAGCTCAACGATGCGGGCTATAACGTGTTCGTACTGTCATACAGGGTGAGGGTCGAGCCTTTGATGCCGCGTCCAATCGACGATTTAAATCGAGCTGTCCGTTTTGTCTTCGAGAATTCAGCGAAATTTAATGTCGCAAAAAGTTATGCAGTTATCGGCTTTTCTGCTGGTGCGCATTTAACTGCCGAGTGGGGGACGGACAACAAGGGATTTGCGTCCTACGGATGCGAGGCACCCAAAGCCTTGGTCCTGTGTTATGCACCGATTGATCTTCGTGGCTTTGAGAACGCATCAGACAATAGATTTCTTGATTCGGTGTGCGGCGGGGCTGGTCGCGACTCGCTCGATGATTTCTGTATTAATCAGCATGTGTGGGAGCAGTATCCTCCGACATATCTTTGGCAATGCGCTGACGATGATATTGTATCGCCCGACAATTATGAAAAGATGGTCGATGCTCTGGATGCAGCTGGAGTACACCATGAGGGAGTCATGTATTCAGAAGGGGGGCACGCATTGATGAAGCCCCATGCGCCGGAGACCGACTACTGGTGTATGAGCGTTATTGAGTTTCTTAAAGATTATCTCGACTAGGAAGCTGCATGTCGCTTTTTGAGCGGGTGATTTCGTCATGCAATGTTTTCGGTATTGATCGTGGTCGTGGATGAATGATGTTCTAGAATGTTCATACTGTCACATAAACGAACAGGAGCGAACATGCATATCTACTCTGTATCAGATCCCGAGTTCAAATCCTATGGTCGCGTGTGGGACGACGTGCCGTCCAACCTGACCGCCCCGCTTGTCGAGGCGCTTGCGGCTACTCCCATTCCCGAGGGCACCAAGTACGTGGCCTCCGCACCCGAGCTCGAGCAGGTTGAGGGTGTCGACACGCTCGGCCTGCTCATGTACGGCGGCCGTCCGTTCCAGCCGGGCTGGTGCAACGGCCACAACACGCGCCTCAACTGTCTGGAGTATCACCGTGCCAGTGAGTTTAATTTGGGTGCGCGCGACTTTATTCTGCTGCTGGCCAAGCGCGAGCAAATTGTCGACGGCAAGCTCGACACCGCTCAGGTCAAGGCCTTTCGCGCGCCCGCCGGCACGCTCGTCGAGGTTTACGCCACCACGCTTCACTACACGCCCTGCATGGTCGACGACGGCGGCTTTCAGGTGATGGTGGCGCTGCCGGCGGGCACCAACGGCCCGCGCCCCGAGGCTGCAGCCGACATGCCTGCCGCCGGTGACAGCTACTGCTACTGGAAGGCCGACAAGTGGGTTCTCTGCCACGCCGATAGCCCCAAGGCTGCCGAGGGCGGCTACGTAGGCCTCATCGGCAAGAACCTCGACATCGCCTGTGACTAGCATCTTCCGTCTCGATTTGTAACATCTAGCGGGCTAAATCGTCTCTACCTGTTACAGATTTAGACAAACTGCGGGGGGCTGCCCGAAAATCTCGATCTGTAACACCAAGCCCGGTTTTGGCTGCCTACCTGTTACAGATCGAGACAAACCGCCCCAAACCACCACAAAGGTGCCTGTCCCCTTTGTGGTGGTTTGGGGCGGCGGTATCAGAAAGTGTCAGGCAGGGGCGGCTGCCGGGCCGCCGTGTGCGAAAAGAAGTGTCGGCCTGCGCCGTTGCCGTTGAGCGACGCGTTGTTTGCAGGGATACTGAGCCTATGACAACAGCGTGCGAAAGGATTGATGCATGGCTTTCCGTAATGACTTCCTGTGGGGCGGCGCAACGGCTGCCAACCAGTGCGAGGGCGCTTACGACGTGGATGGCCGCGGCCTGGCCAACGTGGACGTGGCGCCGCACGGCCCTGAGCGCTATGCGGTGGTCTCCGGCCAGCGCAAGATGCTCGACTTCGAGGACGGCTATTACTACCCCGCGCAGACCGGCATCGATTTCTATCACCACTACAAGGAGGACATCGCCCTCTTTGCCGAGATGGGCTTTAAGACCTTCCGCATGAGCCTGGCCTGGACCCGCATCTTCCCCAACGGCGACGAGACTGAGCCCAACGAGGCCGGCCTGGCCTTCTACGAGGACGTGTTCCGCGAGTGTCAGGCGCACGGCATTGAGCCGCTCGTGACCATCACGCACTTCGACTGCCCGATTCACCTCATCAAGGAGTACGGCGGCTGGCGCAACCGCAAGCTCATCGACTTCTACAAGAACCTCGCGACCACGATCTTCACCCGCTACAAGGGCCTGGTAAAGTACTGGCTTACCTTCAACGAGATCAATATGATCCTGCACCTGCCGTTTATGGGTGCCGGTCTGGTCTTTGAGGAGGGCGAGAACAAGGAGGCCGTCGAGTACCTGGCCGCCCACAACGAGCTCGTCGCCAGCGCTTGGGCAACCAAGATCGCCCACGAGATCGACCCCGAGGTCAAGATCGGCTGCATGCTCGCCGCGGGCACCTACTATCCCTACAGCTGCCGTCCGGGCGATGTACGCCAGGCTCAGCTTGACAACCAGGACAATTACTTCTTCGTCGACGTCCAGAGCCGCGGTTACTACCCGGCCTATGCCGTCAAGAAACTCGAGCGCCTGGGCATCGATGTGGGCATGACCGACGAGGACCGCGAGGTCCTGGCTGCCAACACCGTCGACTTCATCAGCTTTAGTTACTACAGCACCCGTTGCTCTGCCGGTGCCGACAACCCCGATGTCAAGCGCACCCAGGGCAACGCCTTCGCCGGCGCCAAGAACCCCTACCTGCAGGAGAGCCAGTGGGGCTGGGCCATCGATCCGCTGGGCTTCCGCATCACCCTTAATGACCTGTACGACCGTTATCAGAAGCCGCTGTTTGTGGTCGAGAACGGTCTGGGCGCCAAGGATGTTGTCGAGGAGGATGGCTCCATCAACGACGACTACCGTATCGACTACCTGCGCCAGCATATCGCCGCGATGCGCGATGCGGTGACCGAGGACGGCGTTGACCTGCTGGGCTACACCACCTGGGGCCCAATCGACCTGGTGTCTGCCGGCACGGGCGAGATGTCCAAGCGCTACGGCTTTATCTATGTCGACCGCGATGATGCGGGCAACGGCACCCTCAAGCGTTCCAAAAAGAAGAGCTTCGACTGGTACAAGCATGTCATTGAAACGAATGGTGAGGATCTGTCCTAAGGAAGCCGAGACACTCAACTTCAGAGTTTCCTAACCAAAACGCCCGGCGAGCAGTTAATGCCCGCCGGGCGTTTTGTTAAAAGAAGTGAAAGCACTCATTGGGGACGTACTTAAATGAGTGCCCGCAGAATGAGAGTGGATAATCTCCCGTTTTTAGCCTGTTTGTGGGCTCAAAGTGGGAGATTATCCACTCTCGCCATTTGGGCGTCCAAAAATCCTCGCTCGTTTTGTCTTAGTCATTGGGGACGTTCTTAAACGACTAGTCGCTGGGGACACCCTTTGCCGTCGGCGGATTTTGGGACATGTGGCCCGCTTTTTGGGCCCGCCTGTCGGTACACTAAAAGCACTATGGGTACCTGCGAGCGACATATCGGCCACGCGGCCGCCCGATCCGCACCCGTGGCGGATCCCAGGGGCGGCAGGCTCTTCGCCATGCCGCGATTCCTTGTTGGCATAACACATCGGGTGTACCGTCACCGCGTCTTTGCTATCGCCGGCGCCATCACCGCGCTGTTCCTCATGGTTTTGGCAGTCTTGCCGGCGCTGTTCGCCTTCGACCCCAAACTTTCTAACGCCGTGCCCGCCTATAGCGAGGTGTCCGAAGAGGTCGTGGATGCGCTCGTCCACTCGAGCTCTCTCCCGCTGCTTGTCGCCGCAATTGCATTTTCAATCTGGGGTGTGTTGGCGTACCTACGCTGCTTGGACTACGTCTTGCGCCGCCGCCTTGTTGCCATCGCCGCCATTTGTGCCCTGTGGATGATCGAGGTCATCCTCAAATATAAGTCGTTCACGCCGTTCTATGCCACCGTGCTGTGGTACCTGTACTACGTGCCCATGACGCTCATTCCGCTGGTCTACCAGCTGTGCGGTCTGCGCCTCGCGGGTTTGGAACAGCATCGTATGGGGCGTCGGTACCGCACCGTTTTGTGGGTCATGGCTGTCCTGCTTATCGGCTTTGTGCTTACTAACGATGTTCATCAGCAGGTCTTCCATTTCGATCGATCGAGTGGAACCTGGAGCAACGATTACACATATGGTTGGGGCTACGGTACCGTTCTGGTATGGACAGCCTTTAACTTCGTTGCCTTTTTTATCTTGGTAGGACGGTCCTCGTCTTTTCGTATTCAGCGTTTCTCGGGCACGGCCGCGCTTGTCCTATTGGGCGGCGCGTTCTTTGCCATTTCATATGCGCTGCGTGTGCCCTGGGCATGGAGGCTTAATTTTTCACTTGTCTACTGCGTCCTGTGCGTGGTGGCGATGGAAATCTGTCTCGATTGCGGTGTCATCCCGTCGTACCACGATATCGCCGGTATTTTCGGCACCTTGCCGCTTGACCTCAAAGTTCTAACGCGTGACCTGCAGGAAGTCTATGTCACGCCGGTGTCAAAGCCAATGCCGGTAGGCGTGCGTGAGGAGTTGCGGGTCCAAGAGCACGGGCACGCTCACGCCTTTGCCGTGGCGTCCGATCCCGATGTAATGTATCGCGCCTTTCCGCTGCTGGGTGGATCGGCTCTCCTTGCCCAGGGCGTCTCGGAGCTCAACGAACTCAATCGCGAACTGGCGCATCGTCGCATGGAGCTGCAACGCCAAAATGAGCTGCTTGCCGCCGACTACGACCTTAAGACACATTTGGCAGACCAAGAGGCCGAGACCTTACTGGTCCAAGACGTGGACCAAGCGCTTGCCCGTGCGCTCGAAGGGATGTACGACCTGCTGAGCTCGCTGCCGCCGTTGACCGATGAGGCATCTTCGCACGAGCGTTACCGCATGCTGCAGCGCGCCAAGATGCTCGTCGCCTATTGCAAACGCAAGGGGTCGCTCACGTTGGCACAGCACGGGGAGAGCGGTTTTGACCGCGACCGCATTCAGCTCATCGCCAACGAGCTTGCAAGTGACCTACGCACCATCGATGTCGATTGCGCCTCGATTATCGCCATACGGCGCCCGATGCACGCCAGTACGGTAAGCGCCCTGTACGACTGCGTGTATGACTTTGCGTTTTTTGCCTACACCACCGACCATCCGGCGCTTATGTATCACTTGGGCGACCATGACCGGTGCAGTGTCGAGCTGCGCGCCACGCTTTTTTCCAACGATGATGAAGATCTTTCGCAGACGCCCGCTGCGCAAGAGCTCGAAAGCGCTCTGCAAGGGCGCAACGTGGCATACCGCCTTGAGGGCGAGCCCGGCCAGCTGCGCATGATCGTCTTGATGCCGAGGGCGGGTGAGTGACGATGCAGATTTCGTTCATCCTTCCCCAAATCGTTGCGCTCGATGTTGTCTTTGCCCTGGCTGCGTGTCTGCAGATGATCCACGTCCCGCTCATCGCATCGCGCCGCTCGTCCTATAACCGTAAGGTGATTTGCGCCTACGAGACGAGCCTTGTGCTTCACTTGGTCATCTCGGCTGTCATTTTGTTCGCGTCGTCTGGCTCATATCTGGTGGCGCCGCTTGACGTTTGCGCCGGGGCAATGGGCGGAGCGCTGTGGCTCAATGCCGCGATCTTTGCCTACGGCGTAGTGCTTATGGTGCACTATCGTCGCCCCGTCATGCTGGCCGAGCTGCTGCTTGTTGCCGCCGTGACACCGCCGGTGGTTTTTGCCCTGGGCTCGGCGTGGGCCGTTGTCCTTATCGCAGAGGGAGCGTTCTTCCTGTTCCGTTCCATCGCGGCGCTCTTGATGGACGTCCGTAACCGCCAGGAGGATATCACCGCGTTCTCGACGATCGAAACCATCAACGTGATTCCCGTCGGCATCCTGTATCTGGATTCAAAGGGCCATCCGTTGCTCATGAACCGCTGCATGCGCAAAAACCTCGCTGAGCTTCACATGCCCACCGACTTGCACGATATGAGCGGCACATGGAACGGCCTTCGAAAGCTCAGCGCCCAGATGCCCGAGAGCAGCAAAGACCGCGTTCGAATTGACCTGGATCGCTTTGGTGAGACACGCGCGGTGGTCGAGGTTTCTCCCTCCGAGATTCGCCTGTTTGTGTGCGACGACGTTATGGTTTCGGGTCGCCCCTTGGAGCGCATCATCGGCTTGGACGTGACGGAGTACGCACATGCCCATGACCGCCTGGCGCAAGCCAACCACCTGCTTGAGCTTGCGGGCCAAGAGCTCCAAGCCCAGATCGAAGAAGTCAAAAAAGTTGCTGATAATGCGGCCTATCTGCGTATGCGCGCCCGTGTGCACGATGTGATCGGTCAGCGCCTGTCCATCCTCCATCGTTATCTTGAGGAGGGGCGCCTGGATGACGAGTCACTCGAGCAGATCGATCCGCTGCTGCGCTCGATTGCCGCCGACTTGCATAGCAGGGGTGACACCGAACCGGCAGAGCAACTGGGCGATATCGTCCATGCCTTTGGCCTGGTGAGCGTGCAGATCGATGTGGAGGGAGAGCTGCCAAGCGACGCGCGTGTCGCCGCCGCATTTTTGCAGATTATCCGCGAAGCCTCGACCAATGCCACCAAGCATGCACAAGCCCATCAGGTCCATGTGCGCCTGTGGCAGGAGACGTCGAAAGACGGTGCTGTTGCGCGGATGACCGTTTCTAACGACGGCGCGCCGGCACCCGTATCGTATCGCGAGGGAACGGGTATCCCTGGTATGAGGCATGTCGCACAGAATCTGGGCGGCAGCCTGGAAGTCCACGCCGCCCCGCCCTTTACGCTTGCGGTGTCCATCCCGCTCGCCTCCAACGCCACGGTCCAAAGGAGAAGCTCATGATCCGCGTTTTAATCGTCGAAGACCAGGCTATCTTGCGCGAGAGCCTGGCGCGTTCCGTGGGCGACCAGCCCGACATGACCGTTATCGCCGCGATCGCCGACGCCTCGGATGCCTTGGACGTTGTGCTCAAGGAGCGTCCGGACATGATACTGATGGATGTGTGCACCGAGCACGATTCCAACGGCATCGTGGCGGCGGCGCGCATCAAAGAACAACTGCCCGAGTGTCGCGTCATCATCATGACGGGTATGCCCGAGATCACCTTTGTGGACCAGGCGCGCGAGGCGGGCGTCGACAGCTTTGTGTACAAGAACGTCGGTATCGACGAGCTATTCGCCGTGATGCGCTCCACGCTGGCGGGTTACTGCACGTTTCCCAAGCCGCCCGAGAGCATCTTCTCCGGCACGGCGGCCCTCGACGATGTCGAGCTGTCGATCTTGCGCCTTGCCTGCGAGGGTAAAAGCCGCCGCGAGATTGCGGCCGAGCTGTTTATGAGCGAGGGCACCATCAAACGCCGCATCTCGGAGATTCTCAACAAGACCGGCTACGACAACATCATGCGCCTGGCCGTGCGCGCGGTGACCGAGGGCAGCATCGTTCCCAACATGGAGCGCTAACGCTCGTTACGCATCGGCATAAAAGCGACGGGGCCGCAGGATCAACTCCTGCGGCCCCGTCTGGTGTGCGCGGATGTGTCCGCCAATCCGCGGCTGTCGTGGTCTACCGCTACGCGATGGTTGCGCTGTAGGAGGCGACGTCCTCGTAGGAATCGGTCAGGTAGGCGTCGATGCCGATGGTCGTGTTTGACCAGGTCGTCAAGGCTGTCAAGCTCGCCGCTCGAGAACGTGAATTCCTCGGTGGCGTTGGTGCCGGGCATCAGGTGAGCCGAGAACCAGGGTTCCTTCATGGTGCCGTTGACGTTGGTCTTGCCGGAAGGAGCGTAGAAGGTCAGGTCCTTGTCGCTCTTGTTGGTGATGTTGACGACAAAACCGATGTCGCCCCACTCGTCCTTGAACTTCTCGGTGATGGTGATGGTGCACAGGTCGTCATCGGCAACGGTGACGGCGGGGGAGATTTCAATCTTCTGGACGTCGTCGTCTTCGACGGCCTCGTCGATCTCTTCTTCCTTCTCGGCCGCCTCGCGATCCTTCTTCACCGTGCCGGACAGGTCCTTGTCGGACTTGGTAAAGACAAGATTGCCGTCATCCTCTTCGAGGATGAGCTTGCCGTCCTTGAGCTTCATGTCATGCGACTCGTCTTCGGCGGTGATGGTTACGGTGGTGGCGTCCTTTGCCTCCCATTTAAGGTCGACGACTTCAAGGAACAGGTCGAGGGCACCTGTACCGTCCTCATCGAGAATCAGGACGCAGTGCACACCCCAATCCTCGAGCATCTTCATGTACTCATCGGTCAGTTCTTCGCCCTCCAGGGTTCCACCCGAGAGTTCCCAGCTGCCGACGAAGTTGGCCTTGGGGTCTTTGCCGCCGCTGCTGCAGCCCGTCAGGGCAAAGGCGAGCGCAAGGACGCATGTCAGAAATGCGAGTACGGACTTTTTGAACGTTGTCTTCATGGTGTCCTCCTTTATCGAACGAAACCCATAGAAGCAAATGCGGGGGTGGCGGATCCCCCGCCAATTACCAGATAGAGGGGCTAGGGCCTGGGCGTTCCGCAGTTGCTGCAGAACTTGCCGCCGTTTTCGCTGCCGCAGTTGGGGCAGAACCACTTGGCCGGTGCCGGGGCGGGTGCGGGACTGCCACACTCGGAGCAGAACTTGCCGGTGTTGGTGGCGCCGCAGCTGCAGGTCCATGTGCCGACCGCGGGAGCAGCGGCAGGAGCCGGTGCGGGAGCGGGTGTCGGAGCCGGCTGCGGGGCGGCCTGCTGCTGTGCCTGGCCGGCGGCGAACAGCTGGCTGGCGTTCATGCCGCCCATGCCACCTGCCATGCCCATGCCCATAAAGCCTGCCATCGCGCCGTTGGGATTGGCGGCTGCCGCGCGCATTGCGTCGCTCTGGGCGCTGGCAATGTTGGCTGCCGCCATGGTGGGATCGCGCATGACTGCGGCCTTCTGCAGGTCCTTGATCATCTGCTCGTCTTCTTGCGAGGCTGCGATGGAGTTGACGCCAAAGCTCACGATCTCGACACCACGCAGGTCGCGCCAGTCGGCCGAGAGGACTTCGTTGAGCGCGCGGGCGAGCTCGGTGGTGTGGCCGGGGATGGCACTGTAGCGGATGCCCATCTCCGAGATCTTGGCAAAGGCGGGCTGCAGAGCGGTGAGCAGCTCGGACTTAAGCTGGCTGTCGATCTTATCGCGCGTGTAGCTATCGGTCACGTTGCCGCACACGTTGGTATAGAACAGCAGCGGGTTGGTGATGCGGTACGAATACTCGCCGTTGCAGCGAACGGAGATGTCAACGTCCAGGCCAATGTTGTTGTCGACCACGCGGAAGGGCACGGGCGAGGCGGTGCCGTACTTGTTGCCGATGATCTCCTTGGTGTTGATGAAGTAGACACGCTGGTCCTTGCCCGCGTCGCCGCCAAAGGTAAAGCGGCTGCCGATATTGGCGAACGTCTCCTTGATGGAGTCGCCCAGGTTGCCACTAAAGACGCTCGGCTCGCTGCCAGTGTCAAAGACGAACTCGCCGGGCTCCAGCGCAACCTCGATGATCTTGCCGTTTTGCACCACGAGCATGCCCTGGCCGTCGTTAACGGCGATGACGGAGCCGTTGGAGATAACGTTGTCCTCGCCGCGCGTGTTGGAGCTGCGACCGCCGGTGCGCTTGCTGCCCTTGCAGGCCAAGACGTCAGCAGGCATCGATTCGCAATAGATAAATTCCTTCCACTGGTCGGCCATGACGCCGCCGGCAGCTCCCAATCCAGCTTTCAAGAGTCCCATGGTGATCTTCCTTTCTCGTCAAAGGCCGGGTGGTATTGGTTGGATTGCTTAGTCGTCCTTGTCGTCTTTCATGACAACGGTGGTCTCGGTGTGGCTGAAGGTGTCGTGCTTCTCGGTCAGGTCGAGCTCGCCGCAGTACTCGTCGGCGTGGGCGGCCTCGTTGGCCGTCTTGAGCTGGCCTACCAGTAGCACGTCTCCGATAATCACGATGATCAGCGGCGCGATGATGTTGATGAGAATGCCCTCGATATCGAAGGTGAGGTAATCTGGATCGAAGGCGTATTCCCCCATAAAGAGAACCTGGGAGAGGATAAATCCGATCACAAAGAACAGCACCGAGGCAATAGCGAGCTTGGGCTTGGAGCAGGGGAGCTCGCCGACCAAGCGGCCGGTCTGGCCGTTCATGGCAAACAGGTAGCTCTTGCCGTTCCACGAGGTGGAGAGCATCCAGACGGGGAACAGGGCGTAGTCGCTGTCTTCCCAGGTGTAGTCGAGCTGCTTGCTTTCGACCGTGGCATCGTCGTATTCGTCGACGACGGTCTCGCGCAGGACCGAGATCGTGCTCTCCTCCATGCGGCGCTCGGCGCGCGCCTTGCACGTCTCGCAATCCTCATCGTAACGGTTGGCGATGTAGCCGGGCATATATGCGACCGAGAACGGACGCAGCGCGTCGTAGTCAAACGGCTCGATGGCGTCCATGTGGCCGTCGGGCATCTTGGACGATCCGTCGACGGGCACGCGCTTAAACGAGATATTGCCCTTGCGATAGGCATCGTAGTGGTCGGTGGTCGTGACGGTGCGATCGGATTCATCGGTCACGGTCTCGTTGGTCGCGTCAAAATACACTTCGCCGTCAACGCGGGCGCCGTAGAGCCAAAACGGCACGTAGACACCTTGGACCTCGTCGATGTGGTTGCCGGTGACAAAGCTCTTGGGCAGCAAGATCTTGCCCTTGTAGTGTTCCTTGAGTGCGGCCGTGACGTCATCGCGCCCGAGCTTAAACGGAATCACCAGGTCGGGCGAGAAGTCGCCAGAGAGCTGGCCGGGCGCCACGGCGGAGTTGCCGCAGTACGGGCAGGTGGTGACGGCGACGGTGCCGTCGGACACGAGCTCGGCGCCGCACGACGAGCAGATGTAGCCGGCGTTTTGGGCGAGCTCCTGTACCGCGGCGTCGGCCACGGGTTTGGGTGCTGCCGCCGCCGCGTCGGCTTTGGCGTCTGCCTTGTCCTGACGCTCGCGATAGAGGGCCTCGACTTCTTCGACTTCAAAGCGTGAGTCACAGTAGTCGCAGACGAGCTTTTGCTCGGCGCTGGCAAAATGCAGGGGACCACCGCAGGCAGGGCACTGATAGTTAACGCTCTCGAAGGCCATGATCGGTCCTTTCCGTGCCGGAGGCTATGCGCCGATGGCGCCGCCGCAGTATTCGCAGCGCCCGCTGGCATCGGGAATGGTGGTGGCTCCGCAGAAGGGGCAGGTCACCGCGGTCTTGGGGGCCTTGGCGGCCACGGCGCTATCGCGCGTCTCCTGGCGCAGCTGCACCAGCGCTTCGCGCACCTCGGTTGCCTGGCGCTTGGCCTCGCGGTATTCGATGGAGCCGCGCTGATCGATGGTGGAGTCGTTCACGCGCAGGTCGATCTCGGTAAAGTACGGCGTGTTGACGTGGATGGTCAGATTAAAGTCGTAATCCAGGTCGTAGCGCGGCGGGTTGTAGCTCTCGCGCTCGCCGTCCTTGGTCTCGCGATAGATCTCGGTGCGATGCTCGTCGATATCCATATCGCAGCCGAGTACCTGCGAGAACTCGATGATGTCGGGATTGGCGTCGCGCCAGCGGCTCTGCGAAGTGATGATCAGCAGGCCCGCGTCCTCATCGAGCATAATATTGGTGCGCCCGGCAGAAAGCGTGCGCGTGGGGTTGAACGACGCCAGGCGCTCGGCATTGGCCTCGCGGTAGGCGAGCTGCTCGCGGATATCGTCCGCGGTGCTGGAGCGATAGCCGTGAAAGTAGGGGGAGAGCTTGCCGGCGCACTCTTTGCACAGGTAGCCTTCATTGATTTTTGTCTTACCTAGAAGTCCCAGCTCGGTACCGCAAGTCGCGCACTCTTTCTTCTCGAACATCTTGTCAAAGAAGCCCATGGCTGCCTCCCATCAACTGGTAGCGTGTGTCACTTTTGATGATGGGGGAGTGCGCGATCCTTCGCGATACCCAGACGGCTCAAGGAGTCTCCGCAACTGGGACACATGGCCCATTTTTCCTACTCATTGGGGACGTACTTAAATGAGTGAAACTACTCATTTAAGTACGTCCCCAATGAGTGCTCGCAGAACGAGAGTGGATAATCTCCCATTTTTGGCCTGCTTGTGGGCTCAAAGTGGGAGATTGTCCACTCTCGTTGTTTGGGTGTCCAAAAATCCCCGCTCGTTTGACGCCTGGGGACACTCTTTGCCGAATGCGGCGGCTGCCGAATGTGGGCGCCGCCCTTGCTATGCCACGGTTACGGCGATTTGGGCGTAGCGGGTGCAGGGGCGCTCGGCGCGCGTCTGGACGGTGAGGGTGAGCACAAGGCGGTCGCCGGGTCGCGCGTCGGCGGGCACGATGAAAGCGGTGTCTACCGTGCATTCTTGCCACATCGACAGATCCTGGACGCCTGCATAGCTCGATGGGTCTACGGCCACATCCCAATGTGCATCGAAGCCCTTGCCGTCGGGGTCGACGATGGTCGCTGTAAGGTTGACGCGCTCGCCGGCTGTGGCGCTGCGGTCGGCAGTGACCTCGACAACATGCGCCGGATGCGAGCAGATGGCCGGATCATGGGCACACCATTGCGCGCGGGCGGCAAAGTCTTCCTGATAGGCACGCAGATAGGGATTGAGATTGTCGTCTGCGGGCGTGCCGATGGAGGCAAAACCGGCGGGCGCGTTCGCATCGGGATGCCCATCAAAAAACATGCGTCCCAGCAGCGTATCGAAGCCGCGGTCGTCGATACCGCGCAGGCCAAACGGCAGCAGCGGAATATAGGTCATGCTGTCGCCTTCGGCCATAAAATCGCCGCGCTCAAACTGCATCGCGGGCATGCCTTCCAGGCCCCAATCCAGACGGGCATGCTTGCCAAACTGAAAGCGCTCAGGCTCGTTTTCGTAGACCTTACCATCGCCATAGAGCATATAGCGTGCCATGAGGGGGCCGTTGCCCTGCGTGAGATTCTGCTCGGGCCAGGGAGCCTTAAACAGCGGCAGCGTATCGGGCTGAGCTGTTTTGGCGTCGAAATAGTTGCCATACATATAGGGCGTACGCCAAAAGATGAGCTCGGGAAAGAGCTCGCGCCCATGGTCGAGCCACGAGTTGTCCTGTCCCACGCCATCGGCAACGCCCATCACGCGCACCTTCTGATAGACCTGCTGCTGCACGGCGGGCCACTCGGGCGTGGCGCGATAGCGCTCGGCAATACTCATGAGGGCGCGAACGATCGTATTCATACCACCCCAGCTGAGCAACCATAACGTACGCGGATCATCATCCAGAATCGCCTGCGCAATTACGCGAGACCCCTCAGTTTCCTCAGTCACATCACCCTCAAAGGCAACATTTCCCACAAAGGTGCGCTCGATCATCTGGGCGGGCGTGGGAAACGGCGGCTCACCGGCAGCGGCCGCATTTGCCTGCAACTGCGGCCAAGCCTGGGCATATTCATTACTCCAGAGACTCTCAATCCAATGCTCGGGAAACGGCCGATACTCACGAAGCTCGCCGGCTAGCGGATCGGGCTCATGAGGCACAACAGCCCACTCATAAGAGCGCCGCCCTTTGGTCCGCCAATGCGAATTCACCTCGCCGAGCGTATGAACCCCATCCCCAAGAAAGTGATACTGCGAAGCCGTATACACCACAGCCTGAACATCAAGCAAGTTGAGATACAGAGCCAAATGAACAAGTGAGTTCATATCATCGACTTCCATATCAGTGGTAACAATCACCCGAGTCAACTTCTGGGACATAGGAACAGCTCCAATCAAAATCAATTCAGCCAGTTACGCGCAAGGCAAGACGGGACCCACGCCCCCATCGCCCGCGACCCGGCGGCCCGCCGGAAGCGGCCGACCAGCGTTTCGAACAACGTTAACTTAGGGGGCTCTGACCTTTAGTTTTGTAAACATTCCGCAGCGCGAGCCCCGCTTATCCGATGCTCCGAAGGAGCAGGATAAGCGGGGCTCATGCGCGAGGACGTTTACAAAACTAAAGGTCAGAGCCCCCGATGGGATGGTTACCTCGAAACCCTGGCCGACCACTCCCAGCAGCCCACCGGCTCGCCGTCGATGAGTACGTTGCCCCCATCGAAGTCTTGATAACACAGGTCGTTGAATTGGTGGATCCACACGCCGTGGTTGAACGTCTTCTTGGCCGAGCCATCGGCTTCGCGATACACGCCGGTCAGGTCCTCGACATGGCTAAAGTAGGTGAGGTGCACGTTGGCGCCCGCCCCGCGCAAGCGCGCGAACAACGGCAGCACCGTCTGCTGTGGGCACACGAGCTCGTCGCCCTTAGAGTGCGTAAACCACAGCGGTGTCTTGGCGAGCGCGGCCACGTCCTCGTCCGTGGCGTTGTACCACGGGGCGCAGCAGGGAAGGCCCGCGGCGAAGAGCTCGGGATAGTCGGCGCACAGGCGCAGCGTCATAAAGCCGCCGTTGGAAAGACCGGCGACCACGATGCGGTCGGTATCGATGCGATCGGCATGCTCGGCGACAAACTCGTCGATGAGCGCCTTGAGCACGGGGGAGTAGATGCTCTGGTTGGAGCGACCGAGTTGCTCGACGCCGTTGTCCATCCAAAACGTGGGCGACTGCGGCACGAGCACCCAGGCAAAGCCGCCAAAGTAGCGCTGGATCTGCTTTTGCGAGAGCGCTGTCACGCGGTTGCCGGTGTAGGCACGCGTGGCGCCCTCGCCCTGCGTGGCGCCCTTGCCCTCGCCGGCGCCGTGCAGGTACACGATCAGCGGTGCCTTCTCGACGGCGGGCGTGTCCTCAGGCGCAAATGGGTTGAAGAGCGCGGAGTCAGCGGCCTCAAAGCTCGGCTCAAAATAGCCGTACTCGAGTGCGATGCCGTCGACGGGCGTCTGCTGCACGGCGTTATGCCAGCCCTTGAGCGCGGGACAGATGTCGCCGCGGCTGCGATCGAAGACGAGGCCCGCGGTGGGGTCGTCGCCGTCTTCGCCCGGGAGCGCCACAAGCTGCGTCACGCGCAGGCGGTTCTCTATATAGCGCGAACCCAGCACGCCACCCTCGATCTCTTTGGTGAGACGCACCTCGGGCGTCTCGAGCGCTACGTGTGTGCCCTTGGGCAGGCGCTGACCGTTCTCATCACAGGGGTAGGCGGCGAGCACCGGCACGTAGCCTACGGAGGGCGCTGCGTGATCGGCCCCGTGCTCCTTGCGCATCAGAACCTCGCCGGCGCGCTCGTGGCGGGCACAGTAGATATTGAACGTGTGCTCGTTCACGTCGTTGGCGCGCACAACACACGGCAGGTCGAGCACCACTTTGTTGATCCAGGGGCCAAAATCGCCCAGCGTGGTGACGGTTGCGTAGGTACACGATTTGAGTTCCATGAGCTACTCCTTTGTGCCGCAAGTACTAAACAAGGGCGGCAATACAGACTAAACATGTTTAGTTTAATGCAGAACTGTAGAATGAGCAGATGAACTCGGTAAACGGTAAAACTGAACACGCAATGAACTACTAAACAGACGTTTACTATTAACTAGCAGGACTTTTGTTGATGAGCTAGCTCGTTACAAAGGTGTTTATCAAAATAAAAGCCCACGTAAATAGCCATATATCAATATCTGGTCAAATAGACATCTTCTACCGTCTAAATACGCTTACCCCCCATTTCCTACCGTTCACCGGACTTCAGACGGCAAAATTGCCACAAATCAGGCACTCCGTGTAAACTAAAGCCCGTAAACGTTCAGTAAACAAATTGTTTACGACAGCGTATCCAAGGGTTCGGCAACCGTAAGGGGTTATAGTCGCCGAGCCAAAGGCGTGCTTACACAAGCGAGTAGGCACACGAAGATATGGGGAGGGGTCCCATGGCAGTAGATAACAAGCAGATTGCCACCGATGTCCTCGAGCTCGTGGGCGGTGCGGAGAATGTTACCGTCGCCACCAACTGCATGACGCGCCTGCGTCTGACGCTCAAGGATAACAGCAAGGCCGACGTGGAGAAGATCAAGAAGGTCAAGGGTGTTCTGGGTTGCCAGTTCGCCGGCAGCCAGCTCCAGGTCATCATCGGCCAGAACGTGCCCAAGGTGCTCACCGAGTTCGTCGCCATCTCCGGCGTCAAGCAGGGTGCTGCCGTTGACGAGAATCTCGATGCTCCCAAGGAGAAGTTCGAGCTCAAGAACCTGCCCAACATCATCCTCGACTATCTGTCGGGCTCCATGACCCAGCTGATCCCGCTGCTCATGGCCGGCGGTCTGTTCCGCACCATCGCGGCTGTCCTTGGCCCCACCATGCTGGGCGTTATTTCGGACACCGACCCGACTTATACGTTCCTCTACACCACCCTGTACGAGGCCACGTTCACCTTTATCCCCATCTACCTGGGCTATGCCGCTGCCAAGAAGCTCGGCGCCTCTCCGGTTCTGGGCATGCTCCTCGGCGGCGCTCTCATGGCCCCGTCCGTCGTGAGTGTCGCGACTCAGGAGGGTGGCGGGATCATCTCCGTCTACGGCATCCAGATCGCCGCTGCCAACTACCAGCAGTCCGTCCTGCCGATCATCCTCTCGGCGCCCGTCCTGTACTTTGTTGAGAAGTTCTTTAAGAAGGTCATGCCCGACGTGCTGTCCACGGTCTTCACGCCGTTCTGCACCATGATCGTCACCATTCCCATCGCCTTCATCGTCCTTGCACCGATCGGCAACGAGATCGGCAACCTCATCGCCAACGCCCTCTTTGGTCTTGCTGACCTTGGCGGTATCGGTATCCTGATCGTCATGGCCATCCTCGGTGCCTTCTGGCAGCTCTTCGTGGTCTGCGGCATGCACATGCCCGTCATCCTGCTCGCTCAGGTCCAGATCATCGCCGCCGGCTACGATCCCTTCGTCTTCGTTTCCACCAACTGCGCTATGGCCGCCGTCTGGGGCTGCGCCTTCGGTGCCTTCCTCAAGATGAAGGACCCCGACGAGAAGGGTCTTGCCCTGGGTTACGTCATCTCCGCCATCGCCGGCGGCGTCACCGAGCCCGCGCTCTTCGGTATCCTCATGCGCTTCCGCCGCACCATGCTTGGCATGTTCATCGGCGGTGCCATCGGCGCCGTGTTCTCCGGCCTCATGGGTGTTACCTATTACCTGGCCGGCGGTGCCGCCAACTTCCTGGTCTTCACCAACTACCTGCAGGGTGGCCAGATGAACACCGTCTGGGCTATCGTCGGTATGGCAATCTCCTTTGTCATCGCAGCTGCCGTCGTCTTTGCCACTGGCTTCTCCAAGGAGGAGCTCGCCGAGATGGAGGCCTAAGGCCAAACCGTTCGGTCACATATGACCTCACCTACACGACAGGGCCCCGTCAGGCGTAAGCCCGGCGGGGCCCTTCTTGCAAGGTAGACTGATGGGGCGGACGGGATTCGCCCGCGAGGGTTTGCCAAGCGGCAGGGGCTTTCGCACGGGGTTACCGCGAAAGCCCCCGGCGGTTCGCAAATCCTTTATCAAACGAAAGGACATGCAGATGAGTTTGGGAAAGCTGACCGTCAACGGTCGCCAGGACGGCTTTTTGTGCGAGGGCAAACCGTTCTTCTGGTTTGCCGATACGTGCTGGAGCGCATTTACGAGCATTGCCGAGGATGACTGGGACTACTACCTGACCCGCCGTGCCGAGCAGGGCATGAATGTGCTGCAGATCAACACGCTGCCGCAGTGGGACCGCTGCTGCCCCGACCTGGGCATTTGGCCCTATGCCAGCGAGGACGGCGTGCACTTTGATTGGTCCCGTCCCAACCAGGCATATTGGGACCGCGCCGCCGCCATGTGCCGTGCTGCCGTCGAGCACGGCATCCGTCCGGCGCTCGTGCTTATGTGGTGCAACTACGTGCCCGGTACCTGGGGTGCCAAGATCGCCGAGCGTTGCGGCGCCGAGGTTATGCCGCGTGAGGAGGTCCGTGCCCACGTTGCCCGCGTCGTCGAGAACCTGGGCGAGTTCAACCCCGTCTACGTGGTGACGGGCGATACCGACTTTGCCGGCGACGAGGCGATCGCCTATTACGAGGACGCGCTCGACGAGGTCGTCAAGCGCGCGCCCGAGGCGCTGCGCACCATGCATATCAACCGCGCCAATCGCACCATTCCGGCGCAGTATCTGGACCGTCTGGACTTTTATATGTTCCAGCCCGGCCACAACTACGAGGGCCAGCCCGAGGCATGGCGTCTGCCGCAGGACTTTATCGCCAACTACCCTAAAAAGCCGATGGTCAACTCTGAGCCTTGTTACGAGCAGATGGGTGCGTCGCGCAATGTGTACTGGCGCTTCACCGCGCAGGATTGCCGCGCGAGCGTATGGTCGTCGATTCTTGCCGGCGCCAGTGCCGGCGTAACTTACGGCGCACACGGCGTTTGGAACTGGCAGACATCGCGCAGCCAAGGCTCGGTGCTGGGCGAGGGCTTCGACATGCCGTTCCGCTGGCAAGAGTGCCTGCAGTTTGCGGGCGTGTGGGACTTTGGCGCGATTGAGCATGTGCTTGCCGGCCTGGGTGCCACGGCTGCCGACGACGCGCTTGCCGTGGTTCCGGCGCAGGAGCTGCTCGATGACGCGCGCGAGGCCATTCGTGTGGCGCGCGTTGGCGATCGCGTCGTCACGTACCTGCCGCGCACCACGGCGCTCAAGTTTAAGCTCGACGGCGCGCGCGGCTGGACGGCGACGGTCCTCGACATGGAGGACAAGCGCATCGCCAAGCTGCCCGTCCGCGATAACGGTGACGGCACCGTGCGCGTGGCTCAGCATCCCTTTGAGCACGACGCTCTGGTGATCCTGGCCCCCGGGCGCTAACGGCTCTTCTCCAATATTTACAGCCCAGCCCCTTTCATTAGGCTGCGACGGAATGGTTCCTGCATGACGGCTTTAAGCTGCCAAGGGGAGCCATTCCGCCACGCTCATTGGGGACGTACTTAAATGAGTGGTCTCGTGAGTTTGAGGGCGAGTCGGGCGCTCGATACAAGGTGAGTGTCGTGGACACATGGGGCATGACGGAGGAGGAGCTTCCCGGAACCTTTGAGGGCAAGTTCCGCATCGATCTCCCAAGTAAGCAGTATATGATGCTTCGCCTGACCAAATTAGAGGCGTAAAACAGAGATAATCGGCTCCGGGCGTGACTTGCTGCACGACCATCGCAGGGGGGTAGCCCCTGTGATGGTCGCGGCGATGCGCGTCCGGAGCTACGCTTGTAAGGAGTGAACATGCAGGGGTTTTTTGGAATCGATGTGGGCGGTACGGCCGTTAAATGGGCTGTGCTGGGCGAGGATTTTTCCATCCGCGAGCGCGGAAGCCTGCCGACGGGCTTTACCACGGCTGATGAGACGGTCGCGGCGCTGATCTCGCTCGTCGAGCCGTATCGCGAGCGCGTGAGCGCCGTGGGCGTGAGTGCGCCCGGCGGCATCTACGAGGGAGATGTCACAGGAACGATCCATCGCGGTGGTGCGCTCACGTTTATGGATGGCTGTCCGCTCGGAAAGCTTATGCGCGAGGCTCTGGGGGTGCCGATTGCCGTCAATAACGACGGTAAGTGCTGTGCACTCGGTGAGTATGCGGCTGGTGCTCTGCGCGGGACGCGTTTTGGCGTGGTGCTCGCTGTCGGCACAGGTATCGGTGGCGGCATCGTTATCGACGGCAAGGTCTTGCGCGGCGCGCATTGCTTTGCGGGCGAGTTTAGCTTCTTGCGCAACGATGTCACGACTGCTGCGAGCATGGAAAACTCCTTTGCGGGTTCGGGCGGTTGGCGTGCGCTCCGCGATGCCGCCGTTGCCGAGAAGGGCCTGCCTGCGGATTCTCCGGTGGACGGCCGCCGCGTCTTTGAGTGGATCGCGGATGGCGATATGGCGGCGCAGCGCGCGCTCGACCGCTACGCTCGCGCATTTGACGGACAGCTCATCAACCTGCAGGCCGTGCTCGACCCCGAGGTCTTTGTGATCGCAGGCGGCATCTCGTGCCATCCCGAGCTCGTCGATGCCCTGCGTGCGCAGATGCCGCTGGCCCTCTCGAGTTACGAAGGGACCCTTGCCGGCATTCCTGTGCCGCAGATAAAGGCGGCCGAGCTCGGCAACGACGCCAACCTTTACGGTGCTGTCCAGGAGGCCATGCGCCTGGTGTAGCGCATTGGACATAGTCATTGGGGACGTTCTTGTTTGACTAGTCGTTTAAGAACGTCCCCAATGACTACCCACAGAATGAGAGTGGATAATCTCCCGTTTTTGGCCTGCATGCGGGCTCAAAGTGGGAGATTATCCGCTCTCGTCATTTGATTGGCACTTGCGGCACTTGCACTCATTGGGGACGTACTTAAATGAGTGGCAGTTGGGGACACTCCTTGCCGAGCTGCAAGCCGTGCGCGCCCCTTCTGGGCCTTGCGGCTCAAAATCGGTTTACGCCGTGGGCTGTTGGGGTCAAATTAGCGACATTTTGAGGATAGGTTCGATATTAGGACTGGTTCTCTAATAGAATGAGTTTGCAGGCCATTAAGCGACTGCGGGGGGGGGGGTATTCATGAAAGGTATGGGAGACACAACAGCGTATTTGCGTTGGGGCATTCGGGAGATTATATGCCTGGCGCTGTTCTATTTTACGTTTTTGGCTGGCGAGTACCTCTTCGACATGCGCGTGGCCGAGTTTGTGCCGCCGAGCGAGGTTGCTACCTACGAGACCCTCATCGTCGGTGCGAGCGTAATCGGCTTTTTTGTGCGTCCTATTCTGTACTATCGCCGCCCCCGCGCGATCGATACGACGAGCGACATCACGGGCGTGCTGCTGGTGTCGGCATTGCTGCTGATGATTATGGCGGTTCGGTTTGAGGTGGTAATTGCCGGCGGTTTGATGGCGTGTTGCACGCTGGGCTACTGCGGATCGACCGCTCACGCCAACTTTGCGCGGCGCTTTGCGCGGACGCCGTACTTGGCGCGCGCGGCGGCGCTTTCATATGCTCTGGGCGTCCTGCTTCAGGTGTTCAGCCACATGGTGATACCCGCGGGGATTCCGCAGCAGTTTGTTTTTGTTGCCTGTGCGGTCGCGCAGGTGGCGCTCCTCCACGGCGTCCGCCGTGCCAAGCTGCGCGGCGAATCTGAGTTTGGGCCTGAATCCGATATCTCCGAGCTTTCGGTGGATGCATCGGAGTTTGGCGCCAAATGGCAAAACGATCCCGAGTCAACGGCGGCTTTTCGGCGCGCCGTGGTGCGTCTGACGATTGCAACCGCCTGCCTTACCGGGGTGTTTGCCGCCCTCAATGCGGGGCTCACGATCTCGCACGCCGCCGGGTCCGTTGACTTGGGCGATTGGTCGCGCTTGCTGATGGGCGTGAGCGCTCTGCTCGCCGGCGCCCTATTTGACCTGCGCGGGCGCTCGTGTATGAACATCATCATGACCTGCGCCGCCATGTTGTCCACGCTCTCATTCGCTGTGCTTATCACCGATGCCAACGGCGCCAACATACTTGCCGCCACCGTCATCTTCTATCTGGGTGCGGGCTTCTTCGTGGTGTTTTTCACGGCGAAGTTTGCCGCCATTTCGGTGTATGCGCATTGGTCGTATCTGTGGCCGTGCATGGGCCGCGTCATCAATAACGTTTGCGCGATGTTCGTGACGGCACCGGCGGTGGCGATTGTCTCGAGCCAGAACGTGCTGTTGGCAGTGGGCGTGGGGCTTGTACTGCTTGTGGGCATTGCGATCTCGCTGCTGGGACAGTCTGGGCATCAGGTCTATGACGTTGAAGTGCGCGGCGACCTGGCGTTTGCTGCTAGCGACCTTGGCACGGATCCCGTATCCGCCCAGAGCGAGCCCGCCCCCGCAGAGGTGCCGGAGTCCACACTCGACGAGCGTCTCGATACCTTCGCCGTCGCCTTTGAGCTTACGCAGCGCGAGCGCGATATTTTGGAGGCCTTGGTCGCATCGCGCGAGAGTGTTCAAGACATCGCCGCAACGCTCTTCCTTTCGCGCTCCACGCTTTACCGTCATATCGCCTCGATCAACAAAAAGACCGGCGCCTCCTCACGTGTGGCCCTCATCAACTTTTTCTGGACCTGGGCGCCCAAGGACTAGCCCATTTGGGACGGGGCTTTTTTAGCTGTTTTGGGCAGCCACTGCCAGCGCGAACCACCACAAAGGGGACAGGCACCTTTGTGGTGGTTTTGACGGGAGCGCCTGTGGAGTTACAGCAGCTCACCGTGGCGGGCAATGTAGCGGTGCTTTGCCAGCTGGGTGAGCGCGATGTAGGCGGCGACAATGCCGATGAGCAGCGCGAAGAAGCTCGGCGGCAGCGGCATGAGACCCAGCGCATCGGCGATGGGGCTTGCCGGCAGCCAGGTGACGAGCACCAGGCCTAGCACGGTGAGGAGGCACAGCGCGGGCGCGGCGTGGTCGCGCGGGCGTGGCAGGCGCGGGGAGCGCAGCATGTGGACCACGAGCGTCTGCGACCACATGGACTCGACAAACCAACCGCTCTGGAAGAGCGCCGTAAAGGCCGCCATGCCTGCGACGTCGCCTATAGCGGCAAGCTCTGCCCAGCTTGCGCCCACGGCGGCGGGGCACACCACAAAGAAGAGCGCGGCGAAAGTCGCGATATCAAACAGTGAGCTCACGGGGCCCAGCTCGAGCATAAAGCCCTTGATGGACGCGGCGTCCCAAGCACGCGGACGGGCAGTCCAGGCGTCGTCGACGGTGTCCCACGGCAGCGCGATGCACACGATCTCGTAGACCAGCGACAGCAGCACCAGCTGCAGAGCGCTCATGGGCAAGAACGGCAAGAACAGGCTCGCGACGGTCACGGACAGCACGTTGCCAAAGTTGGAGCTCACCGTGGTCTTGAGGTACTTGAGCAGGTTGCCGTAGGTGCGGCGGCCTTCGATGATGCCGCGCTCGAGCACGCCCAGGTCTTTCTGGAGCAAGATGATGTCGGCGGATTCCTTGGCGATGTCGACGGCCGAATCGACCGAGATGCCGCAGTCGCTCGCACGCATGGCGGCGGCGTCGTTGATGCCATCGCCCATAAAGCCCACGGTGTGGCCGAGCAGCTCGCGCATGACACGCACCAGACGCGCCTTCTGCAGCGGCGAGAGCTTGGCGAAGAGGTGGGTGTTCTCGGCGCGCTCGGCAAGTTCGGCGTCATCGAGCGCATCGATCTCGGAGCCGAGCAAGACGTTGCTCGCGTCGATACCGATCTGTTCGCAGACGGTGGCGGCAACGCGGTCGTTGTCGCCGGTCAGGACCTTGACCGCCACACCCTTGGCCTCGAGCGTGGCGACGGCGCCCGCGGCACTCGCCTTGGGCGGATCGAGGAAGGCCAAAAAGCCCATCAATACCATGTCGCATTCGTCGGCGATGCCAAACTCGCCCACGCAGCGCGGATTGGTTTTCTGCGCCACGGCAATCACGCGCAGGCCCTCGGCGTTGAGCCCGGCGACCTGCTTGCGAATCTGGGCGAGCTTATCTTCGGTAAGCGGCTGGGCGGCGCCATCGACCTCGACAAAGGAGCAGATCTCGAGCATTTCCTCGGCAGCTCCCTTGGTGACCATCTGGGTTTTGCCCTGGGCGTCGGCGACAACTACGCTCAGGCGACGGCGCGAGAAATCGAAGGGCACCTCGTCGACCTTGGTATAGCGGTCGCGCAGGCTCTGGCCCAGCATAGAATCGGGCACGACGGTCGAGGGCGTCACATCGGCACGGTCGATGACGGCCAGGTCGATAAGGTTTTTGAGGCCGGTCTGGAAGAAGCTGTTCAAAAACGCATGGCGCAGCACCCGCGCATCCTCGTTGCCGTCGGTGTTGAGGTAGCGCTCGAGCACGATGCGGTCTTCGGTGAGGGTGCCGGTCTTGTCGCAGCACAGGACGTCCATCGCGCCGAGGTTTTGGATCGCCGGCAGCTCCTTGACGATAACCTGGCGGCGGGCGAGGTCCTTGGCGCCCTGCGACAGGCTCGTGGTCACGATGACGGGAAGCATCTGCGGCGTGATGCCCACGGCCACGCTCGTGGCGAACAACAGCGCATCGATGACGTTGCCCTTGGTGGCGGCGTTGATGGCAAAGACCGCCGGCGCCATAACGAGCATGAGGCGCACGAGCAGCATGGAGACGCTCGAGACGCCGCGGTCAAACGCGCTCTTCTCGCCGCGCCCGTTGAGCATCTTGGCGATGCCGCCCAGGTAGGTGTCCGAGCCGGTGGCAACGACAAGCGCCATGGCGGTGCCGTTTTGCACGGAGGTGCCGGTAAAGACGATGTTCTTGCAGGCAGAGAGTGGTAGCGCGGAGCCGTCGGCACCCTCGACGACGGTGATGGCAGCGGTCTTCTCGACGGCCTCGCTCTCGCCGGTGAGTGCGGACTCGATCACAAACAGGTCGCGCGCGGTGATGATGCGGGCATCTGCCGGCACCATGTCGCCGGCAGAGAGGCGGATTACATCGCCGGGGACGAGCTCGTCGAAGGGGATCTCGACGCGCTCGCCGTCGCGCAGGGCGCAGCAGGTGTTGGAGACCAGGTCCTTAAGGGCCTCGGCCGCATTGCCGCTGCGGGCTTCCTGGATAAACTTCATGCCGCCCGATACCAGCAGCATGATGCCGATGACGATGACCGTGGAGGGGTCACGCTGCAGCTCGGGCACGGCGAGCACGTCGATGTAGAGCGAGACCAGTGCGAGGGCGGCGAGGATGCCAGCGAAGGGATCGACGAACGCGTCGGCG
The DNA here is from genome assembly GCF_003462695.1 of Collinsella sp. AF16-8. Classification (NCBI taxonomy): domain Bacteria; kingdom Bacillati; phylum Actinomycetota; class Coriobacteriia; order Coriobacteriales; family Coriobacteriaceae; genus Collinsella; species Collinsella sp. AF16-8. The sequence goes on from NZ_QRXX01000002.1 coordinate 209,222, forward strand.
ATGCGGCGGGCGAGCGTCTTGGTCGGCGCTTCGATGGTGTTGGGGCCGACGGCGCTCAGGCGCTCGGCGGCGTGCTCGGCGGTGAGGCCGTCGGCTGTGGCGTCGAGCAGCACGAGGGCATCCTCGGCGCTATGGGTGGCGGCGAATATGGTGTTCTTGGACATGCCGGTATGAGCGGCGGGGCGCGCCGTGCGGCGGCGCTTGGAGATGGCTTCGAGTACCGTGGCGGTTTTGAGCATCAGCATAGGGTCCTCCTTGTTGAAGGGAGTTAGCGTACGTGTCGTATGTGCTTCAAAAAACCTAGATGTCGCTCACGTCATGCTTTCGAACCACCACAAAGGGACAGGCACCTTTGTGGTGGTTTTGACGATCGGCTGTTGGCGCTTATGCGCGTGCGGAATCCTCGCGGCGTGCCGAGGGCGACATGCAGGTTTTTCGACTATGGCTGCCTTCCATGGCACACCTCCTTAAGGCCGGGCGCAATGCGCTTCGGGTGTCTCGCACCCGTTTTAATCCGCCCGTATTTTTGATGAGGGGGTTTGCCGTGTCAACCCCATTGTTCGGAAAACCATTGCCCCTGACAAAGCCTTTACAGAATGCCGTGGCCTCAAAGCGCACCCGCATCGACGCCCTGCCTGCGCTAAACTGGAAGGCACGTACGCGATTACGAGAGGAGCCCGCATGGAGGCTTACAAGCAAGAGTTCATCAAGTTCATGGTCGAGTCCGACGTTCTTAAGTTCGGCAACTTTACGCTCAAGAGCGGCCGCCAGTCCCCGTTCTTTATGAACGCCGGCGCTTATGTGACGGGCTATCAGCTTAAGAAGCTGGGCGAGTATTACGCCCAGGCCATCCACGATAACTTTGGCGACGACTTTGATGTCCTGTTTGGGCCCGCCTACAAGGGTATTCCGCTGGCCGTCGTGACCGCCATTGCCTACCACGAGCTGTACGGCAAGGAGGTCAAGTACTGCTGCGACCGCAAGGAGGCCAAGGACCACGGCGCCGACAAGGGCAACCTGCTGGGCTACGAGCCCCAGGACGGCGACCGCGTGGTCATGGTCGAGGACGTCACCACCAGCGGCAAGTCCATCGACGAGACCTATCCCAAGGTCAAGGCTGCTGCCGATGTCGAGATCAAGGGCCTCATCGTGTCCCTCAATCGCATGGAGGTCGGCAAGGGCGGCGTGACCACCGCGCAGAAGGAGATCGAGGCCAAGTACGGTTTCCCCGTCGCGAGCATCGTCTCCATGGCTGAGGTTGTTGAGACCCTCTACAACCACGAGATCGACGGCAAAGTCGTCATCGACGACGAGCTCAAGACCGCCATCGACGCCTACTACGAGCAGTACGGCGTCAAGTAGGTTCCGCCTCCGTTAGTTACGCGGTTTTACCAAACCGCGTAACGGCTCGACGCTGCAAACCCGCCAGAGCGGCAATCTGCCTTTCAACTTCGGCGGCATGCCCAGAAGGTCAATGCCGCCTCGTTTCAAGGCACCTTGCTCGCTCTGGCGGGTTTTCGCTGTCGCTACCAAAACATCGGCGTTGTCCTGGTCCAGATGCGGCACTTGGGGACGTTCCTTTTCTGCCGACACCTGGGGACACTCCTGATGTAGTCGTTGGGGACGTTCTTAAACGACTAATCATTCAAGAACGTCCCCAATGACTACCCGCAAAATGAGCGTGGATAATCTCCCACTTTGAGCCTGCATCCAGGTCAAAAACGGGAGATTATCCACGCTCGTTATTTGAGTGTCCAATAATCCTCGCTCGTTGTTACTTGAGTCCGGGGAGGCGGGTGTAGGGGAACGAGCGCTCTAAGAACTCGGAGCAGCGGGCGTAATCTTTGGCAAAGTAGCTGCTATAGAGCGAATCGAGTACGTATTGCACGGCGATATGGCTGGCGAACTGCGTGATGCGGTGCGTCATGCTCTCGTGGTCGCTTACCGTGAGATAGGCGGCAAAGCCGGGGTGAATGCGGGTACAGTACGGCGTGCCGATGACGATGACCGGGACATGTCGACTGCTAAGGATCGGCAAGATCTCCTTGAGGTTGGGGGCAAGGCCGCTGTAGGAGATGATGATTGCCACATGGTCGGGACCCGAGGCGAGCGCCGTGCGCACCTGCGCCTCGACGCTGTCGTGGCACGTCGCGCTTTTGCCGGCGGAAAGCAGGCGATCGCGGAACATTCCCGCTGGATATAGGTTATGCGAGCCCGTGTAGATGTCCACGGTGCCGGCGCGCATGATGAGCTTGGCGGCGTGGTCGAGCTGTGCAGGGTCGAGCAGCTCCTGCGTTTCGGCCAAGGTGGTCTGGTAGAGCCCCTCCATGCGCTCCATCACCTGCGCAGGGGTGGAAGTGGCATCGAAGGGAAAGTCGATATCCACCTCGGGGGCGGAGTCTGCGTACGAGGCTGCGCGCACCAGCTCGACCTTGAGCTCCTTGAAGCCCTCAAGGCCGAGCTTTTTGCAAAAGCGGTGGATGCTCGCAACGGAGACATTGGCCTGGCGCGCAAATTCCTTGATGGAGAGCCCGCGAACGTTCTCGCCCATGGCGAGAACCGTCTGCCCGAGCTGCTGCTCGGTGGGGGTGAGCCCCTTGCCCTGGGTGATTTTGCGCTTGATATCCATATGGCTCCCATGCATTCGTATCGCGATGTATCAATCATAACGGTAAATAAAACGCCCGGCTTGGCTGGGGAAAGCAAGCCGGGCGTCTCGTAAGGGGCTGTTGCGCGGGGTCGCTACCCGAGCACGCGGACGGGACCGAGCAGGCCGCTGGGCTCGGAGGGCTCGGTCATGCCGAACATGTCGGGGATGGCGTGGTCGAGGGTGTTGATCACATCGATCGTGAGCCCGTGCTCGCCGGCGGCAAGGGTGCCGAGCTCAAAGCGGTAGGGCGGACAGATGCGCGTGCCGAGGAGCGTGCCGTCGAGGGTGACGGTTGCGGTCTCAAAGACCTCGCCGAGATCGAGCGCGGCGCTGGTGAGGCCCTTGTCAACGCTGAGGCTCGCCTGGTGGCGGAAGGTGCCCGCCTTGCCGGGGAACTCGGCAAAGGAAAGGTCGTGCAGGCCTGCAAGCTCAATAGACTCGTCAAAGGCATCGGTGCCGGGGGCAGAGAAGGCGACCGTCCAGGGCCCGTCGATGCATGCGGCTTCAGTTCCTGCTGTTGCTGCGCGCGCGGAACCTGCGGCCCCGAGCACCACGATGCAGCTCTCGTAGGGCGCAAGTTCGAGCGTGCCCTCAAAGGCGACAGGCTCCCTGCCGTTGAGCAGGTCGAGGCGCGCGCCTGCAACGGGCGTGCCGTCGGCAAACGCAATCTGAGTGGAGATGCCCTGCTTGGGATGCTCGTTTACCAGCATGAGGTAGCTTTCGCCCGCGCGATCGTAGCGCAGCGCGCGCAGCCACGGCTGCGGCTCGGCGCATGCCACGGTCTGCATGCCGGCCGCGGCAAGCACGCTCGCAAGCTTGGAAGTGGCAACAACGCAAACGCCTGCAAGCTCGCTGGCATCCACGGAGGCAAAGCCCTCGCGTCCTGCAATATCGCCGTCATAGCGCTTACTCGGCAGCTTATCCAGGGCATACACGGCAGCGCCTGCGGCCGCGGCGCGCGCGGCAAAGTCAAGTACAGCCCCGCCGACAAACTCGGCGCCGGGCATGACCAGACAGCGGTATGCCTGCCCGTTTACAGTAAACCCGCCGTCCGCGGTAAACGCCACGTTATAGCGCTCGGCATCCTCAAATGCCTCGGCCGGCACAATATCAAAGTCGATTTGCGCGCGCATGAGCTCGGCGGCGGCGTGCTGCATAAACGAGGCTTCGCCGGCCCACTCGGCATCGGCGTGGTACAGAAGCGCCACCGGTGTGGCGGCCCGCCCGCCCGAAAGCAGGCTCGCCGTGCGATTCATGTAGCTCATGAGCTTGCCAAAGTGCGCAAACTGGGGGTTTTGGCCGTGCGCGTAGAAGTGCGGCGGGCAGTCCCAGTCGGGGAAGGCAGCCATGCTAAAGGCGTGCGGCACAAACCAGTTAACGCCGCGCACCATAAAGTGGTCGGCGATCCACTTCATCTCGCGCAGGCCCTCGTGCCAGCCAAAGGCGCCAAAGACCTCGGCCATGCAGCGCCCCTGCTTTTTGGGGTCGAGATGCGCCGCCGAGGAGCCCAGCTTGGGTAGCACGTAATTGTAGAACTCCAGGTCCCATACGCCGCGGCCGTAGGAGTGGAACCCCTGGTCCATACCGGGGACGAGCTGGTTGATCACGATGTCCACGCCCGCCATGTCCTGGCCGCCCACGGCGCGGAAGTAGTGTCCGGCGCCCACGCCCAAGCGCGCGTGGCAGTCCTTGTCCTCGATCACGTGGCCGATGTACTGCACGCCGTGCGCGCGGCACCAGCCGCCGAGCTGGTCGCAGAAGCATTCCTTGTAGAGCGTGCTTGCGATGTCCATGTACACATGACGCACGTGCGCGCCCGCCGGCTCGCGATCCCACAGGTGCGGGAGTTCGTCCAGGTAGCGCTCGCCCAGCGCCGCGCGCAGGCGGCGCTTGAGTTCGGCCGACCAGGGCAGGGGAGCCGTGGCCTTGCCGATGAGCGTGTCGGAGATGCCGTCGGCGCCGGTGACGCCCTTCTCGTTGGCAAAGCCGGGCTCATCGGAGAAAAAGCCCAGGATGGTCTTGCCAAACTCATCGCCCAGATGCGTAAAGTGCGGCTCGTACACAGCGTCGATGAGCTGTGCCACCGAGGCGCGGTCGACCATGTTGATGTAGTCCTCGTTGTAGGAGGTCTTGCCGCTCGTGAACATCACGCACGCCTGCGTGATGCCGGCCGGCGCGTCAAAGACCAGGCGGTAGGGTATGCCGTGCTCGTCCTCGATGACGCGGTGCTCTACCTCGACGGCGTGCCCTTCCTGCATAAACGTTACGCCATAGAAGCGCTCCGTCTTGTCGAACAGGTTGGTGAGCACGATGTTCGCCTGCGGCGTGGGGCCCACGATGTCGAGCGTGCGGTGTGTGAGCACGATCTTGCGGAGCTCGGGCGCGGCTTCCTTGACGGCGCCGTTGGCGTATCCGGTGGGAAAGTGTGCGTCGTCCAGAATCCAGATCTTGAGGCCCAGCTGCTTGCATATGTCGATCGCAAAGCGCAGGTCGCGCCACCAACCCTCGCCGCAAAAATCGGGGTGCGGGCGGCTCTCGAGGCAGACCTCGTGGATATCGGCGCCGGCGATCTTTTCCAGATACTCGGCAATGGTCTTATGGCTCTCGCCCTTCATCCACAAAAACGGAAGCACGTGGTTGTCGTAGGCGCCGTTGAGCACCTGCTGGTAGTACGCGGTCATGGATCCTCCTCGGCTCGGTCGATTAGCTGCATGGCACAGATTATGGACGTGTCAGCGCGCTCTGCTAATATCCGAATCACAACGAACTATGACCAAATCAACGATTGGTGAGCGATGGAGATCGACGAGCTCGAGCGTAGGCTCAGCGAACTGAGTGCCAGCGAGATTGCGTATAGAGACGGCTTGGCGTTTGATTGGTCGATTATGACCGAGCATGTCGAAATCGACGGACGTCCGGTGCGAAAGATTGGGCAGGTCGGGTTTGCCTACGCCCAGCCCGGCATGCCACGTGGCCTGACGATAAGGACAAACTCGCGTTTTAATGCCGTGCCCGAGCATGTGCACGACTACGTTGAGATGAGCTATGTGTATCGCGGGCACTGCCCGCAGACGGTGGCGGGGGAGAGGCTCGAGCTGGGCCGCAACGAGGTGCTTTTGCTCGACGCCCTCTGCCCGCATGCCGTGGCGGCGCTTGGCGAGGACGACATCATGCTGAGCATGACCGTTTCACGCTCTTTTTTGCGTCGGAGTCTCGAGTCGAGCCTCTCGCGCGAGAGCGCGGTCTCGCGGTTTTTGTTCAACGCGCTCAACAGCGAGACGGACCATCGGGGCCATGTCCGTTTTCATTGCGGCGAGAGCCGTCGGATTCGGCGCTACATGCAGGAGATGCTCTGCGAGCTGTACGACCCGAGCCCCAACGGTCCCGAGATCGTCTTGCGTCTGTTTCAGCTGTTTTTGGCCGAGCTCATGGATTGCTACGAGCGCGAGCTGGTGCGCGGCGTGGCGGACGGCGCGGCGGGGCCCACTGCCCTGGTGACGGGAATGCTCGGCTACATCGAGCGCTCGTTTGCCGCCTGCTCGCTCGAGGAGATGGCGGCACACTTTCATGTGAGCCCCAACTACGCGTCGGCGCTGCTTAAGCAGCAGGTGGGAAAGACCTATCGGCAACTGGTCCAGGAGCGCAGGCTCGCGCGTGCCGCGGAGCTCTTGCGCGCGGGCGCCACGGCCGAGGCAGCGGCGCGTGCCGTTGGCTACGAGAACATGAGCTTTTTCTACCGCAAGTTCCGCGCCGCCTACGGCTGCACCCCGGCAAAATACCGTGGATGAGCAAGACGGAACGGGCTTTTAGCTATCGATATGCCACACCTAAATACTGTGTCTCATGTTTCGTTTCATCCATCCGGGTTGGAAGGTGGCCGTCAGGTCGATTTTTGCCTCGTCTAGGCCTCGGTATCAAAAAGTGTCAGCCGGCGGACGTGCCGGGGCGAAAAGAAGTGTCCAATGCAGCGCCTCCGCGCCTTGGGCGCCCAAGTGCGCGCGATACTCAACTCAGCACATAAAACCCGTTGCGAGGAGGCACCTATGGGATTTCCCAAGGGATTTTTCTGGGGCGGCGCCACGGCCGCAAATCAGTTTGAGGGCGCTTGGGACGTGGACGGCCGCGGCCCCAGCGTAGACGACCATTTCCTGGGCGGCAGCTACAAGGAGCCGCGCCAGATTACGATCGACATCGACCCCAACCGCTTCTACCCCAACCACGACGGCATCGACTTCTACCATCACTACGAGGAGGACATCGCGCTGTTCGCCGAGATGGGCTTTACCATGTTCCGCATGTCCATCTCCTGGAGCCGCATCTTCCCCAACGGTGACGATGCCGAGCCCAACGAGGCCGGCCTCGCCTTCTACGACCGCGTCTTCGACTGCCTGCGCGCGCACAACATCGAGCCGCTCGTCACACTCAGCCACTACGAGATGCCCTATCACCTGGTCGAGAAATACAACGGCTGGGCGAGCCGCGAGCTCATCGGCTTCTTTGAGAAGTACTGCCAGACCGTCTTCGACCGCTACCAGGACAAGGTCAAGTTCTGGCTCACCTTCAACGAGATCAACTGCGGCACCATGGACATAGGTGCCATGATGGAGACCGGTCTGATCCAGGGCTTTGAGGGTCCGGCAAGCGCCATCAAGACCACCGCTCAGCAGCGCTACCAGGCCCTGCACCACCAGTTTGTCGCCAGCGGCCGCGTCGTGCGCTATGCCCACGAGCACTATCCGCAGTTTAAGATGGGCAACATGGACTGCTTCGTCCTCTCCTATGCCGCCACGTGCGATCCGGCCGACGTGTTCGCCACGCAGCAGGAGATGAATACCATGAACTGGTACTGCTCCGACGTGCAGGTGCGCGGCAAGTATCCGTTCTATGCCAAGCGCTTCTGGGCCGAGAACGATGTCGAGCTCGTGATGGAGGACGGCGACCTGCAGGATATCGCCGACGGCAAGGTCGATTTCTACACCTTTAGCTACTACATGTCCGGCACCGTGGGCACCCACAAGGATCACGAGATGACCGAGGGCAACATGACCTTTGGCGGCAAGAACCCCTATCTGGAGTCCACCGATTGGGGCTGGCAGATCGATCCGCTGGGCCTGCGCATCGCCCTCAACGAGATTTACGCCCGCTACGAGATTCCGCTGATGGTGGTCGAGAACGGCATGGGCGCCTACGACGAGGTCGAGGAGGACGGTTCCATCCACGACCCGTACCGCATCGCCTACTTGCAGAGCCACATCAAGGCCATGGGCGAGGCCATTGCCGACGGCGTCGACCTGATCGCCTACACCTGGTGGGGTCCCATCGACCTGGTGTCCGCCGGCACCGGCGAGATGCGCAAGCGCTACGGCTTTATCCACGTCGATAAGTACGATGACGGCACCGGCACCTACGAGCGCCGCCGCAAGGACAGCTTCTTCGCCTACCAGAAGATCATCAAGTCCAACGGTACCGAGGGCCTGGCTTAATTGACAAGATGAGTGCCACCGGGGAAAGCCTTGGTACGGGCTCGCGATTCGAGTCCCCACCTTAGCATTTGAACCATTTGGCACTATAATCACCATAGGCATGCGCATAACGTTGCGCTTGATCAAGAGGAGAAAACGTATGGGTCTGTTTGACATGTTCAAGAAGAAGGCTGAGCCCGCGGCTGCCGCTGCTCCGGCCTCCATCTCTGCTTCTGCCGGCGCCGACGTGCTGTGCTCGCCCGTCAAGGGCAAGGTCATCAAGATGGCCGACGTGCCCGATCCCGTCTTTGGTGGCGAGGTTCTGGGCAAGGGCTGCGCCGTGTGGCCCGAGGACGATCTGGTCTACGCTCCCTGCGACGGCAAGGTGACCGTCACCATGGGTCACGCCGTGGGCCTGCAGTCCGATAGCGGCATCGAGGTTCTGGTGCACGTTGGCGTCGATACCGTCAACATGAACGGCGACGGCTTCGAGGGCTTCGTCAAGGCCGACGACGTCGTTAAGGCTGGCCAGCCCATGCTCAAGATCGACCGCGCCAAGATCGCCGCTGCCGGCTACAAGGACTGCGTCGTGGTGGCCGTGTCCAACACCGCCGAGTTCGCCGACGTCGAGCTCGCCGTCGAGGCTGACTCCGCTGTCGCCGCCGGCGATGCCATCGTCAAGGTCGTCCGCAAGTAGTCTGCGGCAACATAAGGGTGTTTTGGGGTGGTCGGGTTATCCGGCCGCCCTTTTTTATTGCAATGCGGCGGAACGTTTTATTGCGCGTTGGGCGGACCGGTAAACCGTTCGGACGTTAAATCGAGCCGACTGCGCCTTTGCTTTGCCGGGGGTGTTCGTTATCGGCTAGTATGGCCTTATTGTTACGACGCGCACCGCGTCGGGAAGCGCGGTGCCGCTTGTTGGGAGGAATGTCATGAAGAAGAAGCTGCTGCTTGCGCCCCTGATGGCTGTTCTGGTCGCGTGCGTGGTTGTGCTTTCCGGCTGCGGAGGTCCTTCGGTTGAGGAGCTCATCACCGAGGATCTTACGACGCAGTTTGACGAGGTCAAGAACGGCGGCGACGACTTCCTCGCCGGCCTGGAAGAGGCCTCGGGCGACGAGTTCGAGCAGCTGGGTATCGATCCCAAGGAGTACGCCAAGAGCTATCTCGAGGGTTTTGACTACAAGATCGGTGACGTGACGGTCGACGAGGACAAGGGCACCGCAACTGCCGAGGTCACCATTACCTGCAAGTCCATGAACCAGATCGTTGAGGATTTTGCCACCCAGTATCAGGAGAAGGTCGCCGCGCTCGATTCGATGCCTTCCGATGACGAGCTGTACAAGATGGCCGGTCAGGTTATGGTCGATGTGACCAAGGCTGCTAAGACCAAGGACACCAAGGTCACCTTCAAGTATTCCTGCAATGACGATGGCGAGTGGTCTGCCGACGATTCCGCAACCAACGAGATGATGAATGCCATGATGAGCTAGTTTGTTGCGGCGTTTTACCAAACGCCGCAACTGCTCGACGCTGCAAGCCCGCCAGAGCGGCAATCTGCCTTTCAACTTCGGCGGCATGACCAGAAGGTCAATGCCGCCTCGTTTCAAGGCACCTTGCTCGCTCTGGCGGGCTTTCGCTGTCGTTGCCAAAACAACGGCGTTTCCTTGGCTGGCTTAGGTGGCACTTGTACCTGTGGCGTTGCCATCGCTGCCGAAGATGGCAGTTGGGGATGTTCCTTTTCTGCCGGCAGTTGGGGACGCTCCTTGCGCCAGCGTTGCATCGAATGCTCGGGAAAAGACGAGCCGGTATTTGGCCGAATAGCGGGTCACGGTTTCCGGATGGCGTGGGTTGCGGAAAGTGCGACCCGGAATATTGCTCTGAAACGGGATGCCGTTTCCCCGACAAGGCTCAACCGGAAAGCGCATCCCATTCTGAGGCGGCAAAACGGGATGCGCTTTCCGCGCGACAGAATCTATCCAGCCGTGTTGAGCGACAGCCCCGCTACTCGCCCAGAATCAGCGCCGAGAGCTCGTCTTGGGTGTCCACCACGTAGTCGGCGCCGGCGGACTCCAGCTCTGCGCGGCCGCGGAAGCCCCAGCTGACACCGGCGCTCTTGAGGCCGGCATTGTGACCGGTCAGGACGTCGACATTGGAATCGCCCACATAGAGTGTGGTTGCCGGGTCGGCGCCTAGCTCTTTCATCACATGCAGCGTAACAGGCGCCTCGGGCTTGGGAGGAAGCGCATCGACGCGGCCCTGCACCAGCGCAAAGCGCTCGGAACCAAAGTATTTCTCGATAAGCGGAGCGGCCGAGACGTGGTCCTTGTTAGTGAGCACGGCAAGCTGCACACCCGCGGCGCGCAGGCGGTCGAGCATCTCGATAGTACCGGCATAGGGGGCAGTGTGGTCCTCCTTGTGCTCGCCGTAATAGGCCCTAAACTCGGCAAGCGTCTGCTCAAACATGCGACCGTCGCCCGCATACTCGGCAGGCATAAAGCGTTCGACCAGCTTGAGCATGCCGTTTCCCACCTTGTAGCGGTACTCGTCGACGGCAAACGTGGGCCAGCCGTGCGTCTCGCAGGTATGGTTGCCGGCTGCCGCCAGGTCCTCAAGCGTGTTGAGGATGGTGCCGTCCAGGTCAAAGATCACATGGGAAAAAGCTGCTGCCATGAAAGCTCCCGTCATTGGGTTTAAAACGCACCTCATAATACTGGGCTTCCGCGTTGGGCGTGCTTGGAATCTGAACATCTTCAGGGATATCAGGTCACATTGCGCCGACCGTGCGGTTCCGCCCTAGCAAATTCTCGGCAGCTGTTCTCCCACGAGCATGTCGAGAATGCGGGTCGAGCCCCAGCCGGTGCGCACGCGCACGGCGGGATGGGCGCCCTCGGCAAGTGGCAGCACGCGACCGATGATGGCGGCATTCTCGCCGTAGCGGGCGGCGCGCATGGCGCTCAGCGCGGCATCGGCTTGCTCGGCCGGCACGACGGCAACCATCTTGCCCTCGTTTGCCACCTGCAGCACATCGTAGCCGAGCATCTCACAGGCGGCCTGTACGTCGGGACGCACAGGCACGGCATCCTCGTTGACCTCGATGGCAACACCGCTGGCCTGGGCAAACTCGTTGAGCGTGGATGCCAGGCCGCCGCGCGTGGGGTCGCGGAAGCAGCGGGTGTCGGGGGCGGCGGCGAGCACGTCGGCAATCAGATGATTGAGCGGTGCGGCGTCGCTTTCGATGGCGCTCGAAAACGCCAGGCCCTCGCGTTGGCTCATGATGGCGATGCCGTGGTCGCCTAGCGTACCCGATACCAGGATGACGTCGCCGGGGCGGCAGTTGGCACCGCTGAGCGTCACGCCTGCGAGCACCTCGCCCACGCCGGCGGTATTGATGTAGACGCCGTCGGCACCGCCACGCTCGACCACCTTGGTGTCGCCGGTGATAATCTTCACACCTGCCTCATGTGCCGTTTCGGCCATGGTCTGCACAATCTGGCGCAGCTTGTCCATGGGATAGCCCTCTTCGAGGATAAAGCCGCATGAGAGGTAGCGCACGTTGGCGCCCGAGGTCGCGACGTCGTTGACGGTTCCGCATACGGCGAGGCGGCCGATATTGCCGCCGGGGAAGAACTGCGGCGTTACCACAAAGCTGTCGGTCGACATGGCGATTCGCCCGCTTGCGGGCAGCGCGGCGACACCGGCATCGTTGCCCGCAAGCAGCTCGGGCGACCCAAAGGCATCCAGAAAGACCTCATCGATAATGCGCTTCATCATCTGGCCGCCGGAGCCGTGGCCCAGCAGGACAATGCTATCGGTGGCAGTACGGGACATATCGAAAACTCCAATCGTGGGTGGAATTATATGGGTGAGGCGCAGCGTCGACCGGTCCGCCGTTCGTTAGAACGGCGGAACCTAATGGTCGCGGTAGCGGTAGTACGCCGCGCAGCTACCTTCGGAGCTCACCATGCACGGTCCGACGGGATGTTCGGGCGTACATGCGTGGCCGAACAGCGGGCAGTCGCTCGGCGTGATGGCGCCGCGCAGCACGTCGCCGCAGCGGCACCCGCGTGGTTCGACCGTCGGTTCAATGGGTACGTCAAAGCGGGCGCCGGCATCAAAGCGCGCGAATTCGGGCCGGATGGAAAGACCCGAGTTGGCAATCGGTCCCAGTCCGCGCCACGTGGTGTCGCACGGCTCAAATACCTGCTCGACCAGCTGGCGCGCTACGGGGTTGCCGTCAGCGTTGACGCCACGGCGGTAGGCGTTGTCGATCGCCGGCCTTTTCTCGACAACCATCTGGACCAGCATGCAGATACCTTGCAGGATATCGACCGGCTCAAACCCGGTGACTACGCCGGGGGTCTCGAACTCATCGACCAAAAACCCAAAGGGTGCCAGGCCCGTGATGGTAGCGACGTGTCCCGGAAGGATAAAGCCGTCGATAGTGGTCTCGGGATCGTTGGCGATGGCGCGCAGCGCCGGCGGCGTGGTCTTGTGGGCGCAATAGACCGAGAAGTTCTGGAGTCCGCGTGCATCGGCCTCCAAAATGGCGGCGGCGATGGTGGGCGTCGTGGTCTCAAAGCCGACGCCCATAAAGATGACCGGGCGATCGGGGTTGTGTTTGGCGATATCGAGTGCATCGAGCGGGGAGTACACAATGCGAATATCGCGCCCCGCCGCCTTTTGCGCGGCGAGCGAGGTAGACGACCCGGGCACGCGCATCATGTCGCCAAAGGTGGTGATGATGGCGCCGTCCATCTTGGCGAGCGCGATTGCATGGTCGATATCGCGGTTGGCGGTAACACAGACGGGGCAACCCGGACCGCTCAGCAGTTTGAGCCCGGCAGGCATAATGGAGCGAAAGCCATAGCGACCGATGCTCACGGTATGCGTACCGCAGACTTCCATAAGGTTGATGCTGCGGTTGCCGACAAGCTCATGAATACGATCGATGAGCTCGCGAGCCAGCTTGGGGTCGCGAAATGCCGAAAAGTCGATACCGGAGCGAACCGGCTGCGCCGCCGCCACTAGTATGCCTCGGCCGGGTTAGTGGCGAGCTGGTCCTCTTCGGCCAGCTCGGTCATGGTATTGACGAGCTCGAGTGTCTCTTGGGCTTCCTGCTCGTCGACAATCTGAATGCCAAAGCCGGCGTGCACGAGAATATAGTCGCCTACCTGTGCCGTCGGCACGAGGCGCAGCGAAACGGGGCGCTCGATGCCCATCATGTCGACGGTCGCCTTAAGGTCGTCGTCGCGTTTGACCACTTTACCGGGAACGGCAAGGCACATAATGTTCCCCTTTTATACGTTTTGCGCTGGATAGGCGCCTAATTACCCATCAGTTGATGGTAGCGCTCGCGGGAGTCACGAGCAAACGCGTTACACCTGTGAGACGGCGGCGCGCAGGCTGGCAAAACGCCTATCGCGATGCTGTCTGCGCGAGGCGAGCGCGAGCGATGGCGGCCTGACCGTAGGCGATGCAGCCGTCGTTGACGGGCACAGTATGGGGGACCAAGACGGCAAGACCGGCGTCTTTGAGTTCGTGGGTAAGGAGCTGAAGCAAAAGCCGGTTCATGAACACACCGCCCGAGAGCGCGACGGTATCGAGGTTTTCGCGATTGCAGATCTCGCACGCGATGTGGGTCGTAGCGTGCGTAATGGCGATGTGAAACTCGAGGGCGAGCCTGTCGGCCGGCGTGCCTGCCTCAATTCCATTCAGAAGAGATTCGATGAGCGGTTGGGGGTCCAAGATGGGGGAGTCGTCGGCAGACGTGAATACGCCTGCATGATTGCCGTCGAGACGAACGGTCTTACCGCCGAGCGCGCGCCAGGCGGCGGCTTCGAGTTCGATGGCGGGCTCGCCCTCGTAGGTTGCCTTGTCGCAGATGCCCAGAATTGCCGCCGCGGCATCAAAGAGACGCCCCATGCTGCTGGTACGCGGGCTGTTGATGCCGCGCTCGATCATGGTGGCTGTCACGCTGCGCGTTTGCTCGTCGAGGGCGCCCAATAGCCCCGCGGCACCCGGGTGCTCGAGCAGGCCGAGCTCGCTCAGCAGGGCAAAGGCATTGCGGCGGGCGTCGCGCACGGAGGCCGCCCCGCCGGGGAGCGCCCAGGTGCGCAGGTGCGCGGCGCGTTCAAAATCGGCAAGGCCGGCAACAAGAAACTCGCCGCCCCAAATGGTCCCATCGGTGCCGGCGCCGGTGCCGTCAAAGGCGATGCCAAGGACACGCGCGTCGGTTGTAAGCTGGCCCGCGGCGATGGCCTCGGCCATCACGCTCGCGATATGCGCATGATGATGTTGGACTTCGATAAGCGGCAGATTGTGCTTCCGTGCCAGTTCACGCGCCCACTGGCTCGACAGATAGCTGGGATGCATGTCACATGCCAAGGCGGCAGGCGCCAGGTCAAAGAGGTTTTCCAAGCGCGTGCGCGCGGCGTTCCAGGCATCGAAGGTCTCGCCGTTTTCGACATCGCCGATATGCTGCGACACAAAACAGGCCACATGGCCGTCGGCGTCCTCGCGCGTGAGCGCGATCGTAGCTTTTTGCTGCGGCCCGCAGGCGAGCACGCAGGGTGCAGTGCCGTCGAGCGCCGGCAGCGCTAACGGCTGCGGCGCATATCCGCGCGCGCGACGCACAGGCATAACGGCGCCGTCGACCACGCGCACCACGGAGTCGTCGTAGCGCGAGAGAATCGCGCGGTCGTTGCCGAGCAGCGCGTCGGCAATGCCGGCGGCAACGAGGCGCTCCCAGGCAAGATCGTCATCGGTCTCGACGGGCTCTTCGCTCAGGTTTCCGCTGGTCATGACGAGCGCGTGCATACCGCGGGCTTCTGCCGCGGCAAGCAACAGATGCTGAAGCGGGGTGTAGGGGAGCATAATACCGAGCTCTGGAAGGTCGTGCGCGACGGACGGCGCGAGCGCGAGGGCGTCGGGGGAGCCGCCGCTCTCGCAAGCAGCACGTCGGCGCAGCAGCACAATGGGGCGAATGCTGCCGGCCAGCAAGCCGCGTGCAACGTCGTTGACATGGCACAGGCGTTCAGCGTCGGCAAGGTCGCGTACCATAACGGCAAGCGGTTTGTTGCTGCGGCGTTTGCGGCGGCGAAGCTCGGCTACCGCCTGCTCGTTGGAAGCGTCGCATGCCAAGTGAAATCCGCCCAGACCCTTGATGGCGACGATACCGCCACCGGCCAGCAGCTCAACACAGCGGTCGATAATGGCGTCGCTGGTCTCGCGCGTGGTGCCGACGGCCGGCAACGCGGCGGCTTCGCCCGGCTCATCGCCCACGCTCGCTTCGCGCCACATGATATGCGGCCCGCAATCAAAGCAGGCATCGGGCTGCGCGTGAAAACGCCGGTCGAGTGGGTCGGCATACTCCGCGGCACACTCAGGACACATAGGAAAACAATTCATCGACGTGGCCGCTCGGTCATAAGGCAGCGACCGGATGATGGTAAAGCGCGGTCCGCAGTTGGTACAGTTGATAAAAGGGTAGTGATAGCGCCGATCGGCGGGGTCGAACAACTCGCGCAGACAATCATCGCAGGTGGCGATATCGGGCGAGACGAGCGTCGTGTGCGCGGTCTGGTCCTGCGATGCTACGATGCGAAAACCCTGTTCATTGGCGGTATCCCAACCGTGGGCTGCCAGGTCCACAACCTCGACATACTCTACGCGGGCTGCCGCAGGCGCATGCTCAGAAAGCGCGGCAACAAAAGCATCGAGCGCATCGGCCGGAGCGTGCGCCTCGATATGCACGCCGTCGCCCGCGTTGAGCACCCATCCGCAAATGCCATGCGCCATGGCCTCGCGATACACAAACGGCCGCATGCCAACGCCCTGCACAATGCCCGTTACATGAATATGCACATGTCGCATGCGACACCCCTCATCAAAACCGACCAAATAGGGACAGGTGCGCTACAGTCCCAGGCTCTGCTTGGTGGCGGCGCACGTGAGCTCGCCGTGCTTAACGCCGCGCAGGCCCAGCAGACGGTCGGCCAGCTCGTAGACGCGCTCGCCGCGACCCTTGAGCGCCAGAATCTCTAAGCAGTTGTGGTGATCCAGATGCACGTGCATGGTCGATACGATTTCGTCGGTGTAGTCGTGCTGCACTTCGTCCAGACGGCGCGTCAGGTCGCCGGTATGGTGGTCGTAGATCATGGTGAGCGACCCGATAACATGCTCATCGGGCGTGCGCATCTGCTCCTTGGCGATCGAGGCGCGAATCAGGTCGCGCACGGCCTCGGAGCGGTTGGCCACGTCGCCGCGGCGCGCGATCTGTTCGTCAAAACGGCGCAGCAGGTCGTCCGGTGCGGTAACCGAAAAGCGGACCAGCTCGGAGCCGGAGCCACTACAGTGGCAGCCTGCGTCACCGTCCGCCCCGTGCGGATGCTCGTGCTCGTACCCGCAGCCGTGCTCGTGTTCGGCCACGTTACACCAGCTTCACGGAGCCGACGGAGTTGTGGTCGGCCTCGATGGCCTCTTCGTAGCCCTCGAGTGCGTCGTGGGCCTCGTGCAGCGCGGCCATGGCTGCCTCGAGCTTGGCGCCGATGCGCTCCATGTCAAAATTCTCGGTCGCATGCAGCAACTGATGGCTCCACTCGTGAGCGAGCTCGATGGTGTCGTCGACCTGCTTGACGCTCATGGCAAGCTGGCTCATGTTCATTCCAACATCATGCATGGGAAATCTCCTTGTGTGGACGGTAATCCAGTGATTCAGATTTTACTACGCCCGCTCTGCGCGCCGCTGCATAAGAAAACGGGTGCGAGTCTGTGCGACTCGCACCCGTTCACTGGGGGCTGTTTGTAACTACCATACTATCCATGGTCGCACGCGCCGCACCCGGCAGTCCGGCGAGCGGTGCAAAACCGCTCATGGACGGCGGGCAAGTAACAAGCGTATTACAGATGCTTCTCCAGCAGCGCCTGCAGCCTCGCCTTGGGCAGAGCGCCAACCGAGCGGTCAATCTCCTCGCCGTTCTTAAACACAATCAGCGTGGGGATGCTCATGACGCCATACTTCATGGCCAGGTCCTGGTTGTCGTCGACGTTGCATTTGGCAACGGCAAGCTTGCCCGCCAGCTCATCGGCAACCTCGTCAACGATGGGCGAGAGCGATCGGCAGGGCCCGCACCACGGCGCCCAAAAATCGACCAGCACGGGCAGGCTGTCGTTAACGATGGAATCGAAGTTCTCGGGGGTAATCTGCTTAATGTCAGCCATGGTGACCTCCATAATACGACGCGGCTCGGCCGCGTAAAACTCAGTACGACCGTGCTTATACCCAGCCGCCCGCAAAGCAACCACTCGCGGGCAGCTCTTTTATATAATGGTGGGCACGCAAACGATTGGAGAGCGCATGTCCACGTCACAAAGCCAGAAAAAAGAAGCCATCGCCCAGGCGGCCGAGCAGGAGCTCACATCGCTTGCGGTCCGTGGCGTGCGCATCGTGGGCAACGCGTGCTCGCCGATCGTGCTGGTCAAAGGCGATTTGGACGAGGCCGAGCGTTCGGGCGGCGAGCTGGCTGCCGGTCCGGACGGTGCTGCGCTGCGCAAGGCGCTTGGGGCCATCGGCTACGCGCCCGAGGATTTTTGCGTGCTGGCAAGCGTCGCCGGCGCAGGCGACGGAGCGGTCGCGGTGGGCGAGACTCTGCCGTGCGAGCTGTTCCGCGAGGCGCTTGAGGCTCTGGATCCCGAGGCGGTGCTGCTGCTCGATAACAG
The DNA here is from genome assembly GCF_003462695.1 of Collinsella sp. AF16-8. Lineage (NCBI taxonomy): Bacteria > Bacillati > Actinomycetota > Coriobacteriia > Coriobacteriales > Coriobacteriaceae > Collinsella > Collinsella sp. AF16-8. Next base: position 227,051 of record NZ_QRXX01000002.1, read on the forward strand.
CGCGGCCGATGTCATGCGCGAAACCTACGCCGATATGCTCGTGGCGATTGATGACTTCGACACCGCCATGCTCAAGCCCGGCCTGGTCGCCCATGTGCAGGGCCGCCGCGTGCTCGCGCTCGATGGCTTTGAGGCGGCGCTGACCGACAAAGCGGCCAAGCAGCGCATGTGGGCCTACATCAAGCAGCTGACCCCGGCGGTCGCTCCACTGTAGCGGATCGGCACCGGCGAGCGATTGCCTGGCGGGCGAGGCGCGCCGCGAGATCGGCGCCGTACTTCTACATCACAGCGCGCAGCTCAAACCGATCGCCGTTAATGCGGAACTGGCAGTTGCCGTTCATGCGCTCCACGGCAAGTTTGATGCTCTTGGTTCCAAAGCCGTGGCCCGCATGCCGGGTCACGGGCATGCCGTCGACCATGCGCGGCGCGCGGTCAAACGTGTTGGAAACTAACAGCAACAGCTGGCCGTCCTCAAGTCGCAGGTCAAGGTCGACGAATCGCTTTCCTTGGGGTGCGGCGCTTGCGGCGGTGATAGCGTTTTCCAAGGCATTTGAGAGCACGCTAAACAGGTCGGCGTCACCTACGTGGACGGTTTCGGGTACGGCGGCGCGCAGGTTGGCGGTAATGCCGTTTCTATTGATATCTGAGTTGAATGACGAAAGCGCGATATTTACGGTCTCGTTGGCGCAGAAGCGGCGTACGGCGGTGCGGTCGCCGGCTTCGCAGAGTTCGTCGATGCGTTTGAGCGCCTCGTCGGTGTGGCCCTCCTCAATTAAAGCCGCCAGGCCGCGTAGGAAGTGGCGCATATCGTGGCGAAGAATCGACAGCTCGCGCCCAGATTGACGCCAAGCCTCGAGCTCTTTGATGGCGGCGCTGTCGCGGGTTTCGAGCATCCAACGCTCTCGCTCGGCGGTTTCCTTTTCTTCGTATTCGCGCAGGTAAACGGCAAGAAACATAAGATAGAAGGCACAGAGCGCAAATGCCAAAAGCTCAACCGTCACCACCGAGCCCGAGTGGAACAGCGTGGTGTAGACGTTGGTGGCGTAGTCAAAGATGTAATAGACGAGCGGCAGGATTAAAAGGATGCCCAGCTCGGTGGGGCTTTTAATCGCCAGGCGGGGTCCAATGTCGCCGGCCCAATGCAGCAGGACGGCAAAGACGCCGAGCGTGGTAGCGATGCGTGCCAGATAGTACGCGATCTGAGAATCGGTTGCGGCAAATGCGGCGATGCCCATCCAATTGCTGAACTGGCAGCTCAGATAGGCGCTGGTGACGCCCAACGTCGCGAGTAGCGGACTCAAGTGGTAGCGCGCGCATAGGTAGACGGTAAGCGGCAAGTGCACGACGAGCGGATAGACCTGACGGGCAAAAAGCTCTCCGCCAACGACATTGGCGATCGAAAAGGCAGCGCCGGTTGCGGCTCCGACCCCCACCAACTCGAGTGCATGGCGTCGATTGATTTCGATACCGCACAGCGCCGCCGAGGCAAAGACGCCAAAGAGCAGCGTCGTGGCGTGGTGGATTGCCCAAAGGACCATTTCGACCGAGGAGATCATCAGCGCCTCCCGCCCTCAAAGCGCACCGCAAAGTAGGCGTCTTGGAACCCCTGCTTGCTGCTGCGCGACAGCGGAATGCACGCGCCCGAGCGCATGACGATGTCTGTGCGATCGAAGTGGTCGATGTTGCGCAAGTTGACCTGGTAGCTACGGTGGCATTTAAAGAAGGTGGCATTTTGCGCCAAACGGTCCTCGACGCTGCGGAACGATTCGAGTGCCTCGATATCGCGTCCGTCGCGCAGATGGAAGACCACGTGCTTGTTGCGCGCCTCGGCATATTCGATGTCGGACAGGCGCAGGGCGTGGTAGCCAAAGGACGTTTTGATCACGAGCTCGTCGGTTGCCGCCGGGCGCATGCTCGAAAGTTCGTCGAGTAACTGCGCCAGGCGTTCGTAAGTCACGGGCTTGAGCAGATAGTCGAAGGCGCGGACCTCGTAGGACTCCAGTGCAAACTCGGGCGACGAGGTGAGGAACACCAGGCGCACGGCGGTGTCGGCCTGGCGCAATTCGCGTGCGGTGTCCATGCCGTTGACGAGCGGCATGATCATGTCGAGCAGGATGATGTCGGCGCGCGACGCGGCATGGCGCGCCAGCAGGTCCTCGCCGCGCGTAACGAGCGCAACATCGACCGCCGTGCCCGTCTCGATCGACCAACGGTCGATCATCCGGTGCAGTCTATCTAGAAAAGCGACGTCATCGTCGCAGGCAATAATCTTGAGCATTCTGAGCCCCCTTAGTAGTTCGATTTTGCCACATTGGGCGCGGACCGCTCGCGGAGGCGTGTCCCGTTTGCGCCCCACGGCGTGCAACTCGCGCCGAGCGGAATTGCGGTGGCGAAAGATGCCTCCTGCGCTATCGAGAGCTCGGCTATCCTCAGCTTGCCAGTTCGAATATGGACTTGCCGCATGGTCGAATCTTTATTTCAACTTTACACCTAGGTTTACAGCTGTCTTGTCAGCTGTAAACCTAGGTGTCATACTAAAGCCCCAAGATTCGCCAAAAGAGAGGGGCCTTGATGGCACAGAGCGCGAACATGGATGCGTCGGAGCTTGCACGCGATATCGCGGCCGGCCTAGCATCGGCAACGACGGCAACGGAGCGCGCGGCACTGGTGCCCGCAGAGCTCGTCGAGGCCATTCAGCAACTTAAAACCCAACGCGACGCGGTGATCCTGGCGCACTATTACGTGGCGCCCGAGGTTCAGGCTGTGGCCGATTACGTCGGCGACAGCTTCTACCTGGCAAAGCTTGCCAAGAGCCTGCCGCAGCAGACCATCGTGCTGTGCGGCGTGGAGTTTATGGGCGAGAGCGCCAAGCTGCTCAATCCCACCAAGACCGTGCTGCTGCCCGAGCCGGGCGCGGACTGTCCCATGGCGCACATGGTCAAGCGCGAGACGGTCGATGCGGCGCGCGCCGAGTACGGCGACGACCTGGCCGTGGTCTGCTACGTCAACTCCACGGTCGAGATCAAGAGCTGGAGTGACGTGTGCGTTACCAGCTCAAACGCCGTCAAGATCGTCTCCGAGCTGCCGCAGCAGCACATCTTGTTCATTCCCGACCAGAACCTGGGCCGCTTCGTAGCCGAGCAGGTGCCCCAAAAGCACGTCATCCTCAACAACGGCTACTGCCCGCGCCATCACATCATCACCGTCGAGCAGATCGTTGACGCGACGGAGGCCCACCCCGACGCGCTCGTGCTGGCGCATCCTGAGTGCAAGGCCGACGTCTTGGCCGAGGCCGACTACATCGGCTCCACCGCCGGCATCATCAAGTACGCCGAGGAGTCCGACGCGAGCGAGTTCATTATCGTGACGGTCCGTGGCGTGCTCTACGAACTCGAGCGCCGCTGCCAGGGCACCGGCAAGAAGTTCTACTTCCCTGCGGTGCAGCCCACCTGCGTCAACATGGATCTCATCACGCTCGAAAAACTCGTGCACTGCCTGGAGACGGGCGAGGGCGAGGTGCAGATTGGCGTGTCGGACGAGGCCGCCGATCAGGCCAAGCTCACGCTCGACCGCATGCTCGAGTACGCGGCGCGCTAAGCCAATGTGACATGAGGGACCATTCCTTATGCCACATTACAAGGGAGAGGATTCCTGTGGAAACCAAACAATACCCCGATATGGAGTGTGACGTTGTCATTGCCGGTTGCGGCGTGGCAGGCCTGTATGCGGCTCTCAATCTGCCGACGAGCACGCGCGTGATCATGCTCTCCAAGGGCGCTGTCGACGAGTGCGACTCGATGCTCGCGCAGGGCGGCATCTGCGTACTGCCCGAGGGTTCTGACTACGATGCCTTCTTTGAGGACACCATGCACGCCGGCCATTACGAGAACCGCCGCGAGAGTGTTGACATCATGATTCGCTCGAGCCGTTCGGTCATCAACGACCTGCTGGCCATGGGCGTGGACTTTGAGCGCAAGGCCGACGGCAGCCTCGACTTTACCCGCGAGGGCGCACACAGCCGCCCGCGCATCGCCTTCCATGCCGATATTACGGGCAAGGAGATTACGACCAAGCTGCTCCAGGCTGTCCGCAAGCTGGACAACGTGCAGATTCTCGAACACGTTGCCATGACCGACATCCTGACCGCCGAGCGCGATGGCGCTACGGTGTGCGCCGGCGTCGTCGCCGTTCCCGTGGACGAGGATAACTCGGTTCGTCCCGCCGACGAGCTGGCAAATGCCGCTGAGGGCGTACATGCCGGCAAGCCGTTTAAGATCCATGCCCGCCATACGCTGTGGGCAACGGGTGGTATCGGTGGCGTGTACGACCATTCGACCAACTACCCGCAGCTCACCGGTGACGCCTGCTACATCGCGCAGGAGCACGGCATCACGATGGAGCACCTGGACTACGTGCAGATTCATCCCACGGGACTGTTCTCGCCGCAACCGGGCCGCACCTTCCTGATCAGCGAGAGCTGCCGCGGCGAGGGCGCGATTTTGCTCAACGCCGCCGGCGAGCGCTTTACCGATGAGCTCCAGCCGCGCGATGTGGTCGCTGCCGCCATCCGCGAGCAGATGAAGCGGGACGGCGTCGAGCACGAGTGGCTGAGCTTTGCCCCCGTCGAGCGCGACGTGGTGACCGGGCACTTTGCCAATATTCGTGCGCGCTGTCTGGAGGACGGCCGCGACATCTTGGACGAGCCCATTCCCGTCACACCCACGCAGCACTACTTTATGGGCGGCGTGTGGGTCGACAAGGACGGCCGCACCTCGATGCCCGAGCTCTACGCCGCCGGCGAGACGGCTTGCAATGGCGTACACGGCAAGAACCGCCTTGCATCGAACAGCCTGCTCGAGGCGCTGGTCTGGGGTCGTCGCGCCGCGTGGTACATGCGTACCGGCGAGTCACTGGCCGTGGAGCAGGCCGGTGAGCCCGCGCTTGACGGGCGTCACCGCGCCCTGAGTGCCGATACCCTTGCAATCGATGATTTGGCCCGCGCTGCCGGCACGCAGGCCGTGGAGGAGTAGACCATGAATCCCATTACCATGAAGCTCGTCGTCGATGACCTGATTTTGCAGGCTCTGCGCGAGGACATTACCTTTGAGGACGTGAGCACGGCGAGCGTGTGTCCCACGGCGCGTCCCGCCACGGTGGAGCTTATCGCCAAGGCCGATGGCATCATCGCGGGCTTGGATGTGTTCGCTCGCACCTTTGAGCTGCTGGATCCGCAGAGCTCTGTGTTGTTAGATGTCGCGGACGGCGACGAGGTGCACGCCGGCGACCACGTGGGCCAGGTGCGCGGCGATGCGCGCGTACTGCTTTCGGGCGAGCGCGTGGCGCTCAACTACCTGCAGCGCATGAGCGGCATCGCTACTTACACGCATCGGATGGCGGCTGCGCTCGAGGGCACCAAGACCGTGCTTGTCGACACGCGCAAGACCACGCCGGGCATGCGCGTCTTTGAGAAAGCCGCAGTCGAGATCGGCGGCGGCAGCAACCATCGCTACAACCTGTCGACAGCCGTCATGCTCAAGGACAACCACATCGATGCCGCCGGTGGCGTGACGCGCGCGATCGAGATGGCGCGCGCCCACGCGTCGTTTACCACGACGGTCGAGATTGAGTGCGAGAACCTGGACATGGTACGCGAAGCCGTGGAGGCCGGTGCCGACATTATCATGTTCGACAACATGACCCATGACGACATGGCCGCCGCCATCGAGCTTATCGCCGGTCGCGCCAAGACCGAGTGCTCGGGCAACGTGGACGCTAACAATATCCGCGCGCTTGCCGACCTGGGCGTCGACTACATTAGCTCGGGCGCCCTGACGCACTCCGCGCCGATCCTCGACCTCTCGCTTAAGCACCTGCGTCTGCTGGACGGTAAATAATGAACGCCCGCGAGCGTCGCCGTGCCATCATGGGCGTGCTCGAAGGAGCCAAGGAGCCCGTTTCGGGCAGCGCACTTGCCCGCGAGGTTGGCGTGAGCCGTCAGGTCGTGGTTCAGGATATTGCCCTGTTGCGTGCCGATGGGCACGATATCGTGGCGACCAACCGCGGCTACGTGCTGCAGGAAGCCGCGAGTAGCCCGGCTGTGCCCACGCGTCTGGTCAAGGTACGCCACGGCGTGGAGCAGGCGGGCGATGAGCTCACGAGCATCGTCGACGCGGGCGGCGCCGTGCTCAACGTGATCGTCAATCACCGCGTGTACGGTAAGATCACGGCCGACCTGGACATTCGCAATCGTCGCGATGTTGAGCGCTATCTGCACGATATCGAGAGCGGCAAGAGCTTCCCGCTGCTGACGGTGACGAGCGGCTACCACTTCCATCGCATCGCGGCGGAAGACGAGCAGACCCTCGACGAGATCGAGGCCATGCTCAAGGAGAAAGGCTACCTTGCCGATTTAATGCCTTACGAGGACGATCTATCGTAGCCGATGCTGCAAACGTCCCTAAGCGGCAATCTGACGTTCAATCGTCGGTCGCGTACAAAAGTACGCTTCCCTCCTCTTTCACGTCACCTTGCTCGCTTAGGGACGTTTTCGCTGACGTGAGCTCAACCTGCGATGGTGCCTAATTGGTTATCCGCACAAAAAAGGAGGCCTCCGCGGCGATGCGGAAGCCTCCTTTTTTGTGCACGGTGTACTTTTGAGTGTGCAAGTGGGGGAGTTGTTACTCCTCGACGATCTCGGTGATCGCGCCAGCGGGGCAAGCGTCCTGGCAAGCGCCACAGGCGACGCAGGAGTCCTCGTCAGCGACGGTAGCAACGTCCTGGAGCTCCAGAACGCCAGCGGGGCAGGAGTCGACGCAAACGCCACAAGCGATGCACTCGTCGGCATCAATTACGGGATGAGCCATGGTAGTTTCCTCTCTGTTGACCGACGCTACAGGCGATGCGCGTCGGTTTGATTCGGGCAAAAACATACCACGGGAGCGACCGTTTGCAATACCCTCTGGCCGGCATCTTCATACCGTTCGCCGAGTATGCCAAGGTTTACTAAAAAACGCGCAGGTGTGGCCGTTGAGCTGCGCAAATGTTAGCTATAGGTGACTTGTAATATTGACCTATTGAGCGCGCCTGCGGAAAGGGCATCCCGTTATTTGGCCGAAAACCGGGTCGCAGTTTCCGGTTGGGCCCGCTAGCGGAAACTGCGACCCGGTATCAGCTCTCAAAATGGGATGCGGTTTCCGGTTGAGCCTTCAGACGGAAACTGCGACCCGGAATCCACGCTCAAACCGGGATACGCTTGCCGCAAGACGGCCCCCAGGCACCCCCGGACGCAAACCTCAGCCATCTCTACATAGATCTCAATAGATTTGCCGAGAACTCAATCAGCGCATCTACCTGCGCATTTAAGAACCTAAACTCTCAGCAATAAGAAATCTTATATGAATTGACTTAGATTTTGTATATTCCAGCCCATAAGGGGATACACTACATCCTGAAAGACAAGCCGAAGCGCCGCGCGACAGACCGTCGAGGCGACGCGAACGCAAAAGAGAGAGGGAATTTCTAATGAGTAAGATTCTTGGTATCGACCTTGGTACTACTAACTCCGCCATGGCCGTTCTCGAGGGCGGTTCTCCGACCATTATCGTGAACGCCGAGGGCGACCGCACCACCCCGTCCGTCGTGGGCTTCCGTGCCGACGGCGACCGCGTTGTGGGTAAGGCCGCTAAGAACCAGGCTGTCACCAACCCCAAGAACACCGTGTTCTCCATCAAGCGCTTCATGGGCCGCAAGTACTCCGAGTGCACCTCCGAGATCAAGACCGTGCCGTATGAGGTCAAGGAGGGCCAGGGTGGCCGTGCCGTCGTCGATATCGAGGGCAAGGATTATACCGCCGAGCAGGTGAGCGCCATGACGCTCGCAAAGATGAAGGCCGACGCCGAGAAGTATCTGGGCGAGACCGTCACCGACGCCGTCATCACCGTCCCGGCCTACTTCAACGACGCCCAGCGTCAGGCCACCAAGGACGCCGGTAAGATCGCCGGCCTCAACGTCAAGCGTATCGTCAACGAGCCGACCGCTGCTGCTCTGGCCTATGGCCTGGACAAGCAGGGCACCGACCAGCGCATTCTGGTCTTCGACCTGGGCGGCGGCACCTTCGACGTCTCCATCCTTGACCTCGCCGACGGCGTGTTTGAGGTTCTGTCCACCTCGGGCGACAACCACCTGGGCGGCGACGACTGGGATCAGCGCGTCATCGACTGGATGGCCGATAAGTTCCAGCAGGAGAACGGTGTCGACCTGCGTCAGGACCCCATGGCCCTGCAGCGTCTGAAGGAGGCCGCCGAGAACGCCAAGAAGGAGCTCTCCGCAGCCCAGCAGTCCACCATCAACCTGCCGTTCATCACCATGAACCAGTCTGGCCCGCTGCACCTCAACTACACGCTGACCCGCGCCGAGTTCGAGAAGATCACCCGCGACCTGCTCGAGCGCTGCAAGCAGCCTGTCACCAACGCCCTGCGCGACGCTAAGCTCAAGCTCTCCGATCTGACCGAGGTCATCCTCGTCGGCGGCTCCACCCGTATGCCCGCTGTCCAGGATCTGGTCAAGACCATGACCGGCAAGCAGCCCAACATGTCCGTGAACCCCGACGAGGTCGTTGCCGACGGCGCTGCCGTCCAGGGCGGCGTGCTCACCGGCGACGTCGAGGGCATCCTGCTGCTCGACGTTACCCCGCTGTCGCTGGGCGTCGAGACCATGGGCGGCATCATGACCAAGATGATCGACCGCAACACCACGATCCCGACCTCCAAGACCGAGGTCTACTCCACCGCTGCCGACAACCAGACCAGCGTCGAGATCAACGTGCTCCAGGGCGAGCGCGAGCTTGCTCGCGACAACAAGTCGCTCGGTAAGTTCCAGCTGACCGGCATCCCGGCTGCCCGCCGCGGCGTGCCGCAGATCGAGGTCACCTTCGACATCGACGCCAACGGCATCGTCAAGGTCTCTGCTAAGGACAAGGGCACCGGCAAGGAGCAGCAGATCACCATCTCCGGCTCCACCGCTCTGTCCGACGACGAAGTCGATCGCATGGTCAAGGACGCCGAGGCCCATGCCGAGGAGGACAAGAAGCAGAAGGAGGAGGTCGAGGTCCGCAACCAGACCGATAGCCTGTGCTACTCCACCGAGCAGACCCTCAACGAGCTGGGCGACAAGGTTTCCGCCGATGTGAAGTCCAAGGCCGAGACCGCTATCGCCGACGCCAAGAAGGCGCTCGAGGGCTCTGACGTCGAGGCCATCAAGGCCGCCGGCGAGTCCCTGCAGTCCGTGGCCTACGAGCTGGCCCAGGTTGTCTACGCCGATGCTCAGCAGCAGACCGACGGTGCCGCCGGTGCCCAGCCTGCCGACGATGACGTGGTCGACGCCGACTACGAGGTTGTGGACGACGAGGACAAGTAATCATGTCCGCCCGTAAAGCTCGCACGGAGGCGGCCACCGCTGGCACCGCCCCCGTTGACTCTGAGGAGAAGGACGTGAAGATTCCCGTAGAGGCCGTCGACGATACCGAGGCCAACGAGGCCCCGGCCGCCGAGGCTGCCGAGAACCAGGTAGAGGATTCCAACAAGGAGGCGACGATGACCGAGGACGAGATGGTGGAAGCCGCTATCCGCGCCGGTGAAGAAGCCGCCGACAACGACTTTAAGCTCAAGTTCGAGCAGGCCCAAAAGGAGCTTGCCGATGTGCGCAACGAGCTCGATGCTGCGGCAGAGGCCCAGAAGGCCGCCGAGGACAAGGCAAAGGACGCCACCGAGCGCACCGCCCGTCTGCAGGCCGACTGGGAGAACTTCCGTCGCCGCACCGCCAACGAGCGCATCGCTGAGCGCGAGCGCGCGACCGAGAAGCTTGTCACTGCGCTGCTGCCGGTGATTGACGATATCGAGCGCGCGATCGACCATGCCCGTAGCCAGGAGCTTTCCGACGATTTTAAGCAGTTCGTCGATGGCGTCGACGCGGTGCATGCCAAGCTGCTCGATGTGTTTGCGCACGAGGGCGTTGAGCCCATCGACCCCAAGGGCGAGGCGTTCGATCCGCTCGAGCACCAGGCTGTGGGTCGCGTCGAGGACGCATCGCAGTACGACGAGACCGTCAACGACGTGTACCAGAAGGGCTACCGCATGGCGGATCGCATCCTGCGTTCCGCGATGGTGACGGTGACCTACGGTGGCGAGAAGCGCCCCGCACCGGAGCCCGAAGCGGCGCCCGAGGATGCTTCGGCCGATACGGCCGAGAGCACCGAGGAGTAATTGAGAAGGGCCCCGGGGCAACACCCGGGGCCCTTTCTGGCCTAGTGCCATATGAAAGCATGAGCCGTCGTCTGCATGGGCGGCGGACGTAACAGGAGAGGAGCTACGATGGCTGCAGGCAAAACCTTCTATGACATCCTGGGCGTATCCAAGAGCGCCTCCGACAAAGAGATCAAGAGCGCGTTTCGCAAGCTCGCGCAAAAATATCACCCCGATGCCGGCGGCGACGAGGCCAAGTTTAAGGAGATCAGCGAGGCCTACGAGACGCTTTCGGACGAGAAGAAGCGCAAAGAGTACGACCAGATGCTCATGTTCGGCGGCATGCCGGGCGCGGGCGGCGCGTATGGCGGCGGCTACGGTGCCGGCGCGGGCGCCAGCGGCTGGGGCGATATCTTCGACAGCATCTTCAGCGGCAATGGCGCCTGGGGTAGCGATTGGGGCTCGGGCTTTGCCGGGGCTGCGGGCGCTGCCGGTGCCGGCGCGGGTCGCAGCCGCGCTCGCAAGGGCGGCGACCTATCGCTGACCGTCGATGTGACGGCCGAGGACGCGTTTCGCGGCGTGACGCACAAGGTCACCTACCGTATTCCCTCGACGGGCGAGCAACAGACCATTACGGTCTCGGTGCCTGCGGGCGCGGTCGACGGCGGCAAGCTGCGCTACAAGCGTCGCGGCGAGTATGGCGTTGCGGGTGGCGAGCGCGGCGATCTGGTCGTGACCACGCACGTGGAGGAGCATCCGCTGTTTAAGCGTAAAGGTGCCGACGTGACCATGGAGGTGCCGATCTCGGTCTATGAGGCGGCGCTCGGCTGCACGGTGGACGTGCCGACGCCCGGCGGTGCGACGGTTCGTCTGAAGGTGCCCGCGGGTACCCAGACGGGCAAGAAGTTCCGCTTTAAGGAGATGGGTGCACCCGACGTTAAGCATCGCGGCCGCACGGGTGCGCTGCTCGTCGAGATCAAGGTGCAGGTCCCCACGAACCTTTCCGATGACGAGCGCGATGCTATGACCAAGCTACGCGAGGCCGACACGCGCGACTATCGTGAGAAGGTCAACCGTTACAAGGCGACGTACTAGGGCGGTCGTGGCGCCCGCGCCTGTCCACGGGCTTATGATGGACGATAACGAGACGGAAAGGGGTCAGGTAGCATGGCCGAGGACAATAGGAACAAACCGCTGTACATGATCAGCGTGGCGGCCGAGCTGACCGGCATGCACCCGCAGACTCTGCGCGTCTACGAGTCCAAAGGCTTGGTGAATCCCCAGCGCTCGGGCGGTAACACGCGTCTGTATTCGCGTGCCGATATCGAGCGCCTGGAGCTCATCAACCAGCTGACCGACGAGGGCATCAACCTTGCCGGCGTGGTGCGCATCCTCGATATGAAGGAGCGTGCCGAGGAGCGCGAGCGCGAGAACGAAAAGCTCCGCGCCCGTGTGCGCCAGCTCGAGGACGAGCTGCACGAGTACAAGATGCAGAAGAAGATCACTGCCCTGGCCCCGCGCGACGGCTCGGTCAACCCCGAGCAAGTCATGCGCAAGCTACTGGGCGCCGGCGGAGATCTCTAGGTTCCGCCGTTCTACCGAACGGCCGACGCTGCGCGACGTCCGGAGCGACAATTTGTCATTCAAAGGGCAAGGCATGACCAGAAGGTCTATGCCTTGCCTTTTTCATGCCAACTTGTTCGCTCCGGACGTCGCTCGCTGTCCGTCCTCTACCTGCGGCGTTGCCTTGCTCCGGATGCGGTAGTCATTGGGGACGTTCTTAAATGACTAGTCGAAAGGGACACTCTTGCGCCAAATCTGTCGGCCCACACCGGGCTCGTCCTTTGCTTTACTGAGATAAAGTGAACGCGCAGATTCGTAACCCGCTCGCAACCGTTCTATGGCACGATATTGAACGAATGTATGCTATGCGCCCGAGCCTTTCGGGCAGAGTGGGAGACAGTATGGTTAAGCTGTACGAGGACGGCATCTACCTGCGCGGCGGCAGCGAGGTTGTGCCTGCAGCCGAGGCCGCTGAGCGCGGCATTACGCAGACGCCCGAGGATGCCAAGCGCGGCACCATCGCGTATTCGATCCTTCAGGCACACAATACGTCCGGCGACCCCGAGGCGCTCAAGATTCGCTTCGACGCCATGGCGAGCCACGACATCACCTTTGTCGGCATCATCCAGACGGCGCGCGCCTCGGGCATGGGGCAGTTCCCGCTGCCCTACGTGCTCACCAACTGCCATAATTCGCTGTGCGCCGTGGGCGGCACCATCAACGAGGACGACCACGTCTTCGGTCTCTCGGCTGCCAAAAAGTACGGCGGCATCTTCGTTCCGCCCCATATCGCGGTCATCCATTCCTTTATGCGCGAGAACTTCGCCGGCTGCGGCAAGATGATTTTGGGCTCCGACTCGCACACCCGCTACGGCGCCCTGGGCACCATGGCCGTGGGCGAGGGCGGCGGCGAGCTGGCAAAGCAGTTGCTGCGTGACACCTACGACGTCGCCTATCCCGGCGTCGTCGCCATCTACCTCACGGGCGCCCCGCGTCCCGGTGTCGGCCCGCACGATGTGGCGCTCGCCATCATCCGAGCCGTCTTTGCCAAGGGCTACGTTAAGAACAAGGTCATGGAGTTTGTGGGCCCCGGCATCGCGAGCATGACGACCGACTACCGCAACGGCGTCGACGTCATGACCACCGAGACCACCTGCCTGTCGAGCATCTGGGCCACCGACGAGGACACGCACGCGTTTTTGACCATGCACGGCCGCGGCGACGACTACCGCGAGCTCAAGCCCGCCGATGTTGCCTACTACGACGGCTGCGTCGAGGTCGATCTGTCGAGCATCAAGCCCATGATTGCGCTGCCATTCCATCCTTCCAACGGCTTTGAGATCGACGAGCTCAACGAGAACCTCGAGGACATCCTGCGCGAGGTGGAGCTCGAGGCCGCCAAGATCGGCGAGGGCAAGACACACTTTAGTCTGCTCGACAAAATCGTCGACGGCAAGCTGCACGTGCAGCAGGGCGTTATCGCCGGCTGCTCGGGCGGCAACTACGACTCCGTGGTCCAGGCTGCCCGCGTGCTCAAGGGCGCCAACACCGGCTGCGGCGAGTTCTCGCTGTCGGTCTATCCCACGAGCCAGCCTGTGGCACTCGAGCTTACACGTCGCGGCTATATCTACGACCTCATGGAGGCCGGCGCGATCGTGCGCACGGCGTTCTGCGGCCCGTGCTTCGGCGCCGGCGACACGCCCGCCAACAACGGCCTGTCCATTCGCCACACCACGCGCAACTTCCCCAACCGCGAGGGTTCCAAGCCGGGCAATGGCCAGCTGAGCGCCGTGGCCCTGATGGACGCCCGCTCCATTGCGGCGACGGCTGCCAACGGCGGCGTTCTGACGCCGGCGACCGACCTGCCCGAGGAGACTTGGGACGAGGCCTGCGAGTACACCTTTGATGACGCACCGTACAAAAAGCGTGTGTACTGGGGCTTTGGCAAGGCGGAGCCTGCCGACGAGCTGGTTGAGGGCCCCAACATCAAGCCGTGGCCCGCGATGGAGCCGCTCGGCGACGATATCCTGCTCAAGGTGTGCTCCAAGATCATGGACCCGGTCACCACGACCGACGAGCTCATTCCTTCGGGCGAGACGAGTTCCTTCCGCTCCAACCCGCTGGGCCTGGCCGAGTTTACGCTGAGCCGTCGCGATCCGGCCTACGTGGGCCGCTCCAAGGAGGTCGACGCCGTGGAGAAGCGCCGCGTGGCCGGAGAGGCCGCGGGCGACCTGGCGGCGCTCGATGCCGAGCTTGCCGGTGTGTTCGAGGCGCTGGCTGGTGCGGGTGTCGCGGCCGATGCCAAGGCGACCGAGTACGGCTCCATGCTCTATGCCAAGAAGCCGGGCGACGGTTCTGCCCGCGAGCAGGCTGCGAGCTGCCAGCGCGTAATTGGCGGCCTGGCCAACATCGTCCACGAGTATGCCACCAAGCGCTATCGCTCCAACGTGATGAACTGGGGCATGGTGCCCTTTCAGATGGAGGCCGAGCCCAACTTTGAGGTGGGCGACTACGTCTTTGTGCCGGGTATCCGCGCCGCGCTCGACGGCGACCTAAAGGACATCGCCGCCTACGTGGTGCGCGCCGACGGTGCGGTCGAGCAGATTAAGCTCTACATTGCCGATATGACGGCAGAGGAGCGTGCCATCGTCAAGGCCGGCTGCCTGATCAACTACAACAAGTTCAAGGCCACTGCCGAGTAACGCACTTAATTGTCCGCCCGGGACTTACCCTTTCCCGCCCGCTCACGCGCTTCACGAGGGCCGCGTTCGGGAAAGGGTAAGCCCCGGGCTACATTTCTGCGTCCTCGTTGGGTCTTGAGGGACGCTAATAAATAGAGTTGCTTGATGCCGCCCCTGTTATCGGGGCGGCTTCTTTTTGGACCACCACAAAGGTGCCTGTCCAGCGGGTTCTTATTTCGATGGGGTCCAGGTTATCTCATCGTCAAATAGCCAAGTGCGTGCTGAGCCGCTGTCGCGCGCTGTCTGCGGATCGGGCTCGCAGGTTTGTTCGTAGGCATCCTCGGTACACCGATCCATAAAATCGACGACTGCCGTCTGGTCGCCTTCCATGACGTAGATCACGTTGCCATCCGAGATATAGACTCCCGGCCCTTCGTTGTCCACGTAGCCGGGGTCGTATGAGACGTTGCACAGTATGCTCCCGTTTGCCGCGTCGAGTTCAAGGGTCGAATAATACCCGCCATTCATTTGGCCTTTCTTGGCTCGATATATTGCGGCGCCGTACCATCGATTAAACGTCTTGCCTTTGAGTAAACTGGTTGCCTTGCCGATAAGCTGCTCATCTTGGGTATAGCGCGTGGCTCCAAGTTCGATTCGGGGATAGTTGCTGACCCCAAGCGCTGCGGGCGTACCGTCGAAATCGACGGTGATTGAATCGGGTTTGACGATATCGGTGAGGATTTCGATGGGATAGCTTATGGTTTCAACCGCCGCCTGCGTCGCCGAGGCAGGGAGAAATGCGAGATAGATAATGCCTACGCCGACTGCGGTAATTGCAAACGCTAAGACGAGCAGGCCGATATAGGTGGAGCGTTTCACGGTGGGCACCTCTCATGCAATATGCAATCATTAAGATAAATGATACAAGCTTACGACAATATTCAAAAGAAAGCGATCGTTCGAAATGGGGGGCTAAAAGGCCCTATTGGGCTTCGATTCGATCTCTAATAGGAATATTTGCCTCCCCTCATTCTGGGCGAGGGGTCAAAAATTGAGTTCACGAGTTTTGCGCAATACTATTCTCACTAAACCCGCTATTTTCACTATAAGCACTATAAAAACGACGGGGACGATGACGAGAGTATTGTGGCGTACGATAACCAAGCCGTTTAAGCCGGCACCCTTGTCTTGAATCTCCATCTATATCTGCGCGAACGGGCTATCGGTGGCTCTCGATTTCGTCGCTGTGTTCTCGTTGGATCTTGTGGGACGCTAAAAATAGACTGGGACCACCACAAAGGGGACAGGCACCTTTGTGGTGGTTCCGTTTGTCTCGATCTGTAACATCTGGGCTGTTGGAAGTAAGCCTGCTGTTACAGATTTAGATTTTCAGATGAGCCTTCGTGGCTTGTCTCGATCTGTAACAGTTAGACCCTAATTTGCCGAGTAGATGTTACAGATTGAGACAAACGGTTGCCGCTGGTCATTTCATCTCGATCTGTAACATCTAGGATCAAAAATGGCTGCTAGATGTTATAGATCGAGATGGTAGTGCGCCTGGGCAGCGACGGGCTGACATCTCAGTACCCTATCCATCAATCACTCAGAAAATCTTATATATAGAGACTTAGATTTGTGTATAAGATCGCGCAAAGCTGGCAACAATACTTCTCGAACAACGTGAAGCCGCCCCGTAGGGCGGCCGCCCCAAGAGAGGTGATTCCATGAGAATCGATAAGCTAGCAATGACGTCGCGCGAGGCGTTGCAGACTGCCATGGGCATCGCCGCCGACGCACAGGCCGGCGCGGTGGAGCCCATCCACCTGCTGTCCGCCCTGCTCGGTGCCGGCGAGCGCAACATTTCCGTGATCATCGAGCGCATCGGTGCCGACCCGGTCCAGCTTGCGCGCGCCACACAGGATGCCATCGACCACGCGCCCAAGGTTTCGGGCGAGGGCCAGCAGATGGGTCTTTCCAATGAGCTCGTCCGCGTCATCGAGAAAGCCGAGAAAAAGGCCACCAAGATGGGCGACAGCTTTGTGGTGACCGAGCATCTGCTGATGGCGCTTGCCGAGGACAAGGGCGACGCGGGCCGCGTGCTGCGCGACGCCGGCGTTACCAAGGAGCGTATCGAACAGGTCTACGAGGAGCTGCGCGGCGATGACCGCGTGACGTCTGCCGAGGACAAGACCCAGTTTGAGGCGTTGGAGCAGTACGGTCGCAACATCTGCGATCTGGCCCGCGCCGGAAAGCTCGACCCGGTCATCGGCCGTACCGACGAGATCCGTCGTACTATTCAGGTCCTGTCCCGCCGCACCAAGAATAACCCCGTGCTCATCGGCGAGCCGGGCGTCGGTAAGACGGCCATCGTCGAGGGCATCGCCCAGCGTATCGTGGCCGGCGACGTGCCGAGTACCCTGCGCGATCGCGACCTCATCGAGCTCGACATGAGCGCGCTGGTCGCCGGCGCCAAGTACCGCGGCGAGTTCGAGGACCGCTTAAAGGCCGTGCTCAAGGAAGTACAAAAATCAGAAGGCAAGGTCATCCTGTTCATCGATGAGCTCCATACCATCGTGGGCGCGGGTGCCACCGAGGGCTCCATGGACGCCGGCAACATCCTCAAACCGGCGCTCGCTCGTGGCGACCTGCACGCGATCGGCGCGACCACGCTCGACGAGTACCGCAAGTACATCGAGAAGGACGCGGCGCTCGCCCGTCGTTTCCAGACCGTGATGGTCAGCGAGCCTACCGTCGAGGACACCATTTCAATCCTGCGTGGCCTGAAGGAGAAGTACGAGATCTTCCACGGCGTACACATCACCGATAGCGCGCTCGTGGCTGCCGCCGACCTCTCCGACCGCTACATCGCCGACCGCTTCCTGCCCGACAAGGCTATCGACCTGGTCGATGAGGCCGCGAGCCGCCTGCGCATGGAACTCGACAGCATGCCGGTCGAGATCGATGCCACCACGCGTCAGCTCACCCAGCTGCAGATCGAGGAACAGGCGCTCATGAAAGAGACCGACGACGCCTCTAAGGAGCGTTTGGAGGCTCTGCGCCAAGAGATTGCCGAAGTCCAGGAAAAGCTCAACGTGCAAAAGGCCGGCTGGCTCAACCAAAAGAACGCCATCGACCACGTGCAGGAGCTTAAGGGCCAGCTTGACGCGGCCAAGAGCGAAGAGGAGCGCGCGACGCGCAACGGCGATCTGGGCCGTGCGTCCGAGCTTCGCTATTCTGTGATCCCGGGTCTGCAGCAGCAGATTCAGGATTCCGAGGCTGCGCTCGAGGCGCAAAAGCAGCAGGACGGCGAGGGCCTCAACGAACAGGTGACCTCCGATGAGATCGCCGAGGTCGTGAGCGCCTGGACCGGTGTGCCCGTGTCCAAGATGATGCAGGGCGAGCTCGACAAGTTGAAGGGCTTGGAGGGCGAGCTGCATAAGCGCGTTATCGGTCAGGACGAGGCCGTCTCCGCTGTAGCCGCGGCCGTGCGTCGCAGCCGTGCGGGTCTCTCCGACCCAGACAAGCCCATCGGCAGCTTCTTCTTCCTGGGCCCCACCGGCGTAGGCAAGACCGAGCTCGCCAAGGCGCTGGCCGAGTGCCTGTTCGATGACGAGCGCGCGCTCGTGCGTATCGACATGTCCGAGTATATGGAGAAGTTCAGCGTCCAGCGTCTGATCGGTGCGCCCCCAGGATACGTGGGCTATGACGAGGGCGGCCAGCTCACCGAGGCCGTGCGCCGTCGTCCCTACTCCGTGATCTTGCTCGACGAGATGGAGAAGGCTCATCCGGATGTCTTTAACGTGCTGCTGCAGGTGCTCGACGACGGCCGTTTGACCGACGGTCAGGGTCGCCAAGTGTCCTTCAAGAACACGATTATCATCATGACGTCCAACGTGGGCTCCAAGGCTATCGCCGATCTGTCCGGCAAGGACGAGGAGGAGATGCGCCATCAGGTTGACGGGGCCATGGCTCAAACCTTCCGCCCCGAGTTCCTCAACCGTATCGACGATATCGTGGTGTTCCATCCGCTCGGCATGGCGCAGATCGAGAAGATCGTCGACATCCAGCTCGCCGACGTCCGCGCGCGTCTGGCCAAGGAGCGCATGACGCTTGCCATCACCCCGGCGGCCAAGCAGATGCTCGCCGTGGGCGGCCTGGACCCGGTCTTTGGCGCCCGTCCGCTCAAGCGTCTGGTTCAGCGCGAGGTCGTGGATGCCATCGCCGCCGCTATCATCGACGGCACGGTGCGCGAGGGCGATCAGGTGACAGTCGATGTCGACAAGGACGGCGGCTTTACCGTCGTGTGCGATAACACGCCGGCGGCCACCTACGAGGTCCCCGACGCCGAGTAGATTTTTGGGATATGCCTTAAAATCTACCAGCCGTCTCTAAACGCCAAGGGCGGCGGATCCATTGGGTCCGCCGCCCTTTTTCGTGCGACAATCGATGGTACTGAACGGATGCGATGCAAGGAGCTATGCAGATGAAAGACGAGATCAAGACAAGCGCGCCGGCGACCGATGCCGGACCCGCCGCACCCAAGCCTGCGCCTAAGCCGGCGCCCAAGCCGCGCGACCCCTACATCCGTGCCGAGAACGAGGATGACGACGGCTACGATCCTTATAGCGATCGTCGCCCCGAGCGCGAGCCCCTCTTCGAAGCCGACCCCTGGCGTTAAGTAGCTCATTTGGGACGGGGCTTTTTTAGCTACTTTGTTTTCGGCTAGAGGCGTTCATGCCTGCCCCCCTCGGCCGCTCGATATCCTCCGGGAGGGGCCACTAATAGAAAACTTGCTTATCCATTAATCAAGATACGCATAATCTTGCTCTCCTGCTAATCAAGAATCGTTATAATCTTGATTAGCAGGAGAGCAAGATTGGAGAATTATGGCATTCAACGACTTGGTGGCTCAAAAAATAAAGGACTTTGAGCAACAGGGGATTCCGCAGGTCTTTGAGCGCGACCTTGATCTGGGCAACCCGCAGGAGCCAAAGCGCGACAACATCGTATATGTGATTGTGGGCGCCCGTCGTTGTGGAAAGACGTATCGCCTGTATCAGGAGATACGGCGGCTTCAGGGCCAAGGCGTCGAGCTTGACCGGATGCTATATTTCAATTTTGAGGATGAGCGCTTGCGTCCGTATGAGCCATCGCTACTAGCGGACGTGCTCGATACATTCTATGCACTATATCCTGCTGCTCGAGGCGAGGGCGCCTACCTTTTCTTTGACGAGATCCAGGAAATACCCGAATGGGGTGCGTTTCTGCGACGCGTGGTCGATACGGAGAAGGCGACCGTTTACGTGACGGGATCTTCTTCTAAGATGCTGTCCTCAGAACTTAAGAGCGAGTTCAGGGGCCGTTCTCTTGTGCGAGAGCTTTTTCCGTTGAGTTTTTCGGAATACGTCCGATATAAGACGGGGAGCGTTCCTGAGTCGAACGCACCCTTCTCCTCGAGCGATGCAGCGTTGCTCCGACACCATCTGGTCGGATATCTCGAGCGAGGGGGATTCATCGCGACACTTGAGCAGACGCCCGCAGACGCGATTCAGCTGCTACAGGAATATGCGTCGCGAACGGTCGCCATGGACGTCGTTGAACGTTACGACGTCAAGAACCCCCGTTTGGCCTCGCTGTTTCTGGCGCGGTGCATGGCATCTTCGGGACGAGAGCTGTCAGTGAACAAAGTGTACAACGAGTTCAAGAGCAGACAGATATCCGTCAGTCGAAATACGCTCAGCGACTTACTTGAGTATTACGAGGATGCCTACCTGCTGTTTTCGGTGCCGGAGTTCACGCGTTCGCTTGCAAATAATACGCGGTCTGCGTCTAAGGTCTACGCCGTCGATCCTGCGATGTTCGGAGCGTTCTCCCCCGCATCGGCATTGGATCATGATCAGAGGCTCGAGACCGCGGTGTTCAATGCGCTCAGAAGAAGGACCCCCGCCGTGCGGCCCGGTTCGGTTTGCCGCCTGCTGATTAAAGATAAGAATAAAAGCCATGAGGTGGACTTTGTGGCTGGGGATGCACTGCTCATGCAGGCTTACGGCCTGATTCAGGTAAGTGTGGATATGACAAGCGAGAAAACGCGCGAGCGCGAAATTGCCGCGCTCGATGCCGCGATGGCCCAGTTTGATCTTGGCGAGTCAGTAATCGTTACCATGGATGAGCAGGCCGATATTCCATGCAAACACGGCGTGGTACATGCTGTGCCCGCATGGAAGTGGCTCCTTTCCTAATCGTCTATGGATTTGCGAGGCCAGGACTCAGGTGTCATGGTCCGCTAGTCCTGGGCCTTGATGCTCGGCAGGAGAATCTGGGCGAGGTAGTCGGTCTCTAGTTTGGTCGCAGCGTCGGCCTTGCCGTCTTTGCCGACCAGTACGTTCTTGATCTGGCTATAGGTGTAGCGGTTGCCGGTCGTGAGCTCGACAAGCTCAATGGCCGTGTTCATGGGGTAGGTCGACACGGGATTCTGCGTCCGTCCGTTGATGGTCTGGGGCACCACGTACGGATAGACGGGGCCGCTGGCGTAGACGGTATAACCGTTGCCTAGGTTGGCCGCACCCAAAACCGTATCGCCCTCATCGGGCGTAAAGCTCTCGCCCTCGCGCATCGCGACGAGCGTCACAATCGGCGTATCGCTGTCGCCGGCAAGATAGATGCATAGCGTGCTGCCATTTTGCCAAGTCTCGACCTTGCCGTACCACTCGACGGGGATATCGAGCTGGTAGAGGTCGGTTGCCTTGTGACGGGCGTCGGCATCACGGGCCGCCTGTGCCTTTTGCGCGCTCACGGCATTGACGGCGACGTCGCGCCGCGCGGTTGCCGCCTGCTGGAGCACCTTGGCGGTGGCGGCGGAGCTCGCGCCTCCCTCCTCGGCATATTTGGCGGCGGCATCGATCTGGTCGTCGGTTACCGTGTCGGCCGAAGGCACCTTGAGCTTAAAGGCGGCCTGGCTGCTTAGGTCCTGTCCGTCGCTCTTGATCGTGACCTGCGCCTTGGTGGTCGGCACGGTATAGACGGTGCCGTCGGACGCGATGGGGGAGGCGGCAACGGAGAGCGTGTAGTCACCGGGTAGCAGTTTGATGCCACGGCCGTGCTCGTCAACATAGAGTGTTTCGCTTACGGAGGATCCGTCAGAATCCTGGCCACTCACCTGTACGGGAATCTTGGAGCCGGTGGAACAGTCGAGCCCCGCGGCATGTACACCAATCTGCACCGACATCATCGTGTGGGCATTGGCGGCGACAGCGGCAGCCTGCTCTTGCTGATATCCGTTCCAGGAAGCATAGCCTGCACCACCGGCGACGAGCGCGACGGCCACGACGCCGGCGACCATCAGATTGCGGCGCTTGGGCGACATCTTGCGATGGCGAACCTCGGCCTCGCGTGCCGAGGGGACGGACGGAAGGGGAATATCGCCCATGGCGATGGTCTCGTCCACGGCTGGTGCGGAACCCAGGCCAGGAAGCTCGCGGGTCAGCGAATCCTCGGCCGGCAAGCTGCCGAGCAAGACGGTTTCCTCGCCCGTGTCGGATTCGAGCTGATTGCCGGCCTCGCTTTCGGTGTCTTCGTGACCTGCCTCATCTTTGGCAGGCTCAACGTCGTCTGCATCCTGATCATCGGACTGCGCCTCGGCTTCCGGCTCATCCTGCACACCAACGCCCGAATCGTCAAACGCAATCTCATCGAGTGAAATCCGGTCTAAGCTCTCCAAGGCCTCAGCGCAAGCTTCTGCATCTTGGGTCGCATCCTCTTGGCCCATCGTCTCATCTTTCATATATCCCCCAAGCTCAATATCGGGACAACAATGTACCCAAAAACAAGGTCATATAGAGCTGTCAGGCGATCGGAAATCTGATTTTATCTGTGCGAGAGGTTTTGAATGTGTGTGCGAATGGAATATGTGCGTGAATGCGCGCAACAACAAAAAGCCCCGGAAAGCGGGCGAATCGCTTTCCGGGGCTGCGCATGACGCGCGATTGCGGTATCGGCTAAGTTTGCCTACATTCAAATGTGGACGGAATAAACATGTTACTCGGCGTGCGCGTAATCCACCTTGGCGCGGCGGGCGGTGGCCTTCTCCCAATCGCTGGTGCCCTCAAAGACATCCTGCTTGTAGGGATTGCGGCCGAGCTTCTTGGCGCGGTAGGCGATGTAGATGATCGCGGCGACGTTGGCGACCAGTGCGGCGATCGAGACCGCGGTAGCGGCGCCGGGGTCGAGCGTGGAGTGGGTCACAAAGATGGACTCCTCCTGGAAGTACGGGAATACCTGGGCAAACATGCACCAAATGGCCAGCGTAAAGGCACGGTTCTGGATCCAGCCGCCCTTGTTCCAGATAAAGGCGGCGACGGTGGGCGCCAGCAGCAGCGCAAAGCCGCAGAACCAGGAGTGGGTGGGCAGGCAGTTGTAGGTGTAGCAGAAGTTCCAGATATCGTAGGCGATGATGTAGACCCAGGTCATGTCGGGCCACAGCATGTCGGTCTTGTCCTCGGAGGCGTAGACGCTCCACCAACCGGTCATGCAGAAGATGTTGATGATGCCCGCGATGCCGTTGAACACGTTGTTCCAGCCGGCCAGCTGCGTAGCACCTTCGGAGGTGACCCAGGTGGACTGGCCCAGGACAAAGAAGTGATAGGCGCTCTCAAAGTCGGACACGACGGCGATCATGATGTTGATGGCGACGATCACAAACGGCCACGCGCGGAACCAATGCGCCTTGCCGATCTTGCCCCACTGGTACTTAATGGCAATGAAGCCCCAGCAACCGGCCAGCGCCGCGTATACCTTGGCGTAGTGGAACCAGCTGTTCTGGTACACATGGGTGGGGTTGGTGAGTGCCCACTCGGCACCCTGCGAAACGCCGATGGCGATGGCGACGCAGTAGATGGTCATGGCCAGCGGAGCCACGCCAAAGATGATTGCCGCGCCCAGCTTGGTGCGGCGGCCGACCTCGTTGAGCACGATCAGGCCAATAAAGACCATGGCCCAGCCGACCCAGTGGATAAGGGTATTGCTACCCCAAACATCGAACAGCATGCTGCTCTCCTTTCACACGCCCGCGGCCCCTCTTCCGATCGCGGGCAGTTTGGCCAAATGTCGTCAGTTCTGGGGCTTGCGCTCGGGATACTTGGCGGTATAGCCCTCGATGTGGAGTGTCGAGGCGATGATTTCCTTGACCGTCTCGTCGGGCACATCGGGGTGCGTGCGGATATACATCAACAACCCCATGATGAGGGTGTAGAACGTCTCGTAGACATGATCGATGCGCAGCTCGTGATGGGCGACAAAGTCCACCACGGTGGTGTCGCAGATGTACTGAGCCACGCGCTGAACCACGTTGTGCAGAAAGCCGCCGTAGAGTGCGCCGCTGCTCGAGGTGAGCGTACTCGGCAGCTCGTGGCCGCTGGCGACCAGGCGCTTAAAGAGCGGGGCGACGGTGTCGAGCGCGCCCTCGATATCACCGACGATGCGGCTGGCATTCCACTGCTCGAGCTCGGAGATAAAACCGTCGATTGCCTCGTCCATGACGGCGGTGACGGCGGCGTCCATATCGGCAAAGTAGTGGTAGAACAGCGAGCGCGTGCAGCCGGCGCGTTTGGTCACGGCCGATACCGATAGGTGGGACACGCCTAGCTCGGAGCTTACGGTGCGCACGGCATCGAGGATCTCGCGACGGCGTTCGTCGCCCGTCAGACGCTTGGCCGCGCTATCGGGCGCGGGGACGGCGTCAGCCACAGAGGTGTTCGATGCGTTATCGCTCATGCGCTTGCCGCCTTTCGTCCGTTTGAGCCTGACCGTTCACCTAACAGTCTTGAATATTGTTGACGGTTCGTCAATACTGTTTTTGACACAATGTCAACTAATGGCGGGTGAACGGCATGGGGGCATGCCCGGCCTGCAAAAAAGAGGGGTGCCGCGGTCTCGCCGGGCTGTGGCAAGAGAAGGGACAACCATGATTCTCAACGGACCGGGAATTAGCTACACCGAGCCCGATATCGGCGCGGAGTTCGTGCCGCCGCTGCCGGAGCATCCGCGCGAGGCCATTGTCAAGCTGTGCGAGCATTGCACCAACCGCCTGCTGCATCGCGACGAGCTGCTGGGCTACGAGTACTGGTCGTTTGCCGAGGCCGCAACCGACGAGCAGGCCGAGGTACTCTGCAAGATGAAGATGCGCCGTCCCTACACGCTGCCCGAGATGGTCAAGCTCACCGGCATGCCCGAGGCCGATATCGAGAAGATGCTCGACGACATGAGCTACACGGGTCTGCTCGAGTACAACTGGGAAAATCCCGAGCGCGCCAAGCAGTGGGTGCTGCCCATGCTGGTGCCGGGTTCCGCCGAGTTCCTCAACATGCGCGTGAGTCAGCTCGAGGAGCACCCGGTCTATGCCAAGTTCTTTGAGCAGGCGTCCAAGGGACCGCTGTCCAAGGCCACGCCGATGGTGCCGCCCGGCGGCGCCGGCATTGGCATGCATGTCATTCCGGTCGAGAAGGCTATCGACGCCACGAGCACCTCGGTACCAATTGAGCATATCGAGCACTGGCTCGACAAATACGAGGGCAAATACGCCGCCAGCACCTGCAGCTGCCGCGCGAGCCGTCGCGTGATGGGTGAGGGCTGCGCCGACGACCCCAACGACTGGTGCATTGCCGTGGGCGATATGGCCGACTACGTGGTCGAGACCGACCGCGGCCACTATGTGACGCGCGAGGAGGTCTACGACATCTTGCGCCAGGCCGAGGACAACGGCTTTGTGCACCAGATCACCAACATCGATGGCGAGAATAAGATCTTCGCCATCTGCAACTGCAACGTTAACGTGTGCTACGCCCTGCGCACCTCGCAGCTGTTCAACACGCCCAACCTGTCGCGCTCTGCCTATGTCGCCAAGGTCGAGAAGGACAAGTGCGTAGCCTGCGGTCGCTGCGTTGAGGTGTGCCCGGCCGGTGCCGCCAAGCTCGGCCAGAAGCTCTGCAGCAAAAAGGCCGGCGGCAAGGTGCCCGAGTATCCGCGCCAGGAGCTGCCCGATGCCACCAAGTGGGACCACACCAAGTGGTCGCCCAACTACCGCAACGACAACCGCATCGAGACGCATGAGTCCGGTACCGCTCCCTGCAAGACGGCCTGCCCCGCGCACGTTGCCGTTCAGGGCTATTTGAAGCTCGCGGCGCAGGGCCGCTATGACGAGGCGTTGGCGCTCATCAAGCGCGAGAACCCGCTGCCCGCTATCTGCGGCCGTGTGTGCAACCGCCGCTGTGAGGATGCCTGCACCCGCGGTCGTGTGGACGCCGCCGTGGCTATCGACGAAGTCAAGAAGTTTATCGCCCAGCGCGATCTGGACGCTGCGACCCGCTACGTCCCGCCCGTGGTGACGCCGACGCGCGCTGGCGGCTTCGACCAGAAGATTGCCATCATCGGTGCCGGCCCGGCCGGTCTGTCCTGCGCTTTCCATCTTGCCGAGAAGGGCTACAAGCCCGTCGTGTTCGAGAAAAACGAGCGCCCGGGTGGCATGCTCACCTACGGCATTCCCAGCTTTAAGCTGCAGAAGGATGTTATCGAGGCCGAGGTCGAGATCATTCGCCTGATGGGTGCCGAGTTCCGCTATGGCGTGGAAGTCGGCCGTGACGTGACGCTCGATGAGCTGCGCACGCAGGGTTTTAAGGCCTTCTACGTGGCTATTGGCTGCCAGGGCGGCCGCCTTGCCGACATTCCGGGCGAGGACGCCGAGGGTGTGACCGTGGCCGTCGACTTTTTGCGCGAGGTCAACAGCGGCAAGATTGACGCGCTGCCCGGCCGCACCATCGTGGTGGGCGGCGGCAACGTGGCCATCGACGTTGCCCGCAACGCCTGCCGTCTGGGTTCCGAGCACGTTGAGATGTTCTGCCTGGAGAGCGAGGCCCAGATGCCTGCCAGCGAGGAGGAGCGTCGCGAGGCCATCGAGGATGGTGCTCACATCAGCTGCGGCTGGGGTCCCAAGGAGGTTCACCTGGACGAGGCCGGTCGTGTGTGCGGTATCACCTTCAAGCGCTGCACGCGTGTCTTTGACGACGAGGGCCGTTTTGCGCCCGAGTATGACGAGAACGACTTGCGCCGTGTCGATGCCGACCGTGTCGTCATGTCGATTGGCCAGTCCATTGTGTGGGGCGACCTGCTGGCTGGCTCCAAGGTGGAGCTCGGCCGCGGCCAGGGTGCCCTTGCCGATCCGCAGACGTACCAGACCGCCGAGCCCGACATCTTTGTGGGCGGCGACGTCTACACTGGCCCCAGCTTTGCCATCGATGCCATTGCCGCCGGTCACGAGGCCGCGGTGTCCATCCATCGCTTTGTGCAGCCGGGCTCCACGCTCACCATCGGCCGCAACCAGCGCCGCTACACCGCGCTCGACCGCAACGACGTTGTGCTCGAGAGCTACGACAACGCGAGCCGCGAGGTTGCCCATGTGGACCGCGAGCGCGAGAAGGCCGCGCCGTTTAGCGAGTACGTCGAGACCTTTACCGAGGAGCAGGTGCGCGCCGAGACCGCCCGTTGCCTGGGCTGCGGTGCCTCGATCGTCGACCCCAACAAGTGCATCGGCTGCGGCCTGTGCACCACCAAGTGCGCGTTTGACGCCATCCATCTGGATCGCGACCGCCCCGAGTGCTCAACGATGGTCAAATACGAGCAAAAGCTCCCCAGCCTGGGCAAGTACGCACTCAAGCGTGCCATCAAGATCAAATTTGGTCGCAAGTAAGTAGTCATAACGGGAACGGCGGAAGGAATTAAAAGTGCACGAGCTCGGAATCGTGTATCACATCATTCGCGATGTCGAGAATGTGGCTCGCGCCAACGGCGTAAGTCGCGTTTCGAGCGTGACGTTGCTGTTGGGCGAGGTCTCGGGCGTCGTTCCCGACTTGCTGCTCGACGCTTGGCGCTGGGCGGCAGATAAAAAGCCTATCACGCAGGGCGCGGAGCTTATTGTGGAGCCTGTCGAGGCCGTGACGCATTGCGAGGCGTGCGGCTGCGACTACGCGACGGTCGAGCACGGCAAGACCTGCCCCCATTGCGGTAGCGGCGAGACCTATCTGCTGCAGGGCCAGGAGGTCATGATCAAGCAGATCGAGACCCCCGACGAGGACCCGACAGACGCTGCCCCCGACGGCCTATCCGATGCCCCCGATGCCGTCGACGCCGCCAACCCCCTCCACATCGCCTAACTTAGTCGTTGGGGACGTTCTTAAACGACTAGTCGAAAAAGAGCGTCCCCAATGACTAGCCATTTAAGAACGTCCCCAATAACTACTTTGCTAGAGCATATCGCTCGCCATTAGTCAAGGCATAGCTGTTTAAACGAAATAGCCTCAGTCTCAGCACGTTTGCATCTGTTTAAAAGCGGTAATAATGACAGCATGCGCATATCCGTCGTGTAAGTATTGGTTGGGTATCAGTTATCAGCGGCAGATCAGCCAATGATGCTGGAATGTAATCAACTTGTAACAAATTAAGACGTTTAAACAAATAATGCTACCTTTTGCAGTTTTTCAAACAATTCTGCTGTATTTGCAGCTATACTCCATAACTGTCGTGTAGGAATTACGTAGACAAAAAGGAGGTTATGTGATGGTAAGTATTGTTCTTGCTAGCCATGGTGACTTGGCGGCTGGAATCAAGCAGACGGGCTCGATGGTCTTTGGCGATCAGCCGTCTGTAGCCGTGGTCTCGCTCGAGCCGAGCATGGGCCCCGACGACTTCCGAGCCAAGGTCGAGGAAGCAGTCGCTTCCTTCGAGGACCAGGAGCAGGTGCTCTTCCTCGTTGATCTGTGGGGCGGCACGCCCTTCAACCAGATCAGCGGTCTCATCGAGGGCCATGATTCCTGGGCTATCGTCACCGGTGTCAACCTGCCTATGCTCATCGAGGCATATTCGCAGCGCTTTGACGCAAAGAACACTGCACATGCGATCGCAAAACATCTCGTGACTGAGGCTAAGGCCGGCGTGCGCGTCAAGCCCGAGTCTCTGGAGCCCGAGGAGAAGAAGCCGGCTGCGGCCGCCGCTGCTCCTGCGGGTGCCATTCCTCCGGGAACGGTGATCGGCGACGGGCACATCAAGATCGCCCACGTCCGTATCGACACGCGTCTGCTGCATGGTCAGGTGGCCACCACGTGGACCAAGCAGATCAACCCCAACCGCATCATCGTGGTCTCCGACGGCGTTGCTCACGACGAGCTCCGCAAGACCATGATCGAGCAGGCTGCCCCTCCGGGAGTCCACGCCAACGTCGTGCCCATCAAGAAGATGGCCGAGGTCGTCAAGGACACGCGCTTTGGCGACACCAAGGCGATGCTGCTGTTCGAGAACCCGCAGGATCTGCTCAGGGCCATCGAGGCCGGCGTCGACATCAAGGAAGCCAACATCGGTTCCATGGCCCACTCCAAGGGCAAGGTCGTCGTCACTAACGCTGTCGCTATGGGCGATGACGACGTCAAGACCATCGAGGCTCTCAAGGCCAAGGGCGTCAAGTTCGAGGTCCGCAAGGTTCCTTCGGATTCCTCCGAGGATCTCGACGCCATGTTGAAGAAAGCTAAGGCCGAACTGGCCGCTCAAGCATAGTAAAGGAGGGTCCGATACATGTCTGCAATCACTATTCTGCTTGTTGCGATTGTCGCGTTGCTTGCCGGTATGGAAGGCATTCTGGATGAGTTCCAGTTCCATCAGCCGCTCGTGGCATGCACGCTTATCGGTCTCGTAACCGGTCACCTTCAGGAGGGCATCCTCCTGGGCGGTTCGCTCCAGATGATGGCCCTTGGCTGGGCTAACGTCGGCGCCGCCGTCGCGCCTGACGCCGCTCTGGCCTCGGTCGCTTCTTCGATCATCATGGTGCTCGCCCTCAACGGTGGCGCCACCGATTCGGCCAAGGCCGTTACCGCCGCCATCGCCGTCGCCGTCCCGCTGTCGGTCGCTGGTCTGTTCCTGACCATGATCTGCCGTACCCTGGCTACCGCTATGGTTCACGGCATGGACGCCTGCGCCGAGAAGGGCGACTTCGCCGGCATCGAGCGTTGGCAGTACGCCGGCATCCTCATGCAGGGTGTTCGTATCGCCATCCCGGCAGTACTTCTGTGCATCATCCCGGCCGAGGCTGTTACCAACGCGCTTAACGCTATGCCCGATTGGCTGTCCGGCGGCATGGCTGTCGGCGGCGGCATGGTCGCTTCCGTCGGTTACGCCATGGTCATCAACATGATGGCCACCAAGGAGACCTGGCCGTTCTTCATCCTCGGCTTTGTCCTTGCTGCCATCCCTCAGCTCACGCTGATCGCCCTTGGCCTCATCGGCATCTCCCTTGCCCTCATCTACCTTGGCCTTAAGGATCTGGCCAAGCAGGGTGGCGGCATGGGCGGTGGCTCCGGTGACCCGCTCGGCGACATTCTGAACGATTACGAGTAGGAGGGGAGTGATACATATGGCAGAGAACAAGATTCAGCTCACCAAGGCTGACCGTAAGAAGGTTTGCTTCCGTCATCAGTTCCTTCAGGGCTCGTGGAACTACGAGCGTATGCAGAACGGCGGCTGGTGCTTCGCAATGATCCCTGCGATCAAGAAGCTCTACACCAGCAAGGATGACCAGATTGCCGCTCTTAAGCGCCACCTGGAGTTCTATAACACCCACCCCTATGTTTCCGCCCCCGTCATTGGCGTTACCCTCGCCCTCGAGGAGGAGCGCGCCAACGGTGCTCCGATTGACGATGTCGCCATTCAGGGCGTCAAGGTCGGTATGATGGGCCCGCTCGCCGGCGTCGGCGACCCCGCCTTCTGGTTCACCCTTCGCCCGATTCTGGGCGCACTGGGCGCTTCCCTGGCCCTGTCCGGCAGCATCGCCGGTCCGCTGCTGTTCTTCTTCGCGTGGAACATCATCCGTTACGCTTTCCTGTGGTACACGCAGGAGTTTGGCTACAAGGTCGGCTCCTCCATCGCCAAGGACCTCTCCGGCGGTCTGATGGGCAAGGTCACCGAGGGTGCTTCCATCCTGGGTATGTTCATCATCGGCGCCCTGGTCGAGCGCTGGGTGTCCATCTCCTTCACCCCGGTCGTCTCCAAGGTCACGCAGTCTGCTGGCGCCTATATCGACTGGGCCAACCTGCCCGCCGGTTCTGAGGGCATCAAGCAGGCACTGACGATGTACAGCTCTGTCGGTGCCAACGCACTCGACCCGGTGAAGGTCACCACGCTTCAGGCCAACCTCGATCAGCTCATCCCCGGCCTTGCCGCCGTGTGCCTGACCCTTCTGGTCTGCAAGCTCCTCAAGAAGAAGGTCAGCCCGATCGTCATCATCCTGGCTCTCTTCGCCGTCGGCATCATCGGTCGCGTCTGCGGCTTCATGTAAGCACGCTTCGGCTTAAGACCGAGAGTTGCTAGGCAAGGGCTTTTGAGCCATTGAAACGGACCGCACCCGGTGGGTACACTGGATGCGGTCCGATTGTTTTTATTGGAGGGCGAGGCGCGTATGGCGCAATCTCAGAACAGCACGGTCGATTTGGCAACGCCGGCAACCTGCCTGATGGGGCTTACCAGTCACGGTAACGTGATGGTGGGCAATAAGGCGTTTGAGTACTATAACGAGCGTAATCCCGAGGATTATATCCAAATCCCGTGGGACGAGGTCGACTATATTGCCGCCGAGGTTTTGCGCGGCACCAAGAAGATTACGCGTTTTGCCATCTTTACCAAAGAGAATGGCCACTTTACGTTTTCGACGCGCAATGACAAGGAAACGCTTCGCGCGGTGCGTAAGTACATTGACGAGGACAAGCTCGTTCGTTCGCCCGACTTTATCGATGTGACGGCCAAGGGCGCCAAGAGCATCCCCTCCGTCATCAAAAGCCTCTTCCATAAAGGCGACTAGTCGCCTGGGACGTTCTTAAACGACTTGTCATTAAAGAACGTCGCAGATGACTATCTCGAAGAGCGGCTGTGCGCTGCATGGTAGTGGCGCAAATCTGCTACACTAGTACAACATGCCTCCGTAGCTCAGGGGATAGAGCACCGCTCTCCTAAAGCGGGTGTCGACGGTTCGAATCCGCCCGGGGGCACCAGAAAAATCGCAGGTCAGGAGTTAATTTTGCTTCTGACCTGTTCTGGTTTTAGGGTTAAGAACTGCTTTTGTTTGTAAATCTGGTAAGTAAATAATTTAACTTACCGAGTTTTCTACTGAAAACAGGAAATCACCATTTTGGGGATAAAAAGTTTTCAACAGCCGTTAGTCGGTTCCATTTTGGTGAAGCGCTTCCTCAATTTGGGTAAAAAATTTCACCATTTTGATGATTCGGCTGCTTTGAGTTTTTGATAAAAACGCCTGTTCAGAAGCTTGCGCAATACCCATTTTGGTGAAACCAATTAATAGAGAAATATACTATAAAGATATAGGGACGGCGATGCCGTCCTCTTCGCTCGCGAAGCTCGCTGCGCGGCCACGTACCGTGTCCTTGCCGCCGGCTACGCCGCCGATTGATTCGCTCACTGCGTTCGCTGATTGATTGATGGACTAATCCGTTTTCTCAGTCACACCAGTCATGAGTGCAGCGATTGTCATGTCGAATCCGTTAGCAATTTTACAGAGGTTAGAAAGACTGACATTTCTTCGTCCGACCTCTATCGAGGCGTAGTAAGACCTGTCCATGCCGATGCGATTCGCAAATTGTACTTGAGAGTAACCAGACTTTGATCTTAATTCTTTGCAGCGTAGACCAAAGGATCGTTGTAGCGGCGAGATATCCATGACAAAAAGAGTCATGGATTGTTGTATAAAAGCCAACGGACTATATACAACAATCCCTGTTAAGGCGCATAATTATCTCTATTGGAAAGCACTCTGATGCCCAGTCGGATAGGGCACGGAAAAGGAATGGAATAGCAATGACTCAGGGAAAGCATTTCGCTGCCGGCGGCGATCACTTCGCCACACTGCCAAACAAAAAGATTCACGCCCCGAAGGGGATCGCGCGTCTGACCGTCACCGCGGCGACCATGGCCGCCATGACCGGATCGAGCCTCATCTCACCGTTCACGGCATTCGCCCAGACCGGTGACGGGGGCACGCAGCACCCCGCCGTGATGTCGCCGATCGCCGCCCACGCCGGCGCGGCATCCGGTACCGGCGCGAAATCCGTCGCACAGACCATCGCGGATCTGCAGAAGGCAGTCGACGAGGCGAAGGCGAAGGAGGACGCCGCCAAGGCATCCTACGATGAGGCCGCCGGTCCCTACAACGAGGCGGCTTCCGCCCGCGACCAGGCCAAGGCATCCTACGATTCGGCAGTCAGCGCCGGCACGGCAGCCGACCGAGCGGCGATGGACGAGTACGCCCGTCAGGTCGCGGAGGGCAAGGACGCCGCCGATGCCGCCGGCAAGGACCTCGAGCAGGCGAAGGCGGGTCTCGCAGACGCCAAGGCGGATGCGTCCGAGAAGGACGAAGCGTACCAGTCCGCCCTCAAGGCGGCCCAGGATGCCCAGGATGCCCTCGATAAAGCCAAGGCAGATGCCGTAAGCGCCACCCCGGAGGCAATCAGTGCCGCCGAGCAGGCCGTGCGCGACGCCCAGGCTGCCGTGGACAGGGCACAGGCCGAACTGGACAACGCCAACGCGACGCTTGCCGATGCCCAGTCCAAGCTGGTTGCGGCCCAGTCTACAAAGGATTCCGCCGATTCCGTCCTCGCCGCAGCCAAGCAGAACAAGGACGCGGCGGATGCGAAGGCCGCAGCCGCCAGCGCCGCCTACGAGAAGGCGAAAGCCGACCTCGCCGCAGCGGAGGCCGGTGCGAGCGGCCCGGAGTACGATGCGGCGAAACAGAAGGTCGCGGACGCAGAGGCAGCCCTCGCCGCCGCACGAGAGGCACAGTCCCAGTGCGAGTCCGAGCTCGAGCAGGCGCAGTCCGCTGCAGCAACGGCACAGACCGAGCTGAATGATGCCCAGGCGTCCCTCTCCGCAAAGCAGCAGGCCGCGGCCGATGCCGAATCCGGCGTGAACGCCGCCCAGTCCGCACTCGATGCCGCGAACGCCGACCTCGATGCAGCCAAGCAGGCGAACGTCGACGCCGTCGCCAAGCTGGATGCAGCGAAGCAGGCTGTCAAGAATGCCGAGTCCGCCAAGGCAGCCGCCGACGTAGAGCTCGCGAACGCCAAGGCCGCAAAGGATACCGCAGACGCTGCCGTGATCGCCGCCCAGCAGAAGGTCGACGAGGCACAGGCGAAACTCGATTCCGCCGACGCGCAGCTCAAGCAGGGAGCCATCGGCTTCTTCCGTGCCATGGGTGCCGATGACGCAGTCAACATCATCCTGAACGCCAAATATGCCGGAAAGACCGAAGTCGGCAACTCCAAGGACGCCACGTCCCTTGATAACATGCTCAATGCGATCAGGTGGATGAAGTCCGTCAACGACTACCGCAAGTCGGTCGGCCTGTCCGAGCTCCAGGTCACCTACAAGCTCATCGCCGGTGCCATTGCGGATGCCAACTACAGTGACACTGTGCTCGATCATGCCCGTCAATATAATTTTGCCGAAAACCTGGCATGGAATTACGGAATCGATCCGAGTGGGCAGTGGATCGAGCAGGAGAAGGGCTTTTTCGACAAGGCAACGGAGGCCCTTTATGGAGTCACCGGTCTTGTCGGCAAGGATGCCTATGATTTCTATGCAAAGAACGGCGTCGCAATCAACCATTGGATTGCAAACAACTGCCGCTGGGAGAACGGCAGCAGCAGCACCGTCGGCCATTACATGAACATCATCAATCCCGAACTCGCCGTTATGGGAATGGCAACCTGCACCAAGGGCACCATGTCCGGGCTTCAGACGCAGTGCTACACCGCAGAGATCTCCGGCTGGTCCGGCTCCGGTTGGAACACGAACCCCATCTCCGTCGACGAGTACGAGCAAAAGCTGACCTCCTATATCAACGGTCTCAAGAACGCCAAGAGCGCACTCGACGCAGCCAAGGCCGATCTCGCATCCAAGCAGCAGGCAGCCACCGACGCCGCTGAAACCGTCCAGCAGAAGCAGGACGCAGCGGATTCCGCACAGGCAGGTGTCGATGCCGCGAAGCAGGGCGTCGCGGATGCCCAGCGTGCCGTCGATGCCGCCAATGCTGATGTCGCCGCCAAGCAACAGGGCGTCACGGATGCCCAGACCGAGCTTGATGCGGCGAAATCGGACCTCGATGCCGCCAACGCGGCAGTCGATACGGCAAAGTCGACCGTCCAGCAAAAGCAGGTCGCCTTTGATGCTGCCAACGCAGCCGTAACGACCGCACAGTCTAAGTTGGATTCCGCCAAGGCGGACACCGCTGCTAAGCAGCAGGGCGTGGACGATGCGAACGCCGACCTTGCGAAGTTCTTCCAGGACATCGCCGACGCCAAGAAGGCGGTCGATACAGCAAAGAGCGTTCACGACGCGGCGGCAGCCGACCAAGCCGAGAAGGCGGCAGTCCTCGCAGCCGCCAAGCAAAAGGCGGACGGCACCGCACGCGCCCTCGCGGATGCCCAGCGTGCCGTCGATGCCGCAAAGGCCGACGCCGGCGTTGCCGCCGACAAGCTTACCGGCTCCCAGACCGATCTCGAGGACGCACAGTCGAACCTCGACATCCTTACCGGTCTTGCCGCGAAGCTCGCAGAGGCACAGCAGCGCGAGCAGGATGCAGTAAAGGCCGTCAATGACACCAAGGCCGCGCTCGATGCCGCGAAGGCAGCCGCCGGCGCCGCCGAGTCCCTGGTCTCCGCTGCCGAACAGGCAAAGGCGCAGGCAGACGCCAAGCTGGCGAAGCTGGACTCCATCGATGCCGGCGCGGCGATCGCTTCTGGCCATGATGTGAACGCGGATGACTCCCTCAACGCGCTTTTCGCCGCAGCAGTCGAGGCACGTGCCAAGGTCGCGCCCGCCAAAGTCATCCTGGACGAAAAGCAGGCTGTGGTGGACGGGCTCAAGCCCGGCTATGATACGGCGCTCGCCGCCTACGAGCAGGCGAAGTCCGACCGCATCGCGGCGGAGCAGGAGCTTTCCGATGAGATCGCACGACAGGAGGCAGAGGAGGTCGCAAAGCAGCAGGCCGCAAAGCAGCAGGCGGCATACACCCCGAAGCACCTCGCCGGCAAGGATACCGCCCAGCCCGGCAGCCTCGCCCAGACCGGTGACCGCGCGGGACTCATCGGCGAGACGTTCGTCATCGGCGGTACCGTCCTCGTGGCAGCCGGCATCTTCCTCGATCAAAAGAAGCGCCGCGAGCAGATGTAAAAGCGAGTCGGGCGTTGGATATCGGCTAGTGTCCAACGCCCGGTTTCATGGACGGGGAGATCGGTGTGAGAACAAAGGCTATTATCGTTGCGCTTCTGGTGTGCCTTTCGGCACCTCAACTTGGATGTTCCAGCGTTGCAAAGCAAGGAAGCGGCTCTACGGAAAGGGCCGCCACAGCGGTAAAGAATAAAGACAAAAAGAAGCCAAGCGAAGAAAAGGCGACGCAAACCTCTGGATCCAAGACCGAGGAGAAGAAAGAATCCGACGGCAAGGACCAGAAGTCCGATGACTCCAAGAAAGAGGATAATAAGTCTTCCGACTCGTCGAAGTCTGACAGCAAGGGAAACTCCTCCGACTCCAAGCAGAATTCCGGCAATTCGCAGAGTTCCGGCAGCAACAATTCCTCTTCCAACGGCGGTAGCCAGAAGAAGTGGGTTGCCGAGCAGGGACACTGGGAGACAGATTACAGCCAGGTCTGGGTGCCGAATGTAGTGTATACGCGCCATCCTCGTTTCTGGGTCAACCATGGTGGTACTATGGTAGGGCCTTTCGATTCCGAAGATGCCGCCTATTCGTGGGTTCATAATGATATGGACAACGGCGGCATCGGAGGATCTGTCGTAAACGATTCGTATACCACATCTGAGGACCAGGGACATTATGAACAGAAGGCTACGGGGCAGCATTGGGTCGTCGATGTAGCCGGTCATTGGGAGTAATGGGCATCGTTCCTCTTCTCTTCCATTCGGTGAATATTTATTTATTTGTGGGCGGCCGGTTCGGCCGCCTTTTTTAGACGCCCAATCTGGGAGCAAACGATAGGAAAGCAATCAAACGAGAGGCCGTTCCAAAAGAATCCGGCGGTGCCGGATGCTTCGGGCAAAACCTTCCGCAAATCGGTAAGGTCTTCCATCAACTTGTTCCAGCCCTCGCCCGGAGTCCGCTGCGCGGTAATGCAAACACTCTGCATCCCTCGCATTCGCATTACCGCTCCGCTCTCGCTACAGCGAATCTCTAACACTCAGCATCCTTCGCGTTAAAAATTCGCTTCCGCTCACGGTCTTCGCTGACACTACGACACCGCGAAGCCTTTCGCTCGAAACGAGGCCTCTCATTTCGTGTCTACGCTGCGCTCCGCCCAATCGCCGTAGCAGGCGATTGCAAGATGACTGTGGGTGGTGTTTTTGTGGGTCCATCCGGACCCCAAAAACACCACGCCACAGACCTTGCTTATCGCCTGCTACGGCGATAAGGTTGTTGTGAAGTTGAAACTTCGCGATAAAGAATCGCGAAGTCGATTCTTCATTTTTGGAACGACGCCAGCCGTTCCTCATCAAAAGGAAAGCGAATCGCATAGCAGGTTTTGATCGGAGGCCTCTCCGATCGCTGATTCGTTTTCCGAGGAGGAATCATGAGCAGGCTCCGCCCACACACCGTCAAGGCGTCTCTTTCAAATGACGAGAAGAAAGCCATCACTGCAATCGCAAAGCGACATGAGATGAGCGAGGCGGAACTCATCCGCTTCGTTTTGTGCAATGCCGACGATCTCGATATCGATTTTGGTTTTTCGGAAATCGCTGACCAGAAATTCCGAACCGATGACATTCACGTCCGGGTCTCGCCGGAAGAAAAAAAGATAATTGAAAGCAATGCTGATTCCCTCGATATGACTGTCAGTGCGTATGCACGTCGCGTACTGCTCAAAGGGAATGTCGAGAAAATTGATGTCGATCGGGCGTCGATCGACAAGATCTATCACGAGCTCTTGAAGGAAGGAACGAATCTCAATCAGCTGATGTATTTTGTGAACGCCCAGGGGCTTCCCGCGTACAACGAGAAAGCTGTTTTCCGCACACTCGAAAAGGTTTACCAAGTTGGGCGTAAGCTGGACCGTTTCATCGACGAGCTCGAGAAGCGATATTTCGTCGGCGGTGACCAAAATGACCGTCATTAAGCAGAAGAGCGTTTCGAGTGAACGGTATGCGAAGAACGTCCGTAAATACATCAACGGAAAACATGCGCTTGTGCGCGGTGGCTGGAACATCGAATACAGCGATCGCTGGTTTTCGAAAATGGATAGAACCAGAAAGGTTTTCCACCACGACAAGCCGTCGAGAGCCGGAGCCAAAAACGTAATCCTGCTACACCAGATCCTCGCGTTCCTTCCGGAAGAATGCTCATGCAACGGAGGCAAGATGACCCCCGATGCATGTTTGGCCTACGCGGAGCAATGGCTTGCGAGGCACTATCCGCATCAACAAGTGATTCTCGCGTTGCATGAGGAAAGCGATAAGGCGGGAAAACGGTTCGCGGTCCATATGGCAATCAACCGGACAAACCTTGATACCGGCAAGCGTTGCGACATCGGCGGTCGCAAGGGAAAGTACGAACGCGCCTCATGGGTCCGCGAACTCGATAAGGACTGGAATCTCGCCCAGCTCGAAAAGGGAAAGAAGAATTCGAAGATTCGAGATCGACAGCCGCGCGATATTGAAAAGGTGATTGTCGATCGGGGAGAGTACAGTTATAAAAACAATCTGCGCGAGCTGATCCATATTGCAATCAACGACTACCACCCGAAGAATATGGAGCAGTTCAAAAAATTACTTGCCTCATGGGGCGTAGACATTTTCATCAAGAACAACCGAGTCTATGCGACGGATCTCGATATCAAGGAGGCCGGCAACCCGAAGTGCACTTTCAACCTGACCCGTCTTGACGGGCGGTTCGCGATCAAGCAGCTCGAGGCGGCCTTCAAAAATAACGTGCTGGAAGCAGAGCGAGCCCTTCCATACGAGAGGCGCTGTGAGATTTACATCCAACGGCTTAAGAAGGCGTATTCGGCGTGGGTCGAGCAGGCGAAGGCGAGCAAGGGCGTCGCCTACAACTCGTTCCCGAAGTTCATCGCACCGAAGTGTGATGACGATCTGCTCGAAGATCCGGCGGTTCGCGATGAGCTTCTTGCGCGTCGCGGTTACGCAAGGGAGATTCGCAACCGCTACGCCGGCGCCGTTCCCGATGCCGGTGACGACCGCGTTCGCGCCGCGGGCCAGGCGCACGGCGGCGGCGCTGTGTCGAGGCAGCTGGACGACCGCGTCGTCGACCGCGCTGACTACTCGCGCGGAGACACGCCTCGCTAGTTTTGGAAAGCCTATCGTCGGTGCCCTAGCGCGCTGCCATCCAGTGCCGATTCTTTCATGCTCGCAATTCGGCGAGGGTGAGGAGTATGAATTGATCGGCGGGAGTCAGCCGCTCTGATAGAATCGTCCTTGCTGGCGGCAGCCCTCGTGCCGGGCAGAGCCCTCCATCCGATGGGAGGTGATGCCCATGACTGATTTCACCGAGCTCGTGAAGCTCCTGACCGCTATGGTCTCGCTCCTCACGGCCCTTGTCGGCCTTTCCAAGGCACTCAAGCAGGGTTCGAAGCCCAAAAAGAAAGGCCACCGTCGCTAAGACGATGACCCAACTTCATTAAGCAACGGCTCTGCCCAGCTCTCTACAACTTGGGCTGCCGTCGGCACCATTTTACCCTCCTGACGAGGAATTCGTCCATATTTCAAAAATCAAATCCTGTTCGCGCGTGGGCGCGTGGGCGTAAACTTTTAGTTGGGCAAATCCGGCAGATTGGAGCTTGAAACATGAGGGATATGCACCTCATGTCGCTCATAAAACGTCTCCTGACCTCGAAGGAGAACGTTTTTTAGCGATAAAAGGAGACATAAATATGATCTGGTTTACCAGCGACACCCACTTCGGGCATGAGAACGTGCTGAAGTTCACCGACCGCCCGTGGGAGACGATTTGGCAGATGAACGACGCCATCGTCGACAACATCAACGGCAAGGTTGCCGTGGACGACGAGCTCTACATCCTGGGGGATTTCTCATTCAAGATGACCGCCCAGGACGCCTACGGGCTGCGCAAGCGGATCGCCTGCAGGCGCATCCACCTCGTCCCGGGAAACCACGACAAGGACTGGACCCAGCCGGCGGTCGCGGGCGCCTTCACCGTGGAGCCGCCGATCTGCGTGCTCAAGATCGACGGGCAGAAGATCGTCCTGAGCCATTACCCCATGGCCGACTGGCAGGGCATGAGCCATGGATCGTGGCACCTCCACGGGCACATCCACAGCAGCGGCGGCGCGTACAACGAGTTCAACCGCAAGCAGGGCCTTCTGCGCTACGACGTCGGTTGCGATGCCAACGGGCACTCCCCGGTGAGCCTCGATGAGCTGAGGGAATGGTTCGCCGGAGTCGACGAGCCGTGCGGCCGGGTGAAATGGCCCTGGTGGGTCAACGAGACCGGCGACAGGCAGGTCGAGCGCGAGCTGGCGGCGTACAAGAGGGAAGAGGCGATCCGATGACGGTCTATGTGACGGGCGACATCCACGGTGGGCTCGACATGCAAAAGCTCCGCGACTGGGAGCTTGGCGACAGTCTTACCAGCGACGACTATCTCATCGTTGCCGGTGACTTTGGCTTTCCGTGGGGCTTTTCTGCCGAGGAATGCGCCGACATCGCTTGGCTGGAATCGCGCCCCTACACGGTACTGTTCGTCGACGGCAACCACGAGCGCTTCGATCACTGGGAGGAGCGCCCCATGGAGCCGTGGCATGGCGGGCTGACGCAGCGCCTGTCGGACACCTCGCCCATTCGGCGCCTGACGCGCGGCGAGGTCTTCGAGCTCGACGGTTCGACAATCTTCACCATGGGCGGTGCCACGAGCGTGGACAGGGAATACCGCGTGCCGTATTCCAGCTGGTGGCCTCAGGAGCTCCCGGATGAGCGCGAATTCGATGCCGCGCGGGCAAAGCTCGACGAGGTCGGCTGGAAGGTCGACTGCGTCATCACCCATACCTGCGCCACGCGCATGCTCTCGCCGACGCTCTACCCGGACCCAGGCTGGGAACGCCCCGATGTGGACCGGCTGACCGGATTCCTCGACGAGCTCGAGGACCGCCTGGACTACAAGCGCTGGTATTACGGCCATTTTCACCGAGACGGCAATCCGGACGAACGGCACACGGTGCTGTATGACCGGATCGTGAGGCTCGGGGACAAACTCCTGCCGTGGGGTGCGTACTGATGACGGTCTATGTGACAGGCGACGTGCACGGCAGGGCCGAGTACGGGTCCAGCCGGTTTGCATTCAAAAATTGGCCGCTGGGCCGGACCCTGACGCGCGATGACGCGGTGATCGTGGCCGGCGACTTCGGCTTTGTCTGGGACGGCTCGAATGCTGAGAGGTATTGGCTCGACTGGTTCGAGTCGAAGCCCTGGACCACGTGTTTCGTAGACGGCAACCATGAGAACCACCACGCCCTGGCCGGGCTGCCGGTGCGGGAGTGGAACGGCGGGCTCGTCCATGAGGCACGACCGCACGTGCTGCACCTGATGCGCGGAGAGGTGTTCGATATCGACGGGCTCACAGTCCTTGCCATGGGCGGCGCCGCGAGCAACGACAGGCAGTATCGCAAGGAGGGGAGGAGCTGGTGGCCTGAGGAGATGCCGAGCGAGAAAGAGACGGAACACTGCCGTTCCTCGCTCGACCGCGTGGGCTGGAAGGTCGACTACGTTGTGACTCACGAGGCTCCGGCTGCCCTTGCTGAGGGGCTGTGTCGCGAACGCGGACGTGAGTACCGCGGGGATCCGCTGCAAACCTTCCTGGGTGAGCTCGACGGACGGCTCGGCTACCGCGTCTGGTTCTTCGGTCACTACCATCGCGATAAATGGTGCGACACCAGGCATCGCCTTATCTACCGAGACATCGTGCCGATCGAAGATGCTGCGCCCGGTTCTAGAAACCTTCTAAAAGCGCTCTAGAAGGTTCCTAGAAATCAGTTACCTGACAGGAAGGGCGCGGGACTACTCGCCCCTCATCTTGGTCATGACCTCGACCTTGGCCTCGGCCACGGTCGCCCGCCGCTCGGAGGCGGCGAGGCGGTCCTTGAGGGCGGCGACTTCGGCCATCAGGTCGCGCTGGGCCAGTAGCGCATCGCTCAGCTCGGCCTGGGCTTTCAGCGCAGCGTCACGCTCGCCGCGCAGTCGCTCGATCTCATCGGCCATGGCCTCAGCCTCGGCGTGGAGCTGGGCGACCTGCCTGCCGAGCCCCTTAGCACGGGAAAGGTGCCTGACGCCCGCGGCGTGGAGCTCGTTGTTCTCGAGTTCGAGACTCGCGGTATCGAGTTCGAACTTCTCCTCTATAAAGGCAATCCGCTCATTGCAGTCGGCCTCAATTTTTTCATTCCGATCCGTCGCCTCGGCGAGCTTGCGGTTGAATTTGTCGAGCTGGGCCCTGAGCAGCGCGTTCTCGGTCTTGAGATCGGCGGTCTCGCGCAGCAGCTTCTCTCGCCAAGCCTTTTCAATCTGCTCGGCGGCCTCATCGAGGACGTCCTTCACGCCGGGCGTCTCGCTGATTTTTCTGTCGTTCGGGTTGTCTGTCATCGTGCGGCACTCCAATCAACAATGGGCATGGCTCC
The DNA here is from genome assembly GCF_003462695.1 of Collinsella sp. AF16-8. Taxonomy (NCBI): domain Bacteria; kingdom Bacillati; phylum Actinomycetota; class Coriobacteriia; order Coriobacteriales; family Coriobacteriaceae; genus Collinsella; species Collinsella sp. AF16-8. The sequence goes on from NZ_QRXX01000002.1 coordinate 269,278, forward strand.
GCCATGCCGTACGGCTGGGAACAAATACGCGGCCGCTGTTGAGTTGTGTTTGTCCTGCGCTTGGTGAGTTCTAAAAGCGTCTCAAGTCATACGTTCACGCAGGTTTTCGATTGGAGAAATACCGCACGTTTTCATGGTATCACGTGCCTTAAAGAACATGAATGGGCGGTCATATCGATTCGTTGAAAATAGCACCTACGACGTGCTGGTGGCGGGAGAGTGATGGCGTTAAAGATGTCGAGAATGATTATGGGAGTATTTTAGATGCAGGTATGAGAAAGGGTCGAATCGAAGTGTCTGGCCGGACGCCAATTGTCCGGGAACTGTTTCGGTTCGACCCTGCTTCATTTTACATCCGCGGCATGTTTTTGTAGACGCCTGGCGATTACCGACCTTCACGACCTCGATGACGGTTTCCCCGTCCTCGATTCTTGCCAGATTGCGGTAGACATGCTGCGCGAATGGTCGGATATCATTTGAGCCAGAATCCTCTTCTATTGAAGCGGATTCTGGCTCAGTGGTTTTTAACTCGGTTGTTTGACAGAATCCCACGTCGATAGTCGGGCTGTGGACTTAAGATTTCGGGGGCTCCCAAGCGTTTTCGATCGCGGCGCGGTAGATTGCAGCGTAATTAAGCATCCAGCTGCCATCACCAGTTTTTTGAATATACCCCTTATCCTTTAGAGAAGTATAGGCTCGGGATATCGTGTTCTTGCTCAAGTGGTAGTGATCCTCAATCCATTTGCTTCTAGCGCAAAAGCCCATGGGCCGTTTGTTTTTGGAAGGTTTTCCAAACTTCCATACGAGGCCGAGGATGAGACGCTCGGCGGCAACGGTGGTGACGCAGCACGCCCACTCGGGCACTGAAATAAAAATAGCTTTATCCATTTTCTCTATAATCTTTCGTTGCTCGGTAACATCATCGTTGAATATGTCGGAAATTGACGGTAGCTCGCTCATGTTTACCACCTAGTCAAGGTGGGCGGTACGACCTTCAAGCTGCTTGAAAAGCTCATAAAACGAGCTTTCAAACATGTAATTCGAGCGATGGATTTGGATGAGCTTGCCGGACTCGCGCATGAATTTGCGTGCGGTGTTTTCGCTCCAGCCAGTGAGTTCGCGGATATCGTTAACGCGGAGCAACCGATCGCACTGAGCGGCACCAGTGGGGAAAGTCGGTGTGGACGCCTGAGTGCTAATCTTTGGAGTAGCCATGATGAGCTATCCTTTCAATGAGGGCCCTCCCTGTGCTTGTAAGACTTACCAGGTTCATAAGCACTTGGGGGGCCGGTTTCTATGACTACATGCGTAGCCATCTGACAGCTTTAGCATGTATTAAAACTCATTAGTTGTCAATCAAATATAGCATCTACCTGCGGAAACGGTATTATAGTACCGTAATATTATGAATAAAACGATGAATGAAAAACATGCTATTTCTCGCTTCTCTGTATATAGGCGTTGATGAAGTCTTCGTAGCCTTTAACTGCTTTTATTTCTGATTGTTGAACGAGGCTTGTATACGTTTTGAGCGTGATATTGGGGTCCGCGTGGCCAAGAATTCCTTGCACGCTTCTAACGTCCGATCCGTTCGCCAGCATAAAAGTGCTTACGCAATGCCTGAGCTGATGCGGGCAGATGCCCTTATATAGTTTTCCGCCAGTCGAATTATTCGGCTCATAGATTCCAAGATTGCAGCTAACTGCGAAATCGCGAAACCAATGGTTGAAGATGTAGTTCTTCATGTGACAGACAGTAGGGACCCCTTGCTCGACAGCAATATCGCTAATGATGGGAGTGCTGCCAGTCTGGGACAGCCCCAGAGAGGCCAGGAGCTCTTTTTGTATGGCTGACCATGATTGAAGACGTTCGGCCAGGGTTTCTCCAACGGGGATTTTGCGTTGGCTTTCTTGTGACTTGGGTGCCCTCAGTTCATGATCGTTGGTGTACTGCCTGTCAATTTTCAAGGTTTTATTGGCAGGGTCCCAATCGCGCCATTCGAGGCCCAGCATCTCGCCTTTTCGCATACCCGTATACACTAGTACTAGCGTACCAACAGCTTCGGCGGTGAGCTCAATGTGTTGAAGATGTGTGCATAGGGTAGCTACTTGCTCGATTGTCAGTGATTCTCTTTTGTTGCGTGGTCTGCGAACATGAACGGTAGCGCAGGGGTTTCGGTCAATTATTCTCTTTGCGACTGCATTCGACAGAATCTGGCGCAGTTTCGCATTGATTCGTACAAGCTCAGATGGTTTGTATTTTCCCGTACGACGAGCTTCGGCATATGTTTCTTCGATTAGATCGGGAGTTAGCCCCTCAATTGTCTGAAACGCACCGAATAGGTCTTCGATATGCCTGCAATCGTACGCTTCTCTTTCATAGCTCGTTGGCGCAAGCTCGGTGTCCCTATTTTCATGAAAGGCCCAGCAGTAGGACGCAAGCAAAGTGGGCTTTTTAGTTTTAGTGATCGTGCCAGAGGAGTTGATTTCAGCCAGCTTGGCCTGCATTGCAGCCTTAGCTTCTGTTTTAGTCTTGCAACGAACCGTATAAGTTGGGGATCGTTTGTAACGCCCTGTCTTAGGGTCCTTGACCCCAAGGGAAAAATAATAGCGATAGGTGTTAGGTGATCTCTTGTCTTTCCAACACGTGCCTCTTCCGCTAATTAGTGGTTGTTCTGACATCTTTGCACTCCGTTTCTTTGAATAGTTTTCAACAATTCATTGAGTGCAGTTTAGCTAAAGCTGTTAGTAATATGTTTGTAAAAGCGTAGGCGCAGCTACCGGAGGCAAAAGACACAAACTGCAATGTTTATCTGCGGTTATATGATGTTCAATGATGCTTGATGAATGGTAGGGGGTAGCATTAAATCATATCTCCTAAAGCGGGTGTCGACGGTTCGAATCCGCCCGGGGGCACCAGAGGAATATCGAGCCCGGTACCGCTATGGTGCCGGGCTCTTCTGGTCTAAGGGCAGGATTCGGACCGTCGACACCCGCGTCACCAATTTCCCCGCGGGGGGAGTTTTCGAATCCGCCCGGGGGCACCAGAGATTTGTCGAGCCCGGTACCACCACGGTGCCGGGCTCTTCTGGTCTAAGGGCAGGGTTCGAGCCGTCGACACCCGCGTCACCAATTTCCCGCGGGGGGGGGGTTGAATTCGCCCGGGGCACCAGAGATTGATCGAGCCCGGAACACCGCCACGGTGCCGGGCTCTTCTGGTTCATGCCATATCAAAAACGAAGCGCCCGCTTGCTGGGGGAGCAAGCGGGCGCCTGTGAGTGAATATGTTTGCGGCGAGAGCCGTAATGGGCGGTGGGGTGGCGACTAGTTGGCCGTACCGGAATCGTCGCCCGTGCCCGAGCCCGAACCCGAGCCAGAAAGTGCGACCGTCAGCGTAATCGTGCTGTCGGTAGACTGTTTGCCGGTGGGGGAGACGCCCGTAACGGTGGCGTTTTCATTGCCGCTCACGGGGTTGCCGTTCTGATCGCAGAATGCGATGTTGTAGAACCCGGCGTTGTTGAGCGCGGTGACGGCCGCGGAGATGCTCTTGCCGTACAGGTTGCCCGGAACGCTGGCCTTGCCGGACTTCTTGGCAATGACGACGGTAATCGTGGCGCCAGGCTTCTGCTTGCCGCTGGGGTTCCAGCTAATCACGGTGCCCTCGGTAACCGAATCGTTCTCCTGGTAGCTCACGTCGACGCCAAAGCCTGCCATATCGAGGGCGTTGCGCGCCTGGGCCTCGGTCATGTCGGTCAGATCGGGGACGGAGGTGGTGTCAGGACCGCTGGAGACCTTGTACGAGATGGTCGTGCCCTTCTCGACTTCCTTACCGGGTTCGGTGCCCTGCTCAAAGACCTGGCCCTCATCGGCCTCGTTGGCCTCCTCGGAGGCGTTGCCCTTCAGGCCAACGCTTGCCAGCGCGGCTTCTGCCTGGTCCTTGGTCAGGCCGACAAGCCGGGGAACCTCAACCTTCTCGGAGGGCTTGGGGCCCTTGGAGATTACCAGGTTCACCTTGGTGCCCTTGGCCTTCTTGGTTTTGCCGTTGGGCGTCTGCTCGGCGACCTTGCCCTCGTCGATATCGTCGTTGTAGCTTTGGTCGATGGTGCCGACCTCGAGGCCGGCTTCCTTGATCTGCTCGACGGCAGTCTGCTGGTCCTTGCCCAGCACATCGGGAACGGTGACCTGCTCGCCGCCAAAGAGTCCTGTGGCAAAGGCCACCACGATGCCGATGACGGCAACGGCTGCCACCACGGCGGCGATGATCTTGTTCTTGTTGGATTTGGGCTTTTCGACCTCGTAGGAGCCGGTGGAACCCGAAACCGAGCTACGGGCGGTATTCTGGCCGCTCACGCCCGAGACGGGACGCACCATGGCGCGCGTCTGATCGGAAAGCTCGCGAGTCTTGGTGGCGCCAAGCTCGCCGGGGGCACCGATGATGCGCGTGGGCTCCGAGATGTTGACGGCACGACCGGACAGGTAGCTGTTGAGCACCTGACGCAGCTCGTCGGCGGTCTGGAAGCGGTTTGCCGGGTCCTTCTCCATGCACTTGAGGATGATGCGCTCAAGGTCGGCGTCGACACCGGAGTTGATCTGGCTCGGCGGAATAGGCAGCTCGTTGACCTGCTTGAGTGCGACCGAGATGGCGTCATCACCGTCAAAGGGCACGCGGCCGGTGGCGCACTCGTACATCACGACGCCCAGCGAGTAGATATCCGAGGTGGGGCCGAGGTCCTGACCGCGGGTCTGCTCGGGGCTGACGTAGTGGGCGGTTCCCAGCACGTTGTTGTCTTGCGTGAGGTGGCTGTTCTTGGCGCGTGCGATGCCAAAGTCCATTACCTTGATGTTGCCGTCGGGCAGCACCATGATGTTCTGCGGCTTAATGTCGCGGTGGATGATCTCGTGCTTGTGGGCGACCGAAAGCGCAGAGCTGATCTGCGAGCCGATCTGGGCGACCTTCTTGGGGTCGAGGGCGCCGTGGCTCTTGATGCCGCTCTTAAGGTCAGTGCCGCGCAGGTACTCCATGACGATGTAATATGTGTCGCCGTCCTTGCCCCAATCGTAGACGCCCACGATATAGGGGGAGGAGAGACCGGCTGCTGCCTGGGCCTCCTGCTTAAAGCGTGCGGCGAAGGTTGCGTCGCCAGCATACTGCGGCAGCATGATCTTGACGGCAACCGTGCGGTCGAGGACCTGGTCCTGTGCACGGTAGACGGTCGCCATGCCGCCTGTCCCCACCTTATCCTTGAGGAGGTATCTTCCCCCGAGGACCCTCTGTTCCATTCCTGCTCCTAACATAACTATTCGCTCAACGATGTGTGTAGTACCTACGATGTGGCCGCTGGGGCCGTGTGGCGCGTTGCCGCTAACTCTTCGGCCGCGGCGCGCCTCGGGTGTCCGATTCAATCATGGGCATCACGCTCCCTGTGCGGCGAGCGCCGCGGTCAGGACGATGCCGGCAATCTTGGCCGCCTTGACGTCGTGTTTGTCGTAATCCTCCAAGGCCACCGAGATGGCGACCGTGGGTGAATCGTAAGGTGCAAAGCCAACGAACATCGAGTTGACGTTGGTGCCGCCGGTCTCGGCCGAGCCGGTCTTGCCGGCGACCTTGACGCCGGGGACCTGGGCATCGGTGCCGGTACCGGACTGGACGACGGCGAGCATGGCCTGCTTGACCTGGTCGGCCGTGGCGGAGCTGACGGCCTGACCCAGCGAGCGGGACTGCGTGGTCTTGACCACAGTTCCGTCCGGGGCGAGTACCTGGGCTACAAAGTACGGGTCCATGACCACGCCACTGTTAGCGATGGCGGCGGCAATCACGGCGTTTTGCATGACGGTGGTCTGCGGGCCGGGCGTGTGGTCCATGCCGACAGGCTGGCCGGCGCCGGCCCAAGCGGTCTCCCACTCGGTCATGAGCGACGGGTCTGCCATGATGGAGGCCGCGGAGGTCAGGTCCTGGCCGAGCTTTTGGCCGTAGCCAAAGGCGTTGGCAAACTGCACGAGCGTGTTTGCGCCAACTTCGTTTGCCACCTGGCCAAAGACGACGTTGGAGGACACGGCAAAGGCCTGCTGCAGGCTGATGGTGCCGTAGCTCTCGTTGGCATAGTTGGTGACCGGTGCGTTGCCGATGTCCATGGAGCCGGGCGCCTGGTAGGTGCTGGTAAGGCTGGCGGTGCCGGTCTCGAGTGCCGCGGAAAGCGTAACGACCTTAAACGTGGAGCCCGGCGTGTACAGCGCGTCCATGGCGCGATTGTACATAGAGCCGTCCTCGCCGCCGCCAGCCTGCAGTAGGGCGTCGATGTTGGTGTTGTCGTAGGTGGGCGAGCTGGCACATGCGAGCACCGCGCCGGTACGCGGGTCGATGACCACTACAGCGCCCTTAAAGCCCTTGAGTGCCTGCTCGGCCGCCGTCTGGATGCGCGAGTCGATGGTGAGCTTGGCGGTGTTGCCCGGCTGGGTCTGGCCCGCGAGCGACGCGATGGCGTTGTTCCAGCTGGAGTAGTCCTTAGAACCGGTGAGCGTGTCGTTCATGACGCTCTCGATGGCGGTGGTGCCATACTGCTGGCTCACGTAGCCAACCACGTGCGCTGCCAGGTTACCGTTGGGGTAGGAGCGTACGTAGGTGCCGTCCTCCTGCTGCAGCGACTCGGCCAGCGTCACGCCGTCGGACGTGATGATGGAACCGCGCTGGATGTACTTGGAGCGGGCGATGGTGTGGTTGTTGGTCGGCATGTCCTGATAGTCCTTGGCCTTGATGACCTGGACATAGGTGAGGTTGCCGATAAGGATGGCGAATAGCGCCGTAAAGGCGAGCACCGCACGGGTTAGACGGTTGGCGAGCGCAACGCGGCCGAGCACACCGGATTCAGGCGTGTCGAGCAGGCGACGGCGCATGCGCGAGCCGACGGAATGGCTGCCGCTGCCGTAGGAAGACGAGGTGGCAAAGCGCGTGCCCGTCGGGGCGGCGGCAGATGCGACCTGATCATCGGTGATGGCGGCCATAGTGCCGGTGCCGGTAAGCTCGGCCTCGCGTCCGGTCGCTTCGTCACCGGCGCGCAGCAGGAGCGCGACGATGATAAAGCTCGCCAGCAGCGAGGAGCCGCCCTGGCTCATAAAGGGCAGGGTGACGCCGGTCAGCGGGATCAGGCGGGTTACGCCGCCAACGATCAAGAAGGCCTGGAAGCTGATGGCGGCCGTAAGGCCCGTGGCACTAAAGGCTGCGAGGTCGGATTTAGCGCGGGCGGCCGTGGTGAGGCCACGCACGGCAAAGAGCATAAACAGGATGAGCACGGCGCCGCCGCCCAAAAGGCCCATCTCCTCGCCGATAGCCGAGAAGATAAAGTCGGACTCGACGACGGGGATGTTGTTGGCCATGCCGTTGCCGATGCCAACACCGACCAGACCGCCATCGGCAAGCGAGAAGAGCGATTGGACGATCTGGTAGCCCTGGCCCTGGGCGTCCTTAAAAGGATCGACCCAAACCTGGAAACGTACCTGAACGTGAGACAGGAACTTGTAGGCGCCCACGGCTCCAACGGCTAAGAGCGCAAGGCCGATAACGACATACGAGAATCGTCCCGTGGCAACGTAGAGCATCAGCAAGAAGATGGTGTAGAACAGCACGGCCGAACCCAGGTCGCGTTCGAAGACGACGACGAGCAGGCACACACCCCACACGGCAAACAGCGGCAGCAGCAGTCGCAGGCGAGGGATCTTAAAGCCCAGGATCTTGCGGTTGGAGATGGAGAGCAGCTCGCGGTTCTCAGCCAAGTAGCCGGCCAGGAACAGCACGATAAAGACCTTGGCGAACTCGCCGGGCTGGATGGTAAAGCCCGCGATGCGAATCCACAGCTTGGAGCCCGAGATCGTGGTGCCGATAAAGATAGGCAGCATCAGCAGAATGATGCCGATAATGCCAAAGGTGTACTTGTAGCGCATGACCACGTCGAGGTTTTTGACCAGTGCAAGCGTTCCCACCATGAGCGCCACCGAGACAAACAGGATGATGAGCTGTGAGATGGCGAGAGCGGGGGCGAGGCGTGTCACGAACGTGATGCCGATGCCCGAAAGTATAAATACGATGGGCAGGATGGCGGGATCGGCGCCAGGCGCCAAGATGCGCACGGCGATATGTGCTGCGGCGAAGGCGGCGAAGAGGCCGATCGGTACGGCGAGCGTCTCAAAGGAGATAGCGGCGCCCGCGGTGAGGACGTACATCGCATACAGCAGGATGACGGGGAACGCCGAGGCGATGAGCAAGAGCAGTTCGGTGTTGCGGCGACTCATAAGCGGCACTCCCTTTCTAATTCTTATCGGAGGCTTCGGCCTCGGCGGACTGTTCGGCGGTTTTCTCGGAATCTGATTCGGAGGTCGATCCCTGGTCGGTGTTGTCGCGAATCGTTTGCGCGTCGATCACCTGGCGGGTCTGCTCCTCGTCGATCTGGTGGCGGTACTTGGATATCGTGTCCTGCGCATCGTCGACACTTGTTTGCGGAATGCCCGCCTTGAGGCGGTTTTGCGTGTCTTCGGGCAGGTCGGACAGCTTAATGCTGGTTTCGCTCTCGAGCCAGTGAAGCTTGAGTCCGAGCGGCTTGCCGGGCAGGCCGCGCCAGACGGCGACATTGCCCTGGTAGGTACCCAGGTAGTACGAGCCGGTGACACCCGTGTAGGCCCAGATGGCAGCCGCCAGCACCAAGACGAGACCTAAGACGACGCCGATGGTGACGTTGCGGCGACGCACGCGTTGCGCCTCGCGCATAACGCCATCGTCAACCAGGTCAACGACTACTACGGTCACGTTGTCGTGGCCGCCGGCGGCAAGCGCCGCGTCCACTAGGTTGTCGACGCAGATTTGCGCGGTTGAGGACTGCGTGGCGATGTTCTCGATATCGCTATCGGGAATCATGCTCGAAAGGCCGTCAGAGCACAGGATCAGGCGGTCGCCTTCCTCGATATGCAGAGTGAAGTGGTCGGCATACATGGCGGGGTCTGAGCCCAGCGCACGGGTGATGACCGAACGGTTGGGGTGGACGCGAGCCTCGTCTGCCGTGATCTCGCCGGCGTCCACGAGCTCCTCCACGTAGGAGTGGTCGCGGGTCACGCGGATGAGCGTGCCCTCGTGGAGCAGGTAGGCGCGAGAGTCGCCCACGTGGGCGATGGCGAGCGTGTCGTTTTCGATATAGGCGCAAGTGGCTGTGCAGCCCATGCCGGGCTTGCCTAGGCCGTTCAGGGCCGCCTCGATTACGGCGGCGTTAGCTGCCTCGACGGCTGCGGCCAGGCGTGCTGCGTCGGCGGACTGCGGGGCCGTCTTGGCAATAGTCTCGACGGCGATGGAAGAGGCTACCTCGCCGGCGGCGTGACCGCCCATGCCGTCGCATACGCAAAAGAGCGGCGACTGCACCAGGTAGGAATCCTCATTGTGCGGGCGCACACAGCCAACGTCGGAGCGGGCGCCCCACATGAGTTGCGTGGTGGTGCCGGCATCATAGGTCGAGTCGGTCTCGATGCGCTCCTCGGTCAGGGGCTCAAAGCTCATGGTCGAGCCGGGGTCTTTGAGCTTGGCTTCAACGGCGGCTACGTCGATCTCGGCTGTGTCACCGGGAGAGACGGTGTCGGTCTCGGCGTTTGATTCGGAATCGCCGGTGTCCGGGGAGTCGGGCTCCTCGGACACGCGGGCGGTCGACTCGTCGTCTTGCGGGCTGACGTCTATAGACTCGGGCGTCGCAAAGTGCGACGGCGCGAGCGTGCTTTGCGACTGGGCGGCGGGCTCAGCCACAGCATCGGACTCGTTTGCGGGCGCAGGCTGCGGGGTCTTGGGTGCAGGGCCGTCCTCGGGGGATGGCCCTGCCTCGGGCGCCGGCGTAGACACGGGCGCAACCTCGGATGCCGGGGCTATGGGAAACGCCGGCGCGGCGGGCTCGGGTGCCGCAAACACCGCAGCGCTCTCGTTGATTGCCGCGGCTACGGGCTCTGCAAAGTGAGCCGGCGCCGGGGTTGCTTCGGACGCTGTGGGCTGTTCCGCAGCATGTGCGCCGATGGGCGCCGCTACGGCATTCTCTTCGTCCTCGTTATCGGCGAGATCCGAAATATCATGCGTTACATGCGAAAGAGGCAGGGAGAACACGGTGTCCTCGGGTTCCACGGGTGCGGAGCCCGCCGGAGCGGCGTGGGCCGGCGCAGCTGTGGCGGCAGCCGGTGCCTCGGTCATAGTTGCGGACTTGTTCTCCTCGTCGATCATCGACGGTTCACCTTCATGACCACATCGCCAATCTGGACTTCGTCGCCCTCGCGCAGCGTTGCAGGCTCCACAAGCTGGCGGCCGTTGACGAGCGTGCCGTTAAGCGAGTTGAGATCCTCGATGATGAGCGCCGGGCCCTGCAGCGAAAATCGCGCATGCGAGGCCGAGACGAACGGTTCGTTGATGCAGATGTCCGAAGACGGCGAGCGACCGACGATGACGGGGCCGAGCATGTCTACGTGGATGCCGCGGATACCGCGCGGACCCTTGTCCACATCGATCGTCCAGATAGCCGAGTCGCGGCGCTGTCCGCGCACAAGCCCCACGCCGGTCTTCATGACGGCGAACAGGAAGATATAGAGCAGGGCGACCAGGACGATGCGGCCTGCAAAAAGGACGATATCGATGTTCATAAGCGACTATCCCCTAAATTCAAAGGTGCTCAGGCCAAACGTCAGCAGATCGCCGTTGCGCAGCGGGCAGCGCGTAATGCGGCGGTTGTTGACGAGTGTGCCGTTGGTGGAATTGAGGTCCTCGATCGACCAATCCGAGCCAGTAAAGGTGAGCTGGGCGTGGCGGCGCGACACGTTGGGGTCGCGCAGGGCAATGTCGGAAACTGAGCGCTCGCGACCGATGGTCACCTGTGCGGAGGTGATGCTATGGCTCTCGCCGCTCACGACGTCGACGAGCTGGGCGAGCGGGCGCTGCGGGGCGCGAGTGCTCGCCATGTTGGAGGCGATGCCGGCTGCGGCGCCTAGGCCCACGGCGGCACCGGTCGCGGCGGCTCCGCCCATGCCGGCAAGCGCGTCGCGCGAGACGGTCTGCGGCACCGGGATGGGTGCGGCGGCGGGGTCGGGGACGCTAGGCGCGAAGGGGTCTGCCACGGCAAGCGGGTCGGGAGCGGCGGCGCGAGGCGTCGGCTGCTGCTGGGGCATGGCAGCGGGGCGCTGCTGCTGCGGGGCAGCAAACTGCTGCTGGCCGGCGCGCGGGGCGCTGGCGGCACGGCTTGCCGCGGAGTTGTTCTGGCCCAGGCCGTTTTGATAGGCGCGCTCTTCTTCGTACAGGCGGCCGAGCGTGGGGGCATCGACGTTCTCGGCAAAGACCGAGAACTTGCCGGCGCGCAGCTGCGGATCGATCATAAAGCGCACGAGGGGCTCGCCGACAAAGACATAGCGGCGCTTTTCGGCCTGCGCTTTCACAAACTCGCGGACCTCGCGCGAAAGCTCGGGGTAGAACGGGGCGAGCATGGGATCGTCGTCGGCGGCGATCAGGATGGTATAGAGTGCCGGCGCCGTGTTGACGCCGTTGATCACCAGAGTCTGATCCTCCATGTCGCGAGCGGCCTGCTTGGCAAGCTTCTTAAAGGAGAACGGGGCACGGGTGGCACCGAAGATGCCGGCCACGTGGTCCTCGAAGATGTTCAGGAAGTTCACGAAAGATCACTCTCCGTATAGGTTCTTTGGTATCCGAGCAAATATAGGCATATCCCAACGATTATAGAGGATAGGGTTCCCGCAACCGCCGCCTTGGCGGCGACCGCGGCTGCAAGGCTGGCAATTTCCATATGGTGTGCAAGACAGGATGCCGCTGCGCAGCCGATGCCGGTGACGGCGATAGCGGCGATTGCGGCAAGGTTTGAGCCCTGGTCGGCACGCTTGGCATGGGCATTGAGCAGCGCAGATGACGCTGCAGCAGTTGTCGCGACCAGCACAAAGGCAGCCCAAAGGAGCGGGTCTTCCAGCGCTGCGGCAACGTTACCGAGCCCCAGCACGCCTCCGGCTGAAAGCGCGACCGTCGCCAGACGGGCAAAAAGCACGCCCATGCCCGTTGCCGCGGCGGCGCTTGCCGGGCCGAGCCAAAATGACGCGACGCCGGCGGCGACCCCAGCTGCCAGGAAGGTATTGCCAGTCAGACAGCCAAGCGCGAGTGCACAGGTGAGCGCGGCGCTCGCGGCAGCCTCGGTGCGACCCCAGGCGATCCACCAACCGGACATGGCGGCGGCAAAGATCACCGCGACGGGCAACATCGACAGGATGCCCTGCGCCTGCATGGTGGCGTTGGCCATGAGCACCAAAAAGCCCACAGCCGAGATGGCCGAGCCGATCTGGGGGGCCAGGCCAGCCGCCGCTCCGATCGCGATAGCCGCAATGACCAGGCCGGGAAGCGCCGCGACCCCGGCCGTTTGCATCAGCAAAAAGCTAAAGGCGCCGCACGTTAGCGCCGAGATAGCGTGCATGGTGTAGTCGCGCGCATGGCTCCAGCGCGTGCCCGCCCAGCCGAGCGCGGGGTCGACCTCGATGGCGTCGTCCTCGTAGTACGACGGCTCGATATCGTCGAGCTCCTGCTCGTCATCCGAAAGCTCGCCAACCATTTGCTCCAGACTGCGACGGCCCTCGCGCACGCTGCCCAGACCGGCAAGGATCTGGTCGCAAAATGCCTCGATGCTGTTGGGGCGGTCCTGCGGCATGGGGGAGAGCGCGCTCATGAGCGCGGCCTCGGCTCCCGGGGGAAAGTGTGGTATCAGCTCGCTGGGATAGGTGGCGCCGCCGATGATGCGGTCGAGCGAGTCGGCGGGCGTGGCCGCCATAAAGGGAGCGCTGCCGCACAAGCCCTCATAGATAACGCAGGCAAGGGCAAAGACATCGGCGCGTTCGTCGACCGTGCCGGTCTCGATATCGAGCTGCTCGGGCGGCATGTAGCCGATGGTGCCGCCGCGCGAGCCGCCAAAGCCACCGGCGGACGACAGTCGCGCCATGCCAAAGTCGGTGAGCTTTACATTGCCCGAGTGGTCGATGAGCACGTTGGCGGGCTTAATGTCCAGGTGGAGTACGCCATTGCTATGGGCGAAGGTGAGCGCCTGGCCCAGGGCATCGGCAATGGCCGCGGCCTCGTCAAAGGTGAGCGAGTGGCCGTCCACGCGATGCAAAAACTCGGCCAGTGACATACCGTCGACATACTCCATGACCAGGTAGGCATAGGCGGTGTCATGCGTAAAGTCGATGACCTGCACGATATTGGGATGTTGAAGCATGGCGGCAGTATGCGCCTCGCGCAGGACATCCATGATGTCGCTGGCGGGCATGCCGGCGCCGTTGATAAGGGGGATGCGCTTAATGGCGACGCGGCGGCGCAGGTGCGTGTCGCGGCAAATCTCGATGGAGCCAAAACCGCCGGTCGCAAGTGTCTCGAGCGGCTGGTACCGCTTGAGCAGCTCGCGAGAGCTGGTGCCCTCAAAAGGAACGTCCGGCGAGAACCGGGCGGTATGTTGCGAGAAAAGCGGCATGGCCAACCCTCGTGCGTTTAAAGTTCGTTTGCGAGTGGCGGGCGCGGAGCCGAGCCGTTCGCGGTGGCATAGATGCTGCTAGTGTAACACGCTCGGGCAGATGGCGAGGAAACGGGGATGAGGTGGTCCGATCGATTCGGGCCGTTTCGGCTCGTTCGGAAAGCGCACCCCAGTTTTCAGCCAAATAATGGGATGCGCCTTCCAAATGGGGTGGGCTGCGGAAACTGCATCCCAGAATATTGCCCTGGAACGGGATGCGCTTTCCGAACCGGCGTCTAAAAGGAAACCGCATCCCGCTTTGATGTGGGGACTGCGAACAAAAGCCGGACCGTGATCTGGCGCGGATTGGAGTTCGCCTGAATCATTGATGCTGGCTGGTGTGAGAACAGAGATAAACGAGCGGCTCGAGCGATATAATGACACGCTATGGAGGCCATATGCTTTTTTCCCGCCGTTCTGCTACGTCTGCCTGCGCCATTGCGCTTGTCGTAATGGCGGTCACCCCTTATCACCGGTTTTCATCTTCAATCGGCCTGGCGTCAGGTGCAATGACCTGGCTCGTTATCCTGGGCGCATGCCTCGCGGCGTTTGGTCACGGTGTTGCGCTCCGCAAGGGGAGAGAAATAAGGCGGCCGGGGTTCCTTGGCGCCTTCGGTATTTTCCTTGCTGCTATTGCAACGGTTCCCGAATGGGCCGACCTGGCCTTCTATGCTCGCGGAGATTCTATTCCATTCGTGTTTGCGCCTATCTGGCTGTTGCGCGGCGTTTCATGCGCCTCGTGCTTTGCTGGGTCGTTGCTCCTCTCATATGTAATTTGGGATACGGCGGGCTCTCCTTTGACGCGGGGGGCGACGCGGGCTGACGAAAGAGAAACTCGTCATCCGCAGGACGCGATTTTTACAGAAACAATAGCCGTCATGTCTTGTCTGCTGTTCTGCTGTCGAGTTTCATGGAGAGTCATCCCTGAGCCATGGGGAGCACTCTCTGTTTCGGCCGCGTCAATTGGTCTTGTGCTTTTAATTCCGTTGGTCTATCTCGTATTGGTTGCGGTCCCGCTGTTTTGCTGTTTCAGCGCCTTTGGTCGGGGACAGAGCGACGTGTTTGCCCGTTCTGCGCTCGTGGCAGTCCCTATTGGCCTTGTTCCGGCTGTTGAGGCGGCATACTTTGCAAGCGATGACGCGATCATTGCATTGCTTGCGATGGGGTCCGCTATCGCTGCTGCCTTCGTATGCATGTTGCTAAAGAGAAAACGGGACAACAATTCGGATATCGCCTGCGTGTCCGACCCATTCGATGCGGGGGTGTTTTCCCCTGCCCTGTCGCCTAGAGAAGAGCAGTTTGTTCGACTGCTGCTCAAAGGGAAAACGCCGGCGGAAATTGCCAAGGAGACGGATACGAAGTCATCGACGGTGCGAACAACGCTTCACCGAGCATACGGGAAGGCGTCGGTTGCGGGCTCACGCGAGCTCGTGGCGTTGTTTGTGGACGAGGGTGATGCTGTAGGGCCCGAGCTGTCGCGGCGGCATGCTGACGATATGTTGGCATCAGCTCGGACGCGCCGGCTGTTTCGATACCTGCTCACATTATTTTTTATCCTCCTTGCGGCGGGCCCCTTGGTAATGGCGGATAGTTATTGGGGATCCGGTGTTTCATGGGCTGTTACCTTTTCTCTCTCAAGCTATGCATTGGGTCTCGGACTGCTTCTGTCACTGCACTACGCGGGTGAAAAACTGAATCGTGAAGCTGCACTGACTAGAACGGATGGGGCGATTGGGCTCGGAAGCCCGTGCGTGTGGGCGATACTGTCTGCCGTGGAATGGTCTTTTGTCTATATCGCGGCATGGAGGTGCGTACGCGATCCGTTGATGGCTGTGCCGGTCCTGTTTTGCGGCATGACGTCTATGGCTTCGCTCGCTGTTGGGCTGTGTTCATTTAAGGCGCGTGGCCGTACTCGGGCTATCGTGCCGTTGGCGTTAATAGGTGTATCCGCTTTAATCTATGCAGCCACTAGGGGGCGAATCCATGGACTTGCGGTGCTGACGGGGATACTGTTCACATATATAGTGCTGCGTAGCTGTCCGCAGCGCAAAATGCTCGGGGTATGGATGCTTTGCTTTGGGGCGACGGCTCCTGTTTGGGTTGTCTTGCTCAACATGGCGCAGGATCTGATGGTTTTCGAGCCGTTGTTCCTTACTTCGTTGCTGGGGCAAAGTTCGGCTGTCAATGTCGTCGTGGCAACGGTGATCGTCTGCTGGTCTGCGCCCATGTTCGTCACGCACATCGCGCTCACCCGCTCGGTTGAGAACGAGAAGGCCGTCTTGGAGTACCGCGCGAACGGGCTTACCGAAGCAGCTCGCGTGCGCCAGCTTGCCCTGCTTGCGTCGCGCTCCCTTTCTGATGTTCAGTCGCAAATTTTGCTGATGACGGCAGAAGGCGCAACGACAAAGACCATTGCGGAGGATGTCGGTTACGCTGCATCTACGGTGCAAGCACTGCGGTCTGCATCTTACCGCCAGTTGAAGATCAAGAATAAAGCGGAGCTTGTTTCATTGTTATCGCAGGTAGATAACGTGTAAACGCCTGAGCGATCAACTCAATAGCGGGTGTTTACAGACATCTTTCTCTATTCATGCAAAGGTTGCCGTGCGTCGACGCATTGTTAACCGCTTTTGATTGGAGAAGGCCATGATTAAGCCAAGGAGCGCTATTGCTCGAATCGGAGTCGGCTTGGCGATTGTTGCGGGCTTGTCGATGGGTGCACCTGCCGCATCATTTGCTCAAGAGGAGTTTGACACTTCCCAGGTTTCTAGCATTTCGCAGAGCGCGGATGCCGGAATTGCCACATGCAAGAACAACGAAGATAGAGATTTCGCTTTTCAATGTTCTGGCACGAGCGCAACCGGCTATCGCCAGAAAGAAGATTCATCTTCAGTCTACATTTGGATCAAAGGCTATTCAGGAAAGCCGTTACGTTTGTACGTGGACGGTGCCTATGACAATAGAGGAACGGGCAATTTGAATTGCACGCAGGGCGTGTATCGCTCCAACCATGAGCGTGAATGGGAGATATACAATCTCGTCCGTGAGAATAAACGCAGCTATGCTCGTCTGACTGCATGGGCCGAGTCCGGATACGGCACGGTCTATGGAAAGTGGAGCCCCGATTGCTTCGGCCATTTTAACAAACTTCCCTCCTAGCCAATCCGCAGCTTCTTGTTGTGATTAGGGCCGGGCCGAGTGTTGCTACTCGGCCCGGCCGAAGGGAGGGTGATGTCGCTTGAATAGAAATCTAATGCGGCACGAGTTGTCCAAGATATTTGGCAATCCTATATTTGCGTTGACCCTTATGGTTGCAACTGCAATTTCGATGGCGGCTGCCATTGAGGCATGGTGGACGCTCGAGACTGAGCGCAAGCAGCTGTTATCGCTTGGCTATGGCGTTGGTTTGCAAGCCCAGGCATACCTCGGCCAAACGCGTGAAAGTAGCTTTGGTAACTGGATCGTTGTGAGTGCAAATGCACCGCTATCGGCATCAGTGTTTTTCTATGCGCTGCCGTTGCTTGCCATGCTGGCCGGGTCGTGGTCATGCCTGTCCGAGCGTTTGAGCGGTTACGAGGCGCAGATCTGCACACGTGTTTCTAGAAATGCATACGTGAACGTGAAGATGCTGTCTGCTTTCCTCTCTGCGTTTGCGGTCACGGCTATTCCGCTACTCGTGAACTTCCTGATTGTCTCAATGCTGTTTCCCGCGTATCTCCCCCGGGTCGACGAATCGACTTACGTCGGGCTCTATCTGCATAGCTATTTTTCTGGCCTGTTTTATTCCCGGCCTCTGTTGTACGTGCTGGTTTATATACTGTTCGATGCGGTGACGCTGGGGGCTCTATCCATGGCCGTGACCGGTCTGTCGGTTGTGTTTCGCAGCAGAATCAAGGCGATGGTCGTTCCATATCTGATTATGGTTGCATGGCACTTTGTTAACGACTGGATTTTTAGCGTCCTTTCATGCGTCGGCTTTAACTGCAACATTCTTAACAGCATCAGGTCGGAATCACTAAATAACTGGCCCGACATTCGAGCAGGGTTTGCAGAAATCATTTTGCTGTTCGTCTTTTCTTTGATTTTCGCGAGATTCTTAAAAAGACGCGAGGTGGTCTGATGCTGTTTAGGCTGGTCGCCGCGGACCTGAGGACCGTTTTGAAGAAGAACATCCTTACTTTTATTGCGATTGCGGCAGTGACCGTTGCGAACTTGGTGTACGCCTACGGCTTGTCTTCTGTGTATGGGGTTCGGACGAATGCCTTGGGGTTTGCTGATAATCTCGCGCTCGTGTTTGCCGGATCCGCTCCGTTTGAGCCTAGGCCCGGGCTCATGTTTGTGCCTCCGTTAGGATGGCTATTTGTCATTCTGCTTATTCTCTATACAACACTCGATTATCCGACCGAATCGTTGCACGGGTTTGGTTTGCAAGCGCTTGTTCGATGCCGGTCAAGAACCCTTTGGTGGGTCTCGCGTTTTATCTTGGTGGCGGCGGTAACGGCATTTTCGCTGCTCGTGGTGGTTTGCTCTGTTGTGATTTGGAGCTTGATGGTGAGCGCCTCGTTCAGCGCGGTCATTCATGGTGAGTCGCTTCAGCTGGCTAATTTGGCGCCGTGGTTTCTCAAAGCTGGCGAGGCGGATGCGCTGCCGTTTTTCACAGGTCTCTTTTTTGCTTTCGAGGCGCTTGCGTTTGCGCAGGCAGTGATTGGCTTTGTACTTGGGCCGTCGGTCTCGTTTGTGGTTTTAATGAGCTACCTGATCTGCTCGGCATATGCACGGCATTGGGCGCTATTGGGTAACGCCTTGATGCTGTTGCGCTGGGGCGGAATTGTCAAAGATGGAATCGCGGCGGGCTCGAGTGGCTTGTTTTCAATTGTGATTATGTCGTTATGCCTATCGTTGGGTGGACTGTGGTTTCGAAGGGCCGACCTTATAGAAAAGGGGGACAAGATATGAGCGTGATCGTTAGGGACGTATCGAAGCGCATAGGCAAAAACGATGTTCTGCGCAACGTGTCCATCGAGGTTGACCCTGGGACTGTGGTCGGTCTTCAGGGGATAAACGGTTCGGGTAAGACCATGCTTATGCGAGCGGTCTGCGGATTGATCAAGCCTACCGAAGGCGAAATCTCTATCGATGGCCAAAGGCTTGGGGCGGACATCTCTTTCCCGCCGAGTCTGGGGATGTTGATCGAGGCGCCTTCCTTTTTGGGCTATCTGTCTGGTTACGACAATCTGGAGCTCATTGCTCAGATCAAGGGCGTTGCAACCCGCGAGGACATTCGCTCTGCCCTGCGGCTCGTGGGGCTCGATGCAGACGAAAAAAAGAAGTTCCGAGCATACTCGCTTGGGATGAAGCAGCGTCTGGGGATAGCTGCGGCAATTATGGAAAAGCCGAAGCTGCTTGTTCTCGATGAGCCAACAAATGCCCTCGACGAAGCGGGCGTGGAAATGCTCAAGCGCGTTGTGGCGATGGCGGCATCAACGGGTCGCGAGGTTATTCTGTCCAGCCATGACGGAGAGGTGCTCGAGGAGCTGGCCGATCGGGTTTACTGCATGCGCGACGGTGCCGTTGTGAAAGTTCGGGAAAGGTCGTGAGCGCGATGAAGAAGACCCTGTGGACAAGAAGGTCGGCGCTTGCGCTTTTCGGCTGTGCTGTTACTGGCCTTGCGGGCATGAGGGCGAGCGTCGTTAACGGGAACCGGACGGTCATTCCTGAGAAATATTATGCGGAGGGCGAATGGCTCTCGATGGATGGGGCGTTTCTGGGGTCGAAGGATGTGGCGACTGACGGGTATTCGTTTTGCATAGACGGGGCAGAGCTGCTCACGCCGCGCGAGTATCTCAAGCGTGCGCATGATGATTATTCAAAATATGGCATCGTGGATACGAAAACGAAATTGAAGGACGCCGACATCACGTGTGTTATCGCCGTAAAGATGCGTGTCAGGAATAAGGACAATGTCGAAGGCGGAATCAAAACGTATGTTTGGCATTTGGTGCCGGAGTCTGCGCCAAACTATGACTTTATGGTCAATACCGATCTGATAGCGCAGGCAATGCCGGCTTTAGACGGACTTGCAGCATTTGCCGTGCAGGTTGGAGCGGAAAACGAGTTGCTTGTCCCATTCATGATGCAAAACACCAACGACTATTTCGAAGGTTACGAGACCGTCCGTTTTGAGAAGGCTTTTCCTGGGACTTATACGATGAAGATGACCGATCTGCCAGAGAGAAGGCTCTTAAGGTTTGAAGTGAAGTAGCTCGAGAGTTAGGCAAAATGGGTCCATCGGCGGTACCCGCGCCCGATTTCAGGCGCTCCGACTCGGAATCGGGCGCGGGACGAGGCACCTTCGGTGTCGGCCGGATTACCGCTTCTTCTTCTTGTTCTTCTTCTGCTTGCGCTGCTTGCCCTTGTTGCCCTGGGGCTTGTCGGCCTGTTTTGCTTCGGCAGCGGCCTTTTCTGCCTTCATCTTCTTGCGTTTGGTCTCGATGCGGAGTTTTTTGTTGATGCGCGCCTTAAGGAAGGCGCCAAACTGCTCGGCATCGCCGCGAACAAAGGTGTCCTTAGGGATCGCCACGCCCTGGTCGGCGAACATGGCAACAAAGATGCGCTCGCCGTCGAGCACGTGGTCGAGCTTTTCAAACGGGAAGAACTGCGACTTGCCGCTCTTGCCCCAGACCATCAGACCGTCCTCGTTGGCGGCGACGCGGCGGTAGCGGCCACCCATGGACTCGTCGGCCTCAACGGCATCGATAAAGTCGCGGGCGAGGGTGTGGTGCAGGTTTTTGCTCCACCAGGCCAAAAAGGCGCCGAATACGATCAGGACGACGCCAAACTTGATCCAGTTACCGCCGGCCAACAGCATGCCAATACCGAGCAGCGCGGCAATTGCCGCGGCGACATACAGCGAGCCGCGACGCCTGGGCGAGGCGACCAGGCGGGCGAAGTCGGTGACCAGATCGTTTTCGTACTGATACTCGTTGAGGTACAGGATGCCGTCATCGGCTGCTGCCTGCGCCTCGAGCGCGACCTCGACCTGGTCGGCTGCTTCGGAGGGAACGAGGTTGCTCTCTGCGTCTGCCATGCTCTTTGGACTCCTATCGCGGCGGGCTCGCCGTACGGGTTATTATGGATGCAGTATGCCGTGCGACCGCATGGCCGCCGCGGCAACAGGACTCAGTATACCCGGGGGAGCACCCATGGAATCGTTGTACCGAAAGTATCGCCCGCTCACCTTTGACTCCGTGGTGGGCCAGCAGCATATCGTCTCGACGCTCGAGCACGCCATCACCGAGGGGCGCCTGTCTCACGCCTACCTGTTCTGCGGACCGCGCGGCACGGGCAAGACCACCATGGCGCGCATTCTGGCCAAGGCGCTGCTGTGCCGCAATGCCGAGGCGGCGCGCGCCGAGGGTGCAAGCGGCTGCATGCCCGACGGTACTTGCGAGGAGTGCGAGCTCATTGCCGAGGGTAACCACCCCGATGTCTACGAGCTCGATGCCGCCTCCCGCACGGGCGTGGACAATGTGCGCGAGGAAATCATCAACTCCGTCAACTTTGCCCCGGTACGCGGCAAGTACAAGATCTATATCATCGACGAGGTCCACATGCTCACGACGGCGGCGTTCAACGCGCTGCTCAAGACGCTCGAGGAGCCGCCGGCGCACGTGATCTTTGTGCTGTGCACCACTGACCCGCAAAAGATTCTGGAGACCATCCTCTCGCGCTGCCAGCGCTTCGATTTCCACCGCATCGGCAACGAGGATATCGAGCGTCGCCTGGCATACGTGTGCGAGCAGGAGGGCTTCGATTACGACGACGAGGCGCTCGCCATCGTGGCGCGCCATGCCAAGGGCGGCATGCGCGACGCGCTCTCCACGCTGGAGCAGCTGAGCGTTTTTGGCAACGGTTCTGTGCATGCGGACGATGCCCGCTCGCTTTTAGGCGAGGTTTCGGACCAGATTCTGGGCGAGTTTTCCCGCGCCATTGCCGATCGCGATGTTGCCGAGCTCTATGGACTGATCCGTGCGCAGGTCGAGGAAGGAAACGACCTGCTGGAGCTGACGCGCGACCTGGTAGCGCATGTGCGTGACGTGTACGTTGCCTGCGTTGCCGGTGCCCGTGCCGAGCTGTTTGAGGGCGGCTCCGAGCAGGCCGAGGCGCTTGCTGCCGAGGCCGCTGCCTTTGGCGAGCATCCTGCCGACCGCCTGGCCCGCGTGCTGACGGTGCTCGACGATGCCGCACTGGAGATGAGGGGCGCGAGCGACGTGCGCCTGGTGCTCGAGATTGCCTGTACGCGTCTGGCACGTCCCGAGGCTGATTTAACGATTGAGGCATTGGCCGAGCGCGTGGCGCGTCTGGAGGCCATGGTTGCCAACGGCGCCGTGCCGGCGAGCGTGGCTGCTGCTCAGGCCACCGCGCCTGCAGCATCCGTACCCGCTGCTGCCCAGCAGCCGACGCTGATCTCGGGTGCCCGAGCCGCTACTCCGGCGGCATCTGCTACCACCGCTGATACGTCCGCGCGCCAGGGCGGTATGCCTTGGGACCGTGGTGCTGCCGCTCCGGCGGCTCAGCCTGCGCCCCGTTCTGCGTCCGTGTCGGCTTCCAAGCCTGCAGCGTCTGCACCTCAGTCTGCGCCGGCTCCGACGCCTCAGCCCGTTGCAGCCCCCGCGCCTGCCACCGCTCCGGCACCTAAGCCCCAGCCCAACACCGCCGCCCAGGTTGCTGCCGCTGGTGCCGCCGAGACCCCCGCGGTCGAGGATGCCGGTGAGCTCCAGCGCAAATGGGCCGAGGTCGTCGAACGCGTCAAGGCTCGTCAGGCCTCCTACGCAGGGCTTTTGCTCAATGCCCGCGCCACAGCAGACGACGGCTCCAAGCTCACGGTCTCGTTCCCCGCGGGCTCGACCTTTGCCATCAAGATGCTCGGACGCGCCGACACGCAGTCGGTGGTCCTGCCGACAGTCAGTGCGGTCTTCGGTCGTCGCACCGTCGACTACGTCCTGGATGGAGGTGGCACGCTGGCTCCTCAACATGAGGAGCATTCTCCATCTGCACGGGCTGCGGCATCTGCGGACCCGCAACCCGTGTCCTCGGCGGCCCCTGCATCCTCGAACGTCAGCGCGACGCAGCCAAAAGCGGCACCGGTAGCGGCACCGACCCCGTCGGCGCCTGAACCCGCTGCGCCCAAACAGGCTGCTCCGGTCCCCGTGCCCAAGCCCGCCGCCGCGCCTGCGCCCAAGTCATCCGACCTGGGCAAAGCCCCCTGGCTGCGCTCCGACAACCCCGCTGGCGCTCCTGCCACGGGCAAGCTCCCGACCGAGCCCGCACCCCGAGCGCCCGAGCGCGCGTCCGCTCCCAAGGCTCAGCCGTCTGCGCAGTCTGCACCGTGGGAATCCGAGCAGGTGCCCTACGATGACGCCATGGTCGGCGGCTTTGCAGGCGATGCGAGCGGGGACGATCTGCCTCCGTTCGACGTGCCGGGTGCGACGCCCGCGCCCAAGCCCGCTGCAACTGCCCCCAAAGAGGAGGACGCTCCTGCAGCTCCCTGGGAGTCCAACCCCGGCGCGGGC
Source organism: Collinsella sp. AF16-8 (assembly GCF_003462695.1). Classification (NCBI taxonomy): domain Bacteria; kingdom Bacillati; phylum Actinomycetota; class Coriobacteriia; order Coriobacteriales; family Coriobacteriaceae; genus Collinsella; species Collinsella sp. AF16-8. Next base: position 292,405 of record NZ_QRXX01000002.1, read on the forward strand.
AGTCCCTTCGGCCATCAGGGCGCAGCCCCAAGCATCCCGCAGACCGAGGACGAGGCCAAAGCCCTCATCCGCAGCGTCTTCGGTCAGTCCACCATCTTCAAACCGGTGGAGTAGCTGTACAGGCGGGTATACTGCTCAAGAAGAGACGTCTTTGAACGGAGCGAGCTTATGATGTGGGAATATGTCCGCCTTGAGGACGATACGCAAGTTTCGTATTCCGAAGTCCGTGAGGACAACACGGTGAAGGTTGTTGTGGAGCGCCCGCGCGATTGGGGTTTTGACACGGCGGAGTGCATCTTGCCGGCATTCAATTGGGTGTCACACGAGGGCTTTAGCGAAGCGGACCTCAAAGAACTCGATGATTTTGTGCGCAACAACGACCCGCTCATCTTGCGTTTTGCTTACGAAGGCGGACGAGTCTATGCCTAGTCTTTTCCGACTCGGCCATATATCACTTTCTTTTGTCCGGGCGCATCTGTATTTCGTACATGTGTAGCGTGGTGCCGCGTGTCTCGCATTCGAGCAGGCAGATGCGTGACGGTCGGCCTAGGGTGCTGAGGTCGACACGATACGTCGCGCGGCTGTCCGTGTACTCGACTTGCTCGGCGTCGAGGGTTGCTCCGATTGTCAAGAAAGCGCCTGGTTCGGCACCGACAATCTTGGAGTCCTTTATCTTGACCTTGAACTCTTGGTAGAGGGACGGGCTGTTGTAGTAAATGGTTCGGGTTCCATCGGTGCACTCATCGGTCGCTTCCCATTTGACGGTGGGCTGGTCCGAGCTGGTTATCAGCAGTTCTGCTCCAAAGGCTATAGCATGGGTGATGACAATCAGCAATGCCCAGCCGACAAAGAGATAGAGAACCACATATGCAACGGGGTGTTTTGAGCGGATGTTTTGGAGCGCGTCGGGGGCATTCATGGGGCACCTCAAAATTGCTATCTATGACAATCAAATTATACTCTGCCGCCATGTGCTCCGCCTCGAGCAGCGGTTTGGCATTTAGCTATTTAGTGGCACACATGAAATGCCGGATTCGGCTCTACTAGATTGAGTATGCGATATTATGCAACCTTGCATAATTCGGCCTTGCATAATCTTGGCGCGTGGTTTGTATTGGAGGACATGTATATCGACTGAGGTAGCGTGTCCGCCCCCGCTCTCTGGCTTCGCGCCGTGGTACGATTTTTGAGTTTGAAAGTCCCGCCGCGCTCCGGCTGCCCTTGCAGCTCGGCGTGCGGCCGCACGTAAAGGAGCCATCATGGCCGGTATGAACATGCAGCAGATGATGAAGCAGGCTCGCAAGATGCAGGAGCAGCTTGCCGCCGCGCAGGAGAACCTCAAGTCCCAGACCGTCGACGCCTCTGCCGGCGGCGGTATGGTCAAGGTGACCGTTAACGGCGAGATGGAGCTCGTCAACCTCACTATTGACCCCGATGCCCTCGATCCCGAGGACGTCGATATGCTGCAGGACATGATCATGGCTGCCGTCAACGAGGCCGTCCGCGGCGTCAACGAGCTCGCCAACAAGCAGATGGGCGCCATCACCGGCGGCCTCAACATCCCGGGCATGCCGTTCTAAGACACGCATATATATGAGTGCGAATCACAGTCTGCAAAAACTGCTCGATGAGCTGGGCCGTCTGCCGGGCATTGGTCCCAAGTCGGCCCAGCGCATCGCCTATTACCTGCTCGAGGCCGATGCCGAGGAGGCCCGCCGCCTGGCCGAGGCCATCCTGGAGGTTAAGCAGGAGGTCCACTTTTGCAGCCGTTGCTTTAACTACGCCACGGCCGACGAGTGCTCCATCTGCCAGGATTCGATGCGCGACACTACTCGCATTTGCGTGGTGGGCGAGCCGCGCGACGTCCAGGCAATCGAGCGCACGGGCAGCTACCATGGCCTGTACCATGTTCTGGGCGGCGTGATCAGCCCCATGGACAAGATTGGTCCCGAGCAGCTGCACATCCGCGAGCTGCTGGCGCGTTTGGGCCACGAGGATATCCATGAGGTCATCATCGCCACTAACCCCAATATTGAGGGCGAGACCACGGCGAGCTACCTGGCCCGCACTATCAAGCCGCTGGGCGTCGAGGTGTCGCGTCTGGCGAGCGGCCTGCCCGTGGGCGGCGACCTGGAGTATGCCGACGAGCTTACGCTTGGGCGCGCCATTGAGGCCCGTCGCACGATTTAGGTGGCGAGCCTGCTCCTGCCGTATGTTTTCCTGGCGACGCACGGGGCAGTCATAATTTCCCCGTGCGACTATAAGTTTGTTGTGCAACAAAGATACTTTGTATCCGCTTATCGCATGGATGCTTCCACTCGCATCCTTAATTTGCTCATTCGTTGCGCAACCTTTTGGGTTCGCTGATACACTCAAATATGGATTCGAATGAATGCGCCGCTCCCGAGCGGCGTGTTTTTGTTGGAGGAGAACGCATGCGGCCCGGTGGCACTCAGACAAAGCGCGGCGCCGCGGTGCGCATGCGACGCCGACTGGGCTTGGCGCCGCGGGCGTACGCACTGCTGTCTTGCTCGCTGGTGCTGGTCATAGCTGGCGTTTCTGCCTATGGCATGACCGTGCCGTCCATGATGCAGGCACATGCCGCACGCGAACCGCGCGTGGGGCATGAGGTCAAAAGTGATCTGGGCACCACGACTGGATATGCTTGGGCAAGTGTGGTCGCGCATATTGTGTTTGGCACCGACGACGCGGACGGCGCCGAGGCCCCGGACAACGAAGTCACGCTTGCCAATGGCAAAACCATCGTGCTCACCAACACCAAGATCATCGATCGGTTGTCCAACAATAGCGTGGCGGCAACGGTGAATAAGGTCGAGCAGCAGAAGGAGCAGGACGCCCAGCAGTCCGGAAAGCCCGGTAACTCGGATACTTCTGGCTCCGGCTCGGATTCGTCGAGTTCGGGCGGCGGTTCTGGATCGGGTTCCTCTGCCGGAGGGTCTGGAAACGGCGGCTCGACGGGCGGCAACACTGACAACGATGCGAACTCCGGTGGCCTTTCCGCTGCTGAGGAAGAGAGCATTCACAGTTGGCTTGTGACCAAGTACAACATGCTCGACGGCTATGTTTCTCGTGCCAATGACGTGGTTTCGACCTATAACTCTACGGGAGATCCCAGGCCGTGCGACAGCCTGGTCGGGGAGATGTTTGTCATTCGAGCCGAGTTCGGTCGTCAGACATTCTCGCCCCGGTCAAAGTGGTATCAGCAGTATGCCAATCTGTGGGGCTGTTACACCAACCTATGTCAATGGGTCGGCCATTACGGCGATGATGACGTTGCGCTCGGTAACTTCAACAATAACATGGCGGCGCTTGCCCTATGATGACCGATCTTGCATCCACCACACCACAATCGCTCGGTCGCGATCCCATGGTCGGCCTGCGCCTGGCGCGTGTCGACGGGTTTGAGCCGGCCATTGCGCTCGGTCAGGACGAACTGCCTGCCTATCTGCGTCGTTTTACGATGCTGTTTGCCGACGATGCCACCATGCGCCGTGGCGGTATCGGCCGCGTGACGCGTGCCGTCAACGCCCAAGGCGAGGCCGTAGCACTCAAACAGCTCATCTTGCCGACGCGCGATGAGTTTGACGACGATGCCGCCCATGAGGCGCTGGTCGCCAAGTTCAAAGCGGCATTTCGCGAGGAATATGAATGCCATCGCGCCCTTTCGGGCCTTAAGGGCTTTCCCCGCCTCTATGGCTGGGGCGAGGTTGACGGTGTGCCTGCAATTGTCATGGAATGGGTCGAGGGCGAGACGCTTGCCCGCTTGCGTTCGCGACTTGCCGTGGACGATGCCGGCCGCCTATCGCCGCTTGTGGCGGCGCGCTTGGGGCGCGACCTGTTCGACCTGCTCTGCCGCATGAGCCTGGTGGGGGAGGGCTTTGTCCATCGCGATATCTCGCCCGCTAATATTATGGTGCGTACGGCGCGTCTACCGCTTGACCGGCAGCTTGCCGAGGGCACCTTTGACCTGTGCCTGATCGACTTTGGCTCGTCGCTGGCGCTCGAGCCTGCGTCGGCCGTGGCCGGTACCGGCGGCAAGGCGTCGTTTACGGAGCGCTATGCCACGCTGCGTCGCGCGACGGTTGCCTATGCCCCGCCCGAGATGCTCACCGACGATATTCCCGACCTGCGCGCTTTGCGTATGTCGCCGGCGATCGACGTCTATGCCGCAGCAAGCGCGGTTTACGAGCTCATTGCCGGCGCCGCGCCATACGAAGCCGCGCCGAGCACTTCGGGCACCTCGGGTTCGCGCAAAAAGACGCGCGACATCGCCAGCCCCTACCGTCTCAAGATGGACACGCTGCCCGACTATCCCATTGGTGCCCATGCGCCCGGTTGCGATTTGACTCAGCTGCTTCGTCGTGAGCCCGATGTGGCGCTCGCTGCGGCCGAGCAGGCCCAGCAGCTGGGGCTTGAGCCGGATTCCGAGGAGCTACGCGATGCGCTGGCGTTTGTCGATGCCCAGCTGTTCGACGTGGTGATGGCCTGTCTGTCCAGCCATCAAAAAGATCGTCCCGAGCCGGCGGCGGTCGAGGCGGCGCTCTCGGCGTTTTGTGACCACTATGCGCAAAATGTCGGTCGTTCGCTCCGCGGCGAGCCGCTCACGCCGTGCCCCATGGATGCGTCTGGCCGCGCGGTTCGTCGCGCGCTGATGGTCGGCGCGACGGTCGTCTGTGGCGTGGTTTGGGCTGTGGTCGTGGTTTCGGCCGCGCTGCTGGCGTCGGGCGCTCGCGTGACGGCGACTTTGGGATCGCTCGTGTGGTCTGGGTCGCTACCGGGTATTATTGCCGCACTGGCGTTGGCGCTGCCAGGCATAGCCGGCGTTGTCGCGGGGGCACTTGCGCGCAATCGGCGCTCGGGCTTCCTGCAGGGTGTGCTTGCGCTTTCTGCCTGCGAGGTTCCGGTGCTGGTTGTGGCTGCATGTAGCGTATTTTCCCAACGCGCCGTGATGGGCGGCCTTGTTGCCGCTCTGGTTGCAACCTATACGCTTACGTGGTTTTTGCTTGCGATGGGCTTTGCCTTTGAACTTTCCGTTTCGGCACCGCGACGCACAAAAGCCCAGATGGCGACTCCGCTTGCCGGTGGAGCCGCAGCTGCCCGTACTTTTGGCGGACCTGTCGAAGTATCGTCCGATTCTATTTCTACGACCAAGGAGGCCTAGGTCATGGCATCTCAAGTTGAGCTCACCCCATGCGGGGCCATGTTTGACATCTTTAAGCGCGCGGCGCATCTGAGCCATATCGAGCTGTGCGGCTTGGTGCTTTCGTCCCGTCCGCTCGCCGACGGCCGCAGCCCGCAGAGCCGAGCCGCCGATCGCTCTTGGGTTTCCCGCTTTATCGTTCGCGCGCCGGTCGGCACGCTTCAGCAGCGCTACTTTGCCGAATACGGTACCTCGGCTGCGCGTATTATGTCGCAACTGGCCCTGCGCCAGCGCAATCCCATGGACTCCACGGCTGTGATCAATATGGTGTGCGGTCCTGCAGGTGAACCGATGGTGCGCGCGCTCGAAGAGTGCCACCAGGACACGAATCTCTATCGCAACGCGCTCGATCGCCTGTCCCAGGCGGCGGAACTCATGCCCGCCGAGCGCGCCGAGGCCGTGCTGGTGCTGTTTGTCGCCGTCGGTTGTTCGGCGGATGTGCGGTCCTCGGTGAACTATGCCATCGACTACGCGCACGCGACCTGTGGCGGAGGCACCTCCACGCCGCGTTCGCTTGGCATGTCGATGACCGCGGGCGAGCGCGAACCCGCCCCGGCGCATCCCTTGGGCTTGCTGCGCGTGCAAAACAGTTTTGTCGTGAGCGCCCCGCGTTGGATTCAGCCGAGCGAGCAGGGTGTTGAGATTGGCGCGCTGGCCACTGGTGAGGGCGATATTACCGACGTCGGCGACGATGTCTCGGCCCGCCATGCCCATATCTGGTGCGATGCTCAAAATATCTGGCACGTCGAGGACTTGTCGTCCACCAACGGAACCGTGGTGGTAAACGGGGCCACGCGCGTCTGCATTCAGGTCGAGCCCGGCCGTTCCGCCCAACTCAATCCCGGCGACGAGCTCAAGCTCGGCGAATCCACTACCTACGCCGTCCTCTTCGGTGCCCTCTAGCCAGTCCCGCCAAATGGTCCCTCCGTCCCCAAGGGATCATTTTGCTCCCGGCAGTCACCCGAGGTAAACCTTTACCGCCCGCCTATATTTGCCGAAATTACACTTGACGGCGGGGTACAATAAACCCGCATGCGGATTTCCGTTGCGGGCGCTTCCCATCGCCGGGGCGTGCCCGGGAGCATCCGGCATGCGGCCTTTGCGGCGCTCGGTCATGTGCAAGACGGGTAGCTGGGCTTGTGGAGCGCGTGCAGCCCTCCTCGCCTCGGCATGCCTTCTCTCCACGCCATGTACCTGCTGCTGAGCCTGCCTGCCAGATGATTGGAAGCAACAGCGAAAATCCCATCACGCCAACATCCCGGCGATCGCCGGGGCCTGTATACCTATATGAGAGGAGAGGGGTATATGGCGCGTAAGTTTAAGTCTATGGACGGCAACGAGGCGGCCGCATATGTTTCGTATGCGTACACCGAGGTAGCGGGAATCTATCCCATTACGCCGTCCAGCCCGATGGCCGACCATGTCGACCAGTGGGCGGCCCAGGGTCGCAAGAATATCTTCGGCACCCCGGTCAAGGTCGTCGAGATGGAGTCCGAGGCAGGTGCAGCCGGTACCGTTCACGGTTCGCTGGGCGCCGGTGCTCTGACCACCACCTACACGGCTTCTCAGGGTCTGCTCCTGATGATCCCGAACATGTACAAGATCGCGGGCGAGCAGCTCCCGGGCGTCTTCCACGTCTCCGCGCGTTGCGTCGCTTCCCACGCCCTGAACATTTTTGGCGATCACTCCGACGTCATGGCCTGCCGTCAGACCGGCTTCGCCATGCTCGCCGAGGGCAACGTCCAGGAGGTCATGGACCTCTCGCCGGTGGCCCACCTTGCCGCCATCGAGGGCAAGACTCCGTTCCTTAACTTCTTCGACGGCTTCCGCACCAGCCACGAGATCCAGAAGGTCGCCATGTGGGACTACAAGGATCTGGCCGAGATGTGCGACATGGACGCTGTCCAGGCTTTCCGCGACCACGCGCTCAACCCTGAGCACCCGCACACCCGCGGTAGCCACGAGAACGGCGACATCTTCTTCCAGAACCGCGAGGCCTGCAACAAGGTCTACGACGAGCTTCCCGCCGTCGTCGAGGGCTACATGAAGAAGATCAACGAGAAGCTCGGCACCGATTACGGCCTGTTCAACTACTACGGCGCTCCCGATGCCGATCGCGTCGTCGTGTGCATGGGCTCCTTCTGCGACGTGCTCGAGGAAGTCATCGACTACCTCAACGCTCACGGCGAGAAGGTCGGCCTGGTCAAGGTTCGCCTGTTCCGTCCGTTCTCCATCAAGCACTTTGTCGACGTTCTCCCCGAGACCGTCAAGAAGATTGCCGTCATGGACCGCACCAAGGAGCCGGGTTCCATCGGCGAGCCGCTCTACCAGGACGTCGTCTCCGCTCTCTACGAGGCCGGCAAGACGGGCATCAAGGTCGTCGGCGGCCGTTATGGCCTGGGCAGCAAGGACACGCCTCCCGCGTCCGCGTTCGCTGTCTTCGAGGAGCTCAAGAAGGACGAGCCCAAGCGCGAGTTCACCATCGGCATTGTCGATGACGTGACCAACCTGAGCCTGCCCGAGGCCGAGGATGCGCCCAACACCGCAGCCCCCGGCACCATCGAGTGCAAGTTCTGGGGTCTGGGTGGCGACGGTACCGTCGGCGCCAACAAGAACTCGATCAAGATCATCGGCGACCACACCGACAAGTACGTTCAGGCCTACTTCCAGTACGACTCCAAGAAGACCGGCGGCGTCACCGTTTCGCACCTGCGCTTTGGTGATTCTCCGATCCGTTCGCCGTACTACGTGACCAAGGCCGACTTTGTCGCTTGCCACAACCCCAGCTACATCGTTAAGGGCTTCAAGATGGTCCGCGACGTCAAGCCGGGCGGCACCTTCCTGGTCAACTGCCAGTGGAGCGACGAGGAGTTCGCCGAGCACATGCCCGCCGTGGCCAAGCGCTACATCGCGAACAACAACGTCAACGTCTACCTGATCGACGCTATCGACCTGGCGGCCAAGGTCGGCATGGGCAAGCGCACCAACACGGTGCTCCAGTCCGCCTTCTTCGCGCTGGCCAAGGTCCTGCCCGCCGAGAACGCCCTGCAGTACATGAAGGACGCGGCTACCAAGTCCTACATGAAGAAGGGCCAGGCTATCGTCGACGCCAACCACAAGGCCATCGATGCCGGCGCTACTGCTTTCCGTAAGTTCGAGGTTCCGGCCGACTGGGCTACCGCCGAGGATGCCGCTCCCGTCGAGCTCTCCGAGGAGACCAAGTCCGCCATCGCCCAGCAGGTCAAGAACCTGCTCGAGCCCATCGATCGCATGGATGGCGACAGCCTGCCCGTTTCCGCCTTCGTCGGTTGCGCCGACGGCCAGTTTGAGCTGGGTGCCTCCGCATACGAGAAGCGCGGCGTCGCCGTGGTCGTTCCCCACTGGGACGAGACCAAGTGCATCCAGTGCAACCAGTGCGCCTACGTGTGCCCGCATGCCACCATCCGTCCGTTCGCGATGACCGAGGACGAGGCTGCCGCCGCGCCCGAGGCTACCCGCACGCTCGACGCCATGGGCCCCAAGGCCAAGGGCATGAAGTTCACCATGGCTGTGTCCCCGCTCGACTGCATGGGTTGCACCAACTGCGTCAAGGTCTGCCCCAAGGGCGCCCTCGAGATGGTTCCCACCGAGCAGGAGATGGACCAGCAGCCCGTTTGGGACTACATGGTCGAGAACGTCTCCGAGAAGAAGGAGCTCATCGCGGCCAACGTCAAGGGCAGCCAGTTTAAGCAGCCCTACCTGGAGTTCTCCGGCTCCTGCGCCGGCTGTGCCGAGACCGCCTATGCACGTCTGGTGACCCAGGTCGCCGGCGACCGCATGTTCATCTCCAACGCCACCGGCTGCTCCTCCATTTGGGGTAACCCCGCTGCCACCGCTCCTTACTGCAAGGACAAGGACGGTCACGGCCCGGCGTGGAACAACTCCCTGTTCGAGGACAATGCCGAGCACGGTCTGGGCATGGCCGTTGGCTATGAGGCCGTTCAGCACAAGCTGATCGCCGCTACCCAGGACATCATCGCTGCCGATGGTCCGTCCGATGAGCTCAAGGCCGCCGGTCAGGCTTGGATCGACTCCGTCAACGACGCCGAGGTCTCCAAGACCGCTGCCGCTGCCTACGTTGCCGAGCTCGAGAAGTGCGGCTGCGACGCTTCCAAGGCGATCCTCGCCGACAAGGCTTACCTCACCAAGAAGTCCTTCTGGATCTTCGGCGGCGACGGCTGGGCCTACGACATCGGCTTCGGTGGCCTGGACCACGTCCTGGCTTCCGGCCACAACGTCAACGTCTTCGTCTTCGACACCGAGGTTTACTCCAACACCGGTGGTCAGGCCTCCAAGGCCTCGAACTTGGGCCAGGTCGCTCAGTTCGCCGCCGCCGGTAAGGTGACCAAGAAGAAGTCTCTGGCCGAGATCGCCATGAGCTACGGCTACGTCTACGTGGCACAGGTTGCCATGGGCGCCAACCCGGCTCAGACCCTCAAGGCCATCCACGAGGCCGAGGCCTACGACGGCCCGTCCCTCATCATCGGCTACAGCCCCTGCGAGATGCACTCCATCAAGAAGGGCGGCATGCAGAACTGCCAGGCCGAGATGAAGAAGGCTGTCGAGTGCGGTTACTGGAACCTCTTCCGCTTCAACCCCGAGGCTGCTGCCGGCAAGAAGTTCTCGCTCGATTCCAAGGAGCCCGCGGGCGGTTATCAGGAGTTCCTGATGAACGAGGCCCGTTACGCTTCGCTGACGCGTTCCTTCCCCGAGCGCGCCGAGGAGCTCTTCAAGGAGAACGAGCAGGCCGCTATGGACCGCTACGCTCACCTGTTGAAGCTCAAGACGGTGTACAACGAGGCCTAGGTCTCCCACCGCAGGATCTGAGGGCTAACCTTCGCGGACGTCCTCGGACATGAAAGAACCCCCGCTGCGCACTACGTGCGGCGGGGGTTCTTTCGTCCTGCGGAGTGTCCGCGAAGGTTAGCCCTCAGATCCTGCTACGACTACGTCCTCGGATTGTGGGGCTGAATGAAGGACGTGGCTGTGGGGGTGCCTTGTCCCGGTCGCTGTTTCGCGGCGTGGCCGCGAAACCACGCGCCACTTTGGGCATGGAGGGCTAGCTGATTGTGGCCTTCTGCTGCCCCAGTGCTGTTTCGCGCTTTGCGCGAAACATCGCAGCACTTTGGGCATAGTGGGGGAGTTGGTTGTCGCTGCCTTCTATCCCCTTGCTGTTTCGCGCCTTTGGCGCGAAAGGCGCAGTACTTTGGGCGTGGGGGCTGGCTTGCGGACTCAGATGACCTAGAGAGATATGGGTGCAAACGAGAAATCGTTGTTGGGGTCGTCCTTTTCCATAAACTCATCGAGACAGAATGTCATATAGATTGGAACGTAAAGGATCTTGCCCTCTTTGCAAAGGTTTTCGTGGCTCAGCACAACGGCCTCGGGAATTTTGTACTCGCCCACACTCATCAAACGGTCGAGGGCTGCATGTGCTCGAACTTTCTTGCCCGATTTGACTTCGATTGGGACAACATGCCCGCGGGCACCTTCGATTACAAAGTCGACTTCACCGACCTCACGCGTTTGGTAGTACCACGTATCTGCTCCGAGGGCAACGAGTTCCTGTGCGACCACGTTCTCATAGAGGCCGCCGAGGTTGGGGGTTTTCATGTCAAGGTAGACGGCGCGTGCCGTGCTGCCGGGATACCGCGATGCGAGCATACCTGTATCGGACTCGTATAGTTTAAAGGCCGTCGTTTTCTCCGTCCTCTTGAGAGGACTTCGTGCCTCCGTCACCTGGGGGACCATCAATCCAACGCCTGCGTTCACCAGCCATAGGAAATCCTGCTCGTATTTTTGAAGACGAGCTCCCTCGCCTAGAGACGAGACGATAAAGCGATGGGACTCCGCCTCAAGCTGAACGGGAATTTGCTCGAAAATGGAGCGAACGTTAAACGCTCGAGTCGATGCATATTTAGAGATATCGCTTTTGTACTGATCGACTAGCTGAATTTGAAGCTCACGCGTTCTCACGAGCGAATAGCCCGAATCGATATAGTTCTGAACGACCTCCGGCATGCCGCCGCAAACGATATAAGCTCTAAAGTTTTTGAGCATCGCCTCATGAATAAAATTTTCGACGGGACGCCTCTCGACAAGGCAGCTGCGGATGTCTGCAAGCACATTCTCGCTGATGCTGTTTGCCCAACAAAACTCTTCAAAATCCATTGGCCGCATAACAATGTGCTCGACATACCCCACCGGGAAAGAAGAGATCCCCTTAAACTCAGTCCCAAGCATAGACCCCGAGAAGACATAGCTAAAGCGTCCGTCCTCGACCAGCGCCTTCATAAGTGTAACGATCTGCGGATACTCCTGAATCTCATCGACAAAGATAAGCGTATCTCCCTCAACAAGCGGTGCATCCGCAAGAAGGGCCACACGGTTGATGAAGTCAATGGAGTTCTTAGCGCCAACAAGTACGTCTCTTGCCTCGGCATCAAGTAGCAGATTGACCTCATAATACGAAGCGTAGTTGCTCTTTCCAAACGCGTGAATCGCATAGCTCTTGCCAATCTGACGCGCACCGGTAACAAGCAGGGCCTTATGGGAGTTATTCTTCCAGCTCAAAAGCCTATCAGTGACTTTGCGGCGTAGCATTAAAACACCTCATTGACAAAAATTGGCAAATAGATTTGCCCCTAATCATACAAAAATTGACAAATAGATTTGACCCAAATCATACAAAAATTGGCAAATAGCAAAGCTCACTTAGGCCTCAAAGCCAGCGAGCCAGCACGGTACTTTGCGAAAAGGCTGGCGGCGCCGTTGTTGAGGGTGGCCAGGTTGACAGTGGCGCCGTTAGCGTTCTCGGCTGCTTGGGCGCGCAGGAGCGAAAGGGCGTCGGTAGCGTTCATGCAGAAGCCGACGGTAAAGTTCCATACTGCGAACTCGCAGTCGCTTGCCGCGGGGTGAAGCGCGATCGGCTATCCCTTATGTTGGATGAAAAGCCCCATGTTTTTGCAGGGGTGCATACTCGTCAAATTAATGTATAGAATCGCGTATAGTGCGAGTAAGATATTGCGCTGTCCGTTTTGTGTTTAGCAAAGATATAGTTTGCATAATCTGGTCTAATCCCTGCTCTATTTAAATAAAGTTGCACGTAAATGGCGTAGATATGCCTGAACTGGGCTTCTTTACGCTGAGCGGGTAAAATCGACCGTTCGCCGCTTAGGTATTTTCAAAATGAATAAAATGAGCGATAAAGAGAATATAAACCTTAATAAACTCGCGTATCGCACGGACGCGGGTTATTAATGGGTTGTAGGCCTTTTACAGAAAGGATTCCAGCAATGTCTAAGCCTCTTGGCAAGCCCGATCGTATTGTCGTCGCCCTCGGCGGCAACGCCCTCGGCAACAACCC
>NZ_QRXX01000020.1:0-4744 GCF_003462695.1 Collinsella sp. AF16-8
CGGGTTTTGGGTCGTGATTCGGTTCGCACCGATTCTCGACCCAAAACCCGCGCCAGCGCGGCGGTATCGCGTCAGAACCTGAAATTCGGGTAGAGCATCTGGATGCCCTCGGGCCCGCGGAGGCGCCGCCACTCGGCATCGACGTACTTCTGGACCGCAAGGCACGCCAGCGCGTCGGCGAGTGAGCCGTGGGCCTCGCCCGTCCACTCGTACTCGGCGATCCGCGCCGCCTCGGTCAGCTTGTACCACTTGTAATCTTCGCGGGCGCTGTCCCAGTCCCCCTGGAGTTTGGCGAACTCGTACATCGTGTCGGTCACGCGCGGCTTGCGGCCGAAGTTGTACGGCGCGATGCGGACGGCATCGAGGAACCCGAGGTCGAAGCCGACGTTATAGCCGATGATCTCGTCGGCCTCGCCGATGATCTGGCAGATCTCGGTCGAGCCTGCCCAGATGTCGCGGCACTTCGCAACGGAACTCGGGGAGATGCCGTTGACGCGCTGCGCGTCGGGCCATTCCGTTTTGTGTTCGGGCTTGTACCTTCGGTCGAGAAGGACGTTGCCGTCCCAGTCGACAATGCTCAGGCTCAGGATCTCGTCCTCGGTCGGGTCGAGCCCCGTGGTCTCGCAATCGAGGCAGATGATCTTCTGGCGCTCGTCGACCTCGAGGTACCCGAAGTTGCCGCCGTCGCGCTTCTTCGTGATTTTGATCGGGCCGCAGCTGGGGCCGAAAATATGGGCGGCCTGCTCGATTTCCTCGGGCGTGCCGTCGATTCGGATCTTCATGGCGTCACTCCTCGCTCGGGGTCCAGTAGACCTCGCCGTCCACGTCGACGCGGTAGATTCCGAGCGTCGCCCCCGCGATCTCGAAGAACTCGTAGGGATCCGCCGCGACGCGGCCCGCGTTCGCGAGGCGTTCGGGCATCGCGGCGATGGTCCGCACGAGTCCGCGCCCGTCATCGGTCGAGCGAGCCGCGGCCTCCCTCGCCGCCCCGAACTCGTCCCCGTCGGCATCGCGGGCGTCAACCGCGGCCTTACGGTTTTCCGCCGCGTCGTCTGGGCTGTTCTCGCAGCTCGACCACAGCTCGACCTTGAGCCCGTTCGGGCTCACGCCGAAACATTCCATAGTGATCGCCGCCGACCCGTCGGCGCGGGTGTAGTAGCTCTCGATTCGCCCGCGGCGGACGAACTCCCCACGCCTTTCTTCGTCCGTGTAGAAGAGGGCCGCGCCGTCCGCATTGCGGTACGCGGAGTAATAGACCTTGACGTTCATCTACATCGGTCTCCCTGTGATCGGGTCGATTCCGCGCGGCGGCTCCGCCGCCCAGATGCCGCCCCCGCTCGGGCGCTGGCTCGCCTGCCCCTGCTGCTGGGACCTTTCAATCTGCGTGTGGCACGCGTCCGCGAGCATCCTTCCCAGCGTGAGCCTCTTGCCGTTCTTGTACGCGGCGGCGGCCTGTTCGTTAAGGACCTCGGACAGGGCTTGCCTCAGGTCCTCGCTGTCGAAGGCCATGCCCGCGGCCTGTTCGAGGATCGCGCCGACCTCGACCAGGCGGTGCGTGCGGGCCTTCCGCTCTGCTGCTGCCTTCTTGCGCTCGAGGTCCCGCAGCTCCTTCTTCAGCGCCGCCGCCCTCGCGGCCTGCTTGTCCGCCGCTGCCCTCTTCCGTGCGATCCGCTCGTCGATGGATGCCGTCATATACGACCGCCCTTCCTGCTCGTTGCGGTTTACTCTCGCAGCAAAATATACCCATCCTCGCGGTAAAATTACGCGGGCGGGGTATATCACTTCTTTAGAAGTGCGCACTTAGCACCACTTTTGCCGCGGCAAAAGTGGTGCGTTACGTGCGGTCCTGCGGACGGCCCTACGCCCACACCCGCAAGCCCGTTCGCCTTGGGCGGCTCACGTCCATGCGTGCGGGGCTGCGCGGTCGCTGCGCTCCCTTGCGCTCCGCGCCGCGGGCACCGTTCGCCGACCGCGGCTCACGGTGCCACGCACCGCTGCGCGGGTCGCGTCTGCGACCCTTGCCTATGGAAGGAACCAACATGGCCATCTACCATCTGAACGCCCGCGGCTGCTCGCCCTCAACTGGCGCGGGCGCGGTCCGCAAGGCCGCCTACCAGTCAGGGCAGGCGCTCGTCGAGGAGCGGTCGGGGAGGCTCTGCGACTATGCCCGCAAGGAGCGCGTCACCGCCCAGGGCCTTGCCCTGCCCGCCGCCGCGCCGCCCATCGACCGCGGATCCCTCTGGAACGAGGCCGAGCGCGTCTGGGCCGAGGCGGGCGGGGGCAAGGCGCTCGTGGCCAAGCGCTTCGAGTTCGCGCTGCCCGTCGAGCTGGACGAGCGCGGGCGGCTCGCCTGCGTGCGCGACTTCTGCGCACTGTTCCCGTCAAAGGCTTGCGACTGGGCGATACACGACGACGGCCGCGGCGGGAACCCGCACGCCCACGTGCTGGTCTCCGCGCTCGACCTCGGCGCGGAGGGCTTCGTGCCCCGCACCAAGGCGCAGAAGGGCCAGAGCTGGTACCTCGTCCAGAACGACGGCGGCGAGCGCATCGCGGTCCCCGCGACGGGCTGGGCCGCGGCCAAGGCCGCGGGTTGGCAGAAGGTCTACAACTTCACGGACGGCAAGCGCCGCACCATGAAGCAGGCGAAAGCGGAGGGCCTTGGCACCAAGGACCGCGTCAGCAAGAGCCCCGTGAAGATGCACCGCACGGAGGGGCGCAGCGCCCGCGAGGTCGAGAAGGAGCAGCTGGTCGAGGTCCGCGCCGCCTGGGCCAGCATCGCCAACAGGCACCTCGCGGCGCACGCCGCCGCGACTGGGGCCGCGGTGCGACCGATAGACCACCGCTCCAATAAGGATAGGGGGCTGGACGAGCAGCCGACCGTCCACGAGGGCGGCGCTGGGCTGATCGGCCACGCCGACCGCGTGAAGCTCAACAAGGAGATACGCGAGCGCAACGCCCGTCTGCGCGTCCTGCGCTCCGAGCTGCAGAACGAGGGCGCCGCCCTCGAGCAGCTGCAGCAGGAGATCGCCGACCTCGAGCGCAAGCGCCGCACCGCGGAGCACTCTTGGCAGTCGCGTCCCCGCAAGGGCGAGCGCCAGCGCAAGGCCGCGCTCGCCAAGCGCCGCCGCGCGGCCATGGCCACCGCCGCCGCCGCGACCGCGGCACGCCATCGCGCGACCGCGGCGGTCGCGGACCAGACCGACACTCGCGCCGAGCTCATCGCCCAGCTGGACGAGCAGATCGCCGCACTCGACCTCAAGATCAGGACGCTGCAGGGCGGCAATTCTGCCGCGATGCTGTCTGGTCCCCTGCGGGAGGCCGCGGCGCTGGGAGTCGAGCGCCGAAAGCTCGCCGACGAGCGAGCGAGGCTCGCGGGGGAGGACCCCGCGCCGCGCAGGCCCGAGCCGCCGCAGGCCGAGCGGGAGCGCCGCGGGCCCAAGCACTAGCCGCGCCACGGTGCCCAACGGGCACACTGGCGCCGGCCTATGGCCATGACCGTTCGCGGCGGCAATGGTGGTAGGCGTAAAAAAACGGTGGAGCGGCTGCAAAAGAGCCGCCCCACCGGGTAAAATCAGGTTGTGCCGCGAAACCCGCTCCTCAGGTAGTCACACTTTCGGAACGCGGGCAACGCAGGTACAGTCGAATTGATAGCCCGGTGCCAGCCGGGCTATTTCTTTCTCCCTTCGCTATCCGTTCTGCTTATATTCCTTCCACCACCAGATCGCGTACAGGACGGACCGTGTGATGCTGGCCAGATAGGCCGTGGCACGCAGGATTTCAAGAAACAAGTTCATAGGCCGCTCCAATCGGGGATCGAAGCGTTGCCCGCAGACGGGTTTCGCGGCGGTCAAGATTCTACCCCACGGGCCACGCGAGTACGACTGCCTGTCCGACGGTCGGCCGCGGCGGTAGCTTCAGCTACTCGGCGTCGGCAAAAAGGGTGCTTCCCGTTTGGGAAGCACCCTTGCGCTGTTTTTAATTAAGGTGTAGGGCGGCAAACATATTTTTGTACGGCAGCGTACGTATATATATGTGCATATCTACCTGCGAAAATTAGCCAAAAAAAATAGCAGCCCGCCCGCCTAAAGCGGGCGGGCTGCTGCTATTATTGGAGCTGTGAGCGGTGTTAGCGCACCCCTCACACCGTAGTGCGAGATCCCCACCTCGACAACTACAGCGGCGGATTCCACCCGCCTTTAGTCCATTCTACCAGCTCACGAGCTGGGGGCAAGCTGTAAAACGTCACAAACAAGGGCTCCACGCTACGGCGCGGGGCCCTTTTTCGTGGCTCGTTTTACAGATGCCGTTCCCAGTCGGCACGGGCCACAGTGCCCGTTCAAAAAGGTCGCACGGCGCGAATAGCTGGGACTGAGCTGTAACAGGACTGCTGCCCCTGGCCCCTCCTTAGACGGGGGGCATCACGACGGGACTAGTGATCCCTCCTGTTGGTCCACACGGGCTTCGTCCCGTGCCAAGAACGTAGGTAACCCTAGCGTCTATCAGCTAATTTGCTGGAATAGGCCTAGGCATGGGCTGGTGTGAGTATCCCCAAGGAGCGCGGCATCGCCGCGCGAACGCGGGGTTTGGGAGCTTTGCGGAGCGCCAACGTCTAGCAACTGGTAGGTGGTAGTCGAACAGCCCAGGCGGATTATGCGTGCACCCTGCACCCCGCCGAGGTACGGGGGACGCTGGCGCGGACGGCCAGCGCTTAAACGAACGGTCCGGATGCACACTTCGCAGGGAT
>NZ_QRXX01000021.1:0-3017 GCF_003462695.1 Collinsella sp. AF16-8
GAAGTAGTCCTTATGGCCGATGAGGGACCGTAGGTCGAGATAGGGCTGCGAGGCCAGCTCGCGCAGCATGAAGTCGATGTATCGCGCATAGTATGCCCACTGCTGCTCGAGGCTGGGGTAGAGGTGGTAGAAGCCGTCGAAAAGGCTCTTGACTACTTTCGATTGATGCTCAGTGCCCATTGTATTCGCTACGATTAAACTCGGCACAGGGGATACTGGTTTTCCGTGCGAAAACGCTCATGCCGCTAAATTGAGCGACCGCCTGTACTGCAGCGGGATCATCCGCCCGAGCGATCCCTTAATCCGTCGCCCGTTGCGCCAATCGGCAGAAGCCACGCGTGGACGCTAATCGCTCGAGCGAATCGTCGTCGGTTTCCGTTTAACGATTTCTTTTTCCGCTATTATCCGACCCTCGGACTTCCTCGTGATAGAAGTAGTCCACGATCACCGGATGCCCCTGGGGGACTCTGCCATAAGGCATTTCGTTGTCCACAAAGGGGCAATCGTACTTCTTGGCCATTTCCTCGGCTTTTACTTCAAGCGCTTCAAAATAGCTACGGTTGCGCTTGTTATAGATCTCATCGTAAAGCGGTACGAGATTGGGATGTTTCTCGGCGATATAATCCAGGATCGCTTTTTTGAAACCACCCCGAAGATTGAGATTTTCGAGCCAAAACAAATCGCACCGATCTTTTACTCGCTCAAAAATCATCTCAAAATCCGTGATGCCGGGAAATACCGGGGACACGAAGCAGACCGTACGGATACCTTCGTCATACACCTGCTTCATAGCAGCGATACGACGCTCGATGCTCGACGCGGAGTCCATATCGTTCTTGAAGTTCTCATCCAGCGTGTTGATCGACCATGAAACGGTCACTCGTCCAAGCCTCTTCAGCAGATCGATATCCCGTACCACAAGATCGGACTTTGTGCAGATCAGAATATCTGCATCGCTGCCAATCAGCTGCTCCAGGAGTTTCCTGGTATTCCCGAATCGCTCCTCCTGTGGATTGTAGCCATCCGTCACAGAACCGATAACCACCCGCTGTCCAGCGTATTTCTTCGGATTCTTGATTTCCGGCCAATGCTTCACATCAAGAAAGGTGCCCCATTCCTCCTTGTGTCCGGTAAAGCGCTTCATAAAGGAGGCATAGCAATACTTGCAGGCATGCGTGCAGCCTACATAGGGATTGACCGAGTAGCCGCCTACCGGCAGGCTGGACTTGGTCATGATGTTCTTTGCTTCCACCTCATTGATGAGGATTCCATCGATCACTTCCGCCATGTTCTCTGCACCTCCAGCACTCTTTCGAATTCTTCCGGCAATTCCTGAATCATGTTTTCGTCCCCTATGACAGAGACGAGGTCTTCCTTCATAAACATTGGAATGCCAAGCGCGTGCGCCTGGTCCGTCAAAGACCATGCCCACTCCGGTTCCGTATGAACCTTCCTGCTCTGCGCCCCGGTCATGGTACCGACGACGATCCAGTTGATTCCGGAAAGGTCGACCGTACCGGGATCGTCGAATAGCGGCTCAAAAGTAACGAAGAAGTGATTTGCTTTGACGTTTTTCCGAAGGGCGTCGATACGCCACAGCTCCGCTTTCCTCGTCACCGTAACGCCGAACCATGCGTTTTCCAGGTCGGTATCTAAATCCAGCAAATCGGGTCTCTTGGTCAGGAACAGGAACTGATGCTGTGGATTCTCATGGATCTTTGCAAATACCTCGTCTCGCCATTCCAGCTTCCACCCGGAGAGATCGCTCATGCCGGTAAGGAGAAAGTTCTGCGGGCGTTTCTTTTCCATCATCTTGAGCTTGCTCGGGAAGAACGCAGGATCAGCGAAGTCGTCAATCATATGCCAACGTTTCACATTGTTACGGGCATAGCAATATGGACACCCCACCGTGCAGCCGATGACGATATTCATATTCTGAATCTGATTTTTGATGCAGATGCTCATAACGCCTGCCTACCTGCCTCTCCCGTAAACACGCAATCAGCCTTCCCCACCTTGCGGGCAAAAGCCTCGATATCTTGCTTGCAAGCAGCAGGCTCGCAATCGCTCAAATCGTATGACGTGCCGCCGTTTCGATAGACGGCCCGATGGGAAAACGATCGGCTGACAAGCCCGATGCCGAGCTTCTCGCACAGGGTCATCCGTGCTCCCTTTCAGCTATAAAAAACAGGTGTCTATAAACAGTATCCTTGTTGATTTTCGCAGGGGCAATGAACAAACGCGTGCACCTGTCGATAAACGAACAGCTACTGGACATTGTCAAACGACTCAGATTGGAGAGGCGATGGGAGAAACCAAGATCGACCGCCGGCGGCGCTACACCCTCTCGGTCATACAGGAGGCGTTCTTCGCGCTGCTGGCCGAGGTCGGCTTCGCGAAGATGACGGTGGCGGACATCTGCCGCCGCGCCGAGATCAACCGGGGAACGTTCTATCTGCATTGCGAGGATAAGTACGCGCTGCTCGATGCGCTTATCGACGAGGCATTGGCAGCGGCTCCCCCGCTTGAGGGGGTTGAATCGGCAACGCTTTGCCAGCGTCCGTCGGCAGACGACGATTATCGCCTGCTTTATTCGGACAGCGACTCATACGCTCGCGTAGCCCAGCGCGTCATAGAACGCGGAGCGGAGCAGATGGTTCCCTGGGTCATGGAGAAAACAGGGCTTTCACGCGAAGACGCCTTCCTGCTCTTCGTCCACAACGTCCAGGGCGATCTGGCCGTCAACCGCCTGCTCGGCTGGAGACGAGGCCCCGAGTTCGCCCATGCCCAGGAGCTGCTCAACGCCTATTCCGAAGGGGGCTTACTGGCGGTATCCGCTCTTCGCGATTCCGATAACCCATCGTGACCTGCGATTCAGGAATACCAGCCTCCGAGCCCTCTCGTTCGGAGGCTGCGGCTAAAACCTCATTGCGCGTCTACCGCTCCGCGTTACTCGCCACCTGCCCGCGCCACCGAGAGCAGGGCGCCCAAATCGGCCTGGATCGCCCCTGCCTTGC
>NZ_QRXX01000022.1:0-2119 GCF_003462695.1 Collinsella sp. AF16-8
CGCTGACCGGTGGACGGCACCGAGCCGTACGCTTGACTTGAAGAAGGGGGAGGTCTCGCGGCCTCCCCCTTTTTTGCGTTTACGGGCAACATTCCTTATGCAATTAAATCAATTTAATCATCCACCGCTGAATATAGACGTTCACCGTTCTTTGGTCGGTTCTCTGTTCTCAATGGACTAATATTTGCTTTAGCGCACTGCTGCGCTTGTCCTGTTTTACACGGGTCGTTTTATTGATTGTGAAGGAAGGACTCACATGGCAGATGTTCATGAGCTGCTTGATACTTGGATTGCCAATGTCAAGGACGAGGAGCTCCTCGCTGAGCTTAACACGATGAAGGAGCAGGGTGATGAGGACGCCATCACCGATGCTTTCTTCCAAGATCTCGCCTTCGGTACTGCCGGCCTTCGCGGCACTATCGGTGCGGGCACTAACCGTATGAATATCTATACGGTCGGTCGTGCGACCCAGGGATTCGCTGACTACCTCAATGCGACCTTCGAGCATCCAACGGTTGCCATCGCTCGCGATAGCCGCAATAAAGGTGAGCTGTTCGTTAAGACGACGGCTGCCATTCTTGCAGCAAACGGCGTGACTGCCCTCGTTTATCCCAAGATTTCTCCTGTGCCGACGCTCTCCTGGGCCGTCCGTGATCTTAAGTGCTCCGGTGGCATTTGCATGACCGCTAGTCATAACCCGGCACCGTATAACGGCTATAAGGCCTATGGCCCCGACGGCTGCCAGATCACCAGCGAGGCCGCCGATGCAATTTCTAAGGCTATCGCCGAGACCGATACGTTCACCGGTGTGAAGTCCATGGACTTCGATGAGGCTCTTGAGCAGGGCCTGGTCAAATGGATCGATGACTCGTGCCTCGAGCGTTATTACGACGCCGTTCTCGCTCGCGGCGTTACGAATCTTTCTGCCGAGGAGATTGCCGGCGCACCGCTCAAGCTTGTCTATACGCCGCTGAATGGTACCGGCCTCATTCCCGTCACCACGGTGCTCGAGCGCGCTGGCATCACTGATGTCACGGTTGTTCCCGAGCAGAAGGAACCTAACGGCGATTTCCCGACCTGCCCGTATCCTAACCCCGAGATCCGACAGGCCATGCAGAAGGGCATCGATCTCTGCGAGCAGGTTCACCCCGATCTGCTGCTTGCGACCGATCCCGACGCCGACCGTGTTG
Organism: Collinsella sp. AF16-8; assembly: GCF_003462695.1. Classification (NCBI taxonomy): domain Bacteria; kingdom Bacillati; phylum Actinomycetota; class Coriobacteriia; order Coriobacteriales; family Coriobacteriaceae; genus Collinsella; species Collinsella sp. AF16-8. Next base: position 1,191 of record NZ_QRXX01000022.1, read on the forward strand.
GCGTTGCCGTTAAGAATGGCGATGACTATCTGCTGCTGACCGGTAACGAGATGGGCGTCCTGTTGCTCGACTATATTTGCAAGACCCGTGCCGCCCGCGGCGAGGACCTCACTAAGAAGGTCGCGGTTACTACCATTGTTTCTTCCGCCATGGTCGATGCTCTGGCCGAGGAATATGGCTTTGAGCTCCGTCGCTGCCTGACGGGCTTCAAGTACATCGGTGACATCATTACCTCGCTTTCCGATGCCGGTGAAGTCGATCGCTTTATCTTCGGTTTTGAGGAGAGCTACGGTTATCTGGCCGGTGATCACGTGCGCGACAAGGACGCCGTGAGCACTTCGCTGCTGATTTGCCAGATGGCTCAGTATTACAAGCTGCAGGGTAAGAACCTCGCCGACGCGATGCACGAGCTGTACGAGAAGTATGGCTACTATCACAACAAGACGATTTCGCTGAGCTATCCGGGCGCTGAGGGTGCGGCAAAGATGGCCGGCATCATGGCTGGTCTGCGCGAGAACCCGCCCGCGGAGCTCGCCGGTTCCAAGATTGAGGCCGTCGTGGACTACAACACCTGCGTGAACGGCCTGCCGAAGGCTAATGTCATTGAGTTCGATCTCGAGGGTGGCAACAAGGGTATCGTCCGTCCTTCCGGCACCGAGCCCAAGATCAAGCTGTATATCTTTGCCAAGGGCGCGGATGCCGCCGAAGCTGATGCAGCACTTGACGCGATTGAAGAGTCCGGTCGCAAGCTGCTGGCATAAGGTATTTAAGAGTCTATTACTGTAGATAGGCGAAAGAGGGGATCTCGGAAACGAGGTCCCCTCTTATATTTACCCAGCCAGCCGAGAGTCCTTATATGTGTAGGAAATGTGTACACCCAGATTCCCGCCCCCGGCGCCCCTCCGGTCTGGCAATATATCTCCTTGCCG
>NZ_QRXX01000023.1:0-1977 GCF_003462695.1 Collinsella sp. AF16-8
AAGGAGGGCCTGGACCTTCTCGTCGTGCCCTCCGCCGAGCTCTCCCGCGGCCGTGGCGGCCCGCGCTGCATGAGCATGCCCTTCTGGCGCGAGGACCTCTAAGGTCTTCTATGACCCGTATAGGTCTTAATACATACATCTAGCTGACGTTAGATGTCTCCCATTGGGGCGGTGCGGGTTTTCGCGCCGCCCCAATCTTGTATGAGGAACGTCAACACGGTTGGATGACTGCTTTTGTAAGGAGCTTGGCCATGGACATTAAGACGATTGGCGTTGAGGAATGGCTCAACGTTTGGGAGAAGAGCGCCACGTGGGACATCGCCCAGTCGACGATCTCGTCGCTGACCATGGGCGAGCTTCGCGCACTGGACGAGCAGGACGGCGCCACGTTCTACGAGCGCCTGGATCGCGAGAAGATGAACTACGGCTGGATCGAGGGATCGCCGGAATTTAAGGCCGAGGTCGCCAAGCTGTATCGTCGCGATGTCAATCCCGATCACATTTTGCAGACCAATGGCTGCACGGGCGCCAACCTCAACGCCATCATGGCCGTTGTGGAGCCCGGCGATCACGTGATTGCCGAGTGGCCTACCTATGCGCCGCTCTACGAGATTCCGCGTACGCTCGGTGCCGAGGTCGAGTATTGGGAGCTTCGCGAGGAGCTCGGCTGGAAGCCCGATATCGATGAGCTCAAGCGCTTGGTGCGCCCCAACACCAAGCTCATCTGCATCAATAACGCATCGAACCCCATCGGTACGGTGCTCGATGCCGATACGCTCGGCCAGATTGCCGAGATCGCCCGTTCGGTGGGCGCCTATGTGCTGTGCGACGAGGTGTATCTGCCGCTCGAGAACACCGAGTCCTTTATATCGATGGCCGACGTGTACGAGAAGGCCATTGTCACCAACTCGGTGTCCAAGACCTATTCGACGCCTGCGGCTCGCGTGGGCTGGGTCGTGGCCGACGAAGAGGTTTCCAACCGCATCCGCACCTATCGTGACTACACCATGATCTGCGGCGGCGTGTTCAACGACGCCCTGGCGACCTACGTGCTCGAGCACAAGGATAAGATCCTTGAGCGCAACCGTAAGATCGTGTTTGGCAACCGTGATATCGCTCAGGCATGGATCGATGCGCAGAGCCGCGTCTCTTGGACGGCGCCGCAGGGCGTATCCACCTCGTTTATCCAGCTGGATATTCCCGAGGACGATGAGGAGTTCTGCAAGCGCCTGTTGGCCGAGAGGGGAGTGCTGCTGGTTCCCGGCAGCCGCTTTGAGCTTCCCTGCGGCGCGCGTCTGGGCTTCTGCGCGAGCGAAGACGTTCTTCGCGAGGGCCTGAGGCTTCTGGGCGAGGCGCTGGCGGAGTTTGATCGCTAGGATTCCGACGGCTCTCAAAGCCACTCAAATCTGTCTACGATTATCGATAACAGACCCGTTTCCCATGAGGGGAGCGGGTCTGTTTTTCTATACCGAGAAGTCAAGTTGTTACAAATGAGGCCGTAAGGCGAGCCGGTGTTCGTTGGGCCTTATACTGAACTTCCGGTGAACGGTACCAAGCGTCTGGTAAACGGTAATACCCATACCAGAAATGAATAGGACAAACTTTTTTCTGAATAAAAATGAAAATGGTTGAGACGCGGTATGAATCGCTAATTCTATTCATAGCTTTATTAGAAATATGCAATTTGAGGGTGGTTTAATAAAGTTAAGTTCCATTTGCTATTTGGTTTGAAAAAGCATTTAAGCACGTAAATAAACTTTATTAAATCAAAGTGTGCCATGCGTGAAGTATATGTGTATGCCGTTCACCCCCTATAAAAAACCGTTCGGGGGCGAGGTGGAAGTATGGGCTGTTTTTGGATATAAATATGTCGTCAGCAATAACGCCTCACACGGAGGGGCGCTAACGAATCGGCCCTGACAAGGGCCCGAAAGAAAGGTAGGAGGCCATGACGAAAGGTCTGCACGTGCCTTCCGA
>NZ_QRXX01000024.1:0-1783 GCF_003462695.1 Collinsella sp. AF16-8
TGACTCGGGGGCATCCTCGTGCCCGGACCGCGCTTCAGAGCGCATGTCCCGCGGGCCGCGAGGTGCGGTTCCGGAAGAGCTCGGGCGATTAGTGCGGCTCGGCTGAGGACGTCGCCGCCCTTGCACCTGCCGTCTATCGACCAGGTAGTCTACCTGGGCCCTTACCGGAAGGAGAACTAATCCCTGGAACGGCTTCCCGCTTAGATGCCTTCAGCGGTTATCCGCGCCGCACGCGGCTACCCGGCCGTGCCGTTGGTCGACAACCGGTTCACCGGAGGTGCGTCCACCCCGGTCCTCTCGTACTGGGGGCAGCCTCCATCGATTCTCCTGCGCCCACGGAGGATAGGGACCGAACTGTCTCACGACGTTCTGAACCCAGCTCGCGTACCGCTTTAAACGGCGAACAGCCGTACCCTTGGGACCTGCTCCAGCCCCAGGATGCGATGAGCCGACATCGAGGTGCCAAACCTTGCCGTCGATGTGGACTCTTGGGCAAGATCAGCCTGTTATCCCCGGAGTACCTTTTATCCGTTGAGCGACGGCCCACCCACTCGGGGCCGCCGGATCACTAGAGCCTGCTTTCGCACCTGCTCGGCTTGTGGGCCTCGCAGTCAAGCCCGCTTGTACTCTTGCATTCAAAAGGACGGTTGCCGACCGTCCCGAGCGGACCTTCGCGCGCCTCCGTTACCCTTTAGGAGGCGACCGCCCCAGTCAAACTGCCCGCCTGGCACGGTCCCCGAGCCGGTTGACGGCCTCGGGTTAGGACGCCGGTCGCGCGAGGGCAGTATTCCAAGGGCGGCTCCCCGGGGGCTGGCGCCTCCGGATCTGTGCCTCCTGCCTATCCTCTACACGCGGGACCAGCGGCCAATGCCAAGCTGCAGTGAAGGTTCACGGGGTCTTTCCGTCCTTCCGCGGGTAAGTCGCATCTTCACGACCAGTGCAATTTCACCGGGTCCATGGTCGAGACAGCGCCCAAGTCGTTGCGCCTTTCGTGCAGGTCGGAACTTACCCGACAAGGAATTTCGCTACCTTAGGACCGTTATAGTTACGGCCGCCGTTTACCGGGGCTTGGCTTCGGGGCTTCGCGCGATGCGCTAACTCCTCCGCGTGACCTTCCGGCACCGGGCAGGCGTCAGACCCTATACGTCGCCTTGCGGCTTCTGCAGAGTCCTGTGTTTTTGGTAAACAGTCGCTTGGGCCTCTCCACTGCGGCCCGCCTCCGCTCCCGGAGCAAGTCCGTTCACGTACGCGCGGGCACCCCTTCTCCCGAAGTTACGGGGCCATTGTGCCGAGTTCCTTGACCATGGTTGACCCGATCGCCTCGGTATGTTCTACCCACCCACCTGTGTCGGTTTGCGGTACGGGCGCGCACGCGCCTGCCTAGGGGTTTTTCTAGGGACCTCGGGCTCACTCGCTTCGCTTGATCGCTTCGTCCGGAGCCTCGCCCTCGTGCGGACCGGATTTCCCTGGTCCGCGGGCCGCGCTCCATCACGGGGACGTCCAGAACCCCGCCGAGCCACCCCCATCCGTCGCCCCGTCGGTCGTAGCGCCGCGTGCGCGGTGCAGGAATGTCTGCCTGCTGCGCGTCGGCTACGCCTTCCGGCCTCGCCTTAGCCCCCGACTGACCCTGGGAGGATTAGCCTTGCCCAGGAAACCTCGGGTTCACGGCGGACGAGTTACTCTCTCGTCTCTCGCTACTCATGCCAGCATTCTCACTCCCATGCGCTCCACCGCCGGTCGCCCGGCGGCTTCACCGCCCATGGGAAGCTCCCCTACCGATTCT
>NZ_QRXX01000025.1:0-1621 GCF_003462695.1 Collinsella sp. AF16-8
CCCTCCACACCTTCGGCGCCTCCCCCCTTGCGGTTGGGCCGGCGACTTCGGGTGCAGACGACTCGGGTGGTGTGACGGGCGGTGTGTACAAGGCCCGGGAACGCATTCACCGCGGCATGCTGATCCGCGATTACTAGCAACTCCGACTTCATGGGGGCGGGTTGCAGCCCCCAATCCGAACTGGGGCCGGCTTTCCGGGATCCGCTCCCCCTCGCGGGGTGGCATCCCTCTGTACCGGCCATTGTAGCACGTGTGCAGCCCAGGGCATAAGGGGCATGATGACTTGACGTCGTCCCCGCCCTCCTCCGCCTTGACGGCGGCGGTCCCGCGTGGGTTCCCGGCATCACCCGATGGCAACACGCGGCGGGGGTTGCGCTCGTTGCGGGACTTAACCCAACATCTCACGACACGAGCTGACGACAGCCATGCACCACCTGTATGGGCTCCTCTCGGCCACGGGGTCTCCCCCGCTTCACCCATATGTCAAGCCCTGGTAAGGTTCTTCGCGTTGCTTCGAATTAAGCCACATGCTCCGCTGCTTGTGCGGGCCCCCGTCAATTCCTTTGAGTTTTAGCCTTGCGGCCGTACTCCCCAGGCGGGACGCTTAATGCGTTGGCTGCGGCACGGGGGGATCGTCCCCCCACACCTAGCGTCCATCGTTTACGGCTGGGACTACCAGGGTATCTAATCCTGTTCGCTCCCCCAGCTTTCGCGCCTCAGCGTCGGTCTCGGCCCAGAGGGCCGCCTTCGCCACCGGTGTTCCACCCGATATCTGCGCATTCCACCGCTACACCGGGTGTTCCACCCTCCCCTACCGGACCCAAGCCGCGGAGGTTCCGGGGGCTTCGGGGGGTTGAGCCCCCCGCTTCGACCCCCGGCCTGCCGGGCCGCCTACGCGCGCTTTACGCCCAATGAATCCGGATAACGCTCGCCCCCTACGTATTACCGCGGCTGCTGGCACGTAGTTAGCCGGGGCTTCTTCTGCAGGTACAGTCTTGACTCTTCCCTGCTGAAAGCGGTTTACGACCCGAAGGCCTCCGTCCCGCACGCGGCGTCGCTGCGTCAGGGTTCCCCCCATTGCGCAAGATTCCCCACTGCTGCCTCCCGTAGGAGTCTGGGCCGTGTCTCAGTCCCAATCTGGCCGGTCGGTCTCTCAACCCGGCTACCCGTTGTCGGCACGGTGGGCCGTCACCCCGCCGTCTACCTGATGGGCCGCGGAGCCATCCCCTCCCGTCGGGGCTTTAGCCGGGGTGCCATGCGGCACCCCGGGGTATCCGGTATTACCCGTCCTTTCGGGCGGCTATCCCGGGGGAGGGGGCAGGTTCTCCACGTGTTACTCAGCCGTTCGCCACTCGCTTCCCTCCGGAGAGGGGTGCCGTTCGACTTGCATGTGTTAGGCGCGCCGCCAGCGTTCATCCTGAGCCAGGATCGAACTCTCCGTCCAAAATATCTGGGCTTCGAGCCCGTCCGGTCCTCTCAGTCATCGCTGATCGGTTCCGTTCGATTCATATGGTTCTGTATAGGAAAAGGAATTTCTCGGGGCCGCCTCTCGGCGGCCTTGCGAAAAACAAATCCAAGTTAGACCATTTCAAATGGTTCGATGTCTGCCCGGATGCGACAC
>NZ_QRXX01000026.1:0-1572 GCF_003462695.1 Collinsella sp. AF16-8
GCGGGGCCGAGGCCGCCTCGATCAATTTGCGAAAGAATCTTGACGGTACCGATATCTGAGTGATGGATGGCACTTATTCTCTGAGTTCTGTGCACATTTGAAGGGCTGGGCTTCCACCGGCGGTTACTGGTCCTACCTTGACGAAACATCAGGTTCAATAAAGACCGGCTGGGTTTTAATTAATGGTAGTTGGTATTACCTGGACGGTTCTGGTGCTATGAAGACCGGATGGCTGCTCCTTGGCAATACTTGGTATTGGCTTGAGCCTTCTGGATTAATGGCTACAGGCTTTAAGCTTGTTAACGGCGTGTCGCACCATTTCTCTCAATCTGGATCCATGAACACTGGTTGGTTTGTTAACAATGGGACATGGTATTGCGCCAATGCCTCTGGAGCGATTCGTACAGGGTGTTTTTACTTCGATTCTAACTGGTATTTGCTTGATTCCAATAATAATGGCGCCATGCTCGAAGGATTTCAGTCTGTAAATGGTAATTGCTACTATTTGGATTCGGATAGTGGCGGCGCATTAGAGTGCAACGCCTGGGTCTTCTCACAAGATGCATACGCATATTATGCGTGCAGCAGTGGCGCAATTGTATTAACGGGTGTCATGGACAGCGTGGGCTCAATTAGGCTCAACGACGCCGAAGGAAAGCCCCATAGCAGGCTGGACTCATACGCATACCAATGCGGGGGCTCGCTGGGGACACGTTGCTATTTACGTCGGTAACGGTATGGTTATGGATAACATCGGCTACATTGTGACGACATCGCTGGCCTGGTGGCTGAACTACTACCACACTACTGCTATGCCTCAGCGGGACTGGGTTTTAAATTCGCTCTTGGTATGAGATAGTCTCTGATCAGCGTGCGAAAATCGAACTCGAGGTAGTGTCGCGAAAGATGGTTTTATGGACTAATTGGCCCCTGTGTCCAGAATCCGGAATCTATCGATATCCTAGGTCGAATCCACCCTGTCGGCAAGCTCAAAGCTGGATTCGACCATCTTCCTGGCGGTCTCTTCCAGCTCAGTCCAGTCATGACAGCCCGAGGCGCCCTTCCGAAGCTCCGCGTTGTGCATCTCGGCCATCTTCCTCTCCGAGAAATAGTGCGAGTCGGACCATGCCTCAGCCTGGTCGCACAAGACGGCGCCCACGAGCCTGAGCAGAGATTTCTCCGACGGGAAGACCTGCACCACACGCGAGCGGCGCTTAATTTCCCTGTTGGCGCGCTCCTGCACGTTGTTGGTGCGCAGGCGCTTCCAGTGCGACCTCGGGAAGTCAAGGTACGCGAGCGCGTCGGGCTCTGCCTCCTCGAGCACCCTTTCCGCCCTCGGGCAGCACCCTTCCAACATCTCGCACGCTGCGTGGTACATGACCACGGCGGTGGTGGCGTCCCCGGCGTGGAAGACCGACGAGATGATGTGCCCCACGGGGCGCATCAGCTGCCAGGAGCCGACCTCGCATATGCAGTTGCGCACCAGGTGTACGGCGCATCGCTGCTAGGCCGCCTCCTGGAGGTACCGTCAAGATTCTTTCGCAAATTGATCGAGGCGGCCTCGGCCCCGCC
>NZ_QRXX01000027.1:0-1565 GCF_003462695.1 Collinsella sp. AF16-8
GTCCCCGCAGCACCCGGTCCCCGGGGTCGCACCCGCGTACCTTGAGAGCCGCATAGCGATAGGAGAGAGATGGAAGATCATTCTTCCAGACTCGATTCTTTTCTGCGATTTAAAGACAGAATGATAGCAATCATTCATCCGATCCAAACAAGAAGAATTCACTTATTAATGAGTGAGGAGCATCTGATCGCGAGCACAGTCAACTACTGTGCCGCGGTATGAGATACCCGAATTGCGACATACGAGCGCTATTCATGATATCGATTAATTAACTTTAGCGACACGTGGATATCCCGCGGGCCCGAGAGCGGTCCCGCAAGATACCACGGGCGCACGGCGGATGCCTTGGCACAGGGAGCCGATGAAGGACGCGGCAAGCTGCGATAATCCCCGGCGAGGAGCACACATCCTTCGACCCGGGGGTCTCCGAATGGGCGAACCCATCCGTAGCAGTACGGATATCCCGACCCCGAACACATAGGGGCCGGGAGGACAACCCGGGGAACTGAAACATCTAAGTACCCGGAGGAGAGGAAATCAATCTCGAGACTCCCCGAGTAGCGGCGAGCGAAAGGGGACCGATGGCCAAACCGTCGAGCGGGCATACCCGGCAGGGGTTCCGCCGACGGGGTTGCAGGGCCGCGCATCCGGGGGCTGCCGCCCCCGGGCGCAGGTCCGGCTGGGGAGCGGAACGGCATGGGAGGGCCGGCCGCAGCGGGTGACAGCCCCGTACGCGAACCCAGACCGGACGGCGCGACGCGGTCCCTGAGTAGGGCCGGGCACGTGAAACCCGGTCCGAACCTGGGTGGACCACCATCCAAGCCTGAGTACTACCCTGTGACCGATAGCGCACCAGTACCGTGAGGGAAAGGTGAAAAGCACCCCGGGAGGGGAGTGAAACAGTACCTGAAACCGTGCGCCCACGAGCAGTCGGAGCACCTATATGGTGTGACGGCGTGCCTTTTGTAGAATGAGCCAGCGAGTCGCTGGCGCGGGGCGAGGTTAACCGAAAGGGAGCCGGAGCGAAAGCGAGCCTTAACAGGGCGACTTGAGTCCCGCGCCGCGGACGCGAAGCCGGGTGAGCTATCCGTGGGCAGGCTGAAGCGGGGGTAAGACCCCGTGGAGGGCCGAACGCACGTCGGTTGAAAACGGCGGCGATGACCTGCGGATAGGGGTGAAAGGCCAATCAAACCCGGAGATATCTCGTTCTCCCCGAAATAGCTTTAGGGCTAGCGTCGCGCGTTCACCGCCGGAGGTAGAGCACCGGATGGACGAGGGGGCTTCGCCGCCTACCGAATCCAACCGAACTCCGAATGCCGGCGGCCCAGAGCGCGGCAGTCAGAGCATGTGGGCTAAGCTGTGTGCTCGAGAGGGAAACAGCCCGGACCGCCCGCTAAGGTCCCCAAGTTCCAGCCGAGTGGCAAAGGATGTGCGTCCGCCCAGACAACCAGGATGTTGGCTTAGAAGCAGCCATGCATTCAAAGAGTGCGTAACAGCTCACTGGTCGAGTGGACATGCGCCGACAATACACGGGGCTAAGCTGGACACCGAAGCGGCGGGATTTT
>NZ_QRXX01000028.1:0-1507 GCF_003462695.1 Collinsella sp. AF16-8
TGGTAGCGCGCAGAGATGTGGTGTAAGAGGCGGGGCATGCCCCGCCTCCGCCCTTTCTTGAAAGGGAGGGGACACCGCCTAGAATTCGTCGTTGGAGTAATGAAGGTGACGAATGGAAGGAAAGGCGATGCCCCAAGAAGAGAGTGTACTGCGCCTCGGCCGCGACGAGGCCCTCGAGGCGGCGAGGCTTTGGCAGGAGTGCGGCGACGCGCGCGAGTTCGCGTGCAGGGTGCTGGGCAGCGTGATGAACGCGCTGATGGACTCCGAGGCCCAGCAGATGTGCGGCGCGAGCCGCAACGAGCGCAGCGACGGCAGGGAGAACAGCCGCAACGGCTACCGCCCCAGGTCGCTCAAGACCGCCGTGGGCGACGTGGAGCTCGAGATACCCAAGCTCAGGCACGGCACCTACTACCCCGAGGGCATGCTCGCGCGATGGTCGCGCGTCGACACCTCGGTGGCCGCCATCGTGCAGGAGATGTACGTATGCGGCGTGTCCACCCGCAAGGTCGAGCGCGTGGCGTCCAAGCTGGGCATATCCTCGCTGTCGAGCTCGGAGGTCTCGAGCCTCTGCTCCGACCTCGACGCCGAGGTGGCGGAGTTCCGCCGCCGCGACCTGTCGGGCACGCCGTGCTGCTACCTGTGGCTCGACGCTACCTACATGAGCTGCAGGGTCGGCTCGTCGGTCGTCTCGCAGGGCGTCGTGACCGCGATCGGGCTGGGCGCCGACGGGCGCAAGCACTTCCTGGGCTGCGACGTGGTCGACACCGAGAGCGAGGACTCCTGGGCGGCATTCCTCGGCGGGCTGCGCGAGCGCGGGCTGGCCGGCGTTCGCCTCGTGGTCTCCGACAGCCACGCCGGGCTCGTGGCCGCCGTCTCGCGCCTGTTCCAGGGCTGCGCCTGGCAGCGCTGCGTGACGCACCTGCAGCGCAACCTCCAGAGCGCCTGCTCGGGCAGGCCCGAGGACTCCAAGGCGGCCGTCAGGGACCTCGTGCACGCCGCGGTCTACCAGGACGACCCCGACCTCGCGCGCTGCGTGTGGGCCGAGGCGGCGCCCTGGGTGGCGTCGGTGTCCGCCAGGGCCGGCGAGGTCTTCGAGCAGGCCGAGGACTCCGCGCTGGCGTTCACGGCCTTCCCCAGGGCGCACTGGGCCAAGCTCCGCACCAACAACGTCCAGGAGCGCGCCAACCGCGAGATCAAGCGCCGCTACAGGGTCGTGCAGTCCTTCCCCTCGAGGGAGTCGATGCTGCGCCTGACGTGCGCGAGCCTCATGGAGACCGAGGGACAGTGGTCCCAGCAGCGCGTGTTCTCCGAGGCCTCGGCCGCCGAGGGCTTCGCCGAGCCCGCGGACAGGCCGGCCCCGACAGAGGGGAGGCGCCGCGCGCTCGGGCGGCGCGCCAGGGAGATAGTGGACGAGATAGTCGAGAGGCGCGGTCTCAAGAAGGAGTAACATCGGGACTTGCAGCGACGGACCTCGGGACGCTCTTACACCACGTCTGCGCGCGCCACC
>NZ_QRXX01000029.1:0-1362 GCF_003462695.1 Collinsella sp. AF16-8
GGTACCGTCAAGATTCTTTCGCAAATTGATCGAGGCGGCCTCGGCCCCGCCTTGCTCTAGCCCTCCGCCTTCTTGCTCAGCTCGTCCATCTCCTCCAGCTTCGACATGTCCAGGTACCTCCTCTTGCCCCATTCGTGCTCCACGATGTACTTCAGCCTCGCCGTCACCAGCATCAGGGCCGAGTTGCCGTCCGGGAAGGTCCCTACGACTCTCGTCCTCCGCCTGATCTCGCGGTTGATGCGCTCGATACCGTTATTGGTCCGGATTCTGCGCCAGTGCTCCGGCGGGAAGTCCGTGTAGGCGAGAGTCTCGGAGAAGCCGTCGCGCACCGTCCTCGCGGCCGCGCCGAGCCTCATCCCGTCCAGCTCGTCCGCCACCTCCGCCGCCTTCCTCGAGCACGCCTCGCGCGATTCCTGCGCGTGAATCGCCTTCAGCATGCGCGCCACGGCCTTCCTCCTGGTCACGGGCACCCTTCCCAACACGTTTCGGTAGAAGTGGACCGTGCAGCGCTGGTAGCGTGCCCCGGGGAACACCTCCTCGAGCGCACCGAGCATCCCCGCGCACTTGTCGCCGGTGACGAGCCGCACGCCGGAGAGCCCGCGCCCCCTGAGCCACGAGAAGAACTCGCGCCACGAGTCCGCCGACTCGGTGTAGCCCTCCGCGCAGCCGATGACCTCCCGGTCGCCGGTGGAGTTGACGCCGATGGCCACCAGAACGGCCACGTTCTCGTAGGACCCTCCCCAGCTGCGCTTGAGGTAGATGCCGTCGACGAAAACGTAAGGGTAATCGCCCTCGAGCGGCCTCTGGCGCCAGGCCTCGATGGACGCGAACGCCTTCTCGTTGAGGTTGGAGACGGTGCCGGAGGACACGGGCGCTCCCCAGAGGAGTTCGGAGACGTCCTCGATTCTCCTGGTCGAGACGCCCGCGAGGTACATCTCGACGATGGCCTCCTCGACCGAAGTCTCGCGCCTGCGGTAGCGCTCGATAACGGCCGTCTGGAAGGTCGCGCCGCGCAGCTTCGGCACGTTGAGCTCGACCTCTCCTGCCCCGGTGACGAGCTTTCTCGCGTAGTGGCCGCTGCGGTATGCCTCCCGGCCTGCCGTCCTCTCGTAGCGCCCGGCCCCTACGAGCTCGGACGCCTCCTCGTCGAGCAGCGCGTTGAGCGTCTCCTCGACGGTCTTCCTCACCAGATTCTTTATGTCCTTGCGCAGCGACTCCTCGTCGACTGTTACGATGTTCGCAGACACGGCCCGTGCCCCTTTCGTCGTTGATTTGTTGTTTAGCCGCTAGAAATCATATGACGGGGCGCGGGCCGTGTTCCGCTATGCGGTTGTCAATTTGCGAAAGAAATTATGCGTCACC